>JBGUNV010000154.1:0-14222 GCA_045117595.1 Lachnospiraceae bacterium
CGGAAAATCCAGTGTTTATGCGGGTTTGAAGTAACTTTTGCAAAGAAAAATCAGGGGCCGTTGCCCCTGACTTTGTCTACAGTCTGGGGCGGGCATTATGCCCGTCCGATTCCCGTGGAAGTCCGCATCCATATAAGTTTTAATGAAGGATTGTATGAGTTATAGGACGCTTACTTATATTAAAAATCCAATTCCTTTTTGTTAAATACCTTGAAAACGATTGCAAGAGATGCTCCCACGTAAATTATGAAAGCTGATATGAGTATCAATACTCCCCGGGGTTTCATCCCGAGTATTATGTCAGAAATGCCGTTTGAGCAAAGTCCGCTGTAGTCATACCTTTCGATATGTATGTTCTTAACAACCGGCAAATTGGACGCCAATGGAAGTACATTCGGTATGATAAGGTAAAACATTACAAGCATGAATACGGAAAAAGCGTTATTTCCGGTCGCATATATCACTATAGATGCCATAGTCACGTATCCGATCGTAAGGTATATTCCCCTGAACACTCCAAGACACAATGCCAGTCTTTCATCAGGTAACAGTTCAATACCCATTACATTTGTCATGGCACAGACCTCCAGGGCGAACAGTGCATACAGTATAATCGTTATGATGACGCTGTTTATGAACTTGGCGATGATGATTTTCAGTCTTGAAGTGCCTCTTCCGATGATACTGATTATAATCATGGACCTGAAATCATCGGAATAAACCGCAATGAACACCGCTATGCCGATAATCATCCCTCCTAAATCCGCCACCCCGTCAATATTTCCCTGCATATAGTTGATAGAACTATAATTCATGGTGAAAAGGTAGAACACGACAAGTAAAATATTTGTAATAAGCGCAGCAACAAAAGCCACCCACAGCGACTTCTTGGATATAATGCGTCTGATATCTCCTCTGATAAGATTATTCATAGATCGAGCTCCTTCCTGTCAAAGATCTTAATCGTAATAATCACGGCACCCACGATGTATATCGCCACCATCGCAATCAGCTTCCACGGGAAATCACCGATCAGCAGATCATTATATGCGGAACTGACAAGTCCATCTATCCAATAATCATGTATGGGAATATGCATGTTTGTCTGAACGAGACCAAATGCAACATTTGCAAACACGAGCATCACGCATGCTGTAAGGCCTATGGCGACATTCCATGAGGAAAACAGGAACAGACCTGTTACGGCAAAGTATCCTGTGGCTCTTATGCAGGTTAACAGTACATATACTGATGCCATAAAATTCTGCTTCGGTGTAAGAGTCAAACCTGCTATTGCATTCTTGACGAAGAAGAGAAGCAGGAAGACCATGAACATCATGGTAAACAGTATCGCACAGTCGATCAGTTTACTGATGATGACTTTACGTCTTGACATTCCCCGTCCTATGATGGTCTGCATGGAACCTGTGCGAATCTCATCTCCATATACCGTAATATATACGGGAACGAGACACATAAGCATTCCTATAATTGCGACCATGCCCTCAAAACTGTCTATCTGATCCTCCACCTCTGTCTTGCTCTTTACGGAAAAGAGTATGACATACAGAATAAAAGCAAAGATGTATATCTCTTTTTTTCTGAGTATCCTTGCGATATCTCCCTTTATAAGCTGTCTCATTCTTTGCTACCTCCCACAAGTCTGAAGTAGTAATCTTCAAGTGTCGACTTCTCCTCAACCTCGCGCACAATACGTATGTTATTGGCAGTCAACACCTCTTTGGCTTTGGGAAGGTCATCAACTGCTATCTCGACCGAGGCCTGCTTCTCCTTCAGGTCGTCCTGAGTTATCTCGCGAACAACAACACCGCCGTTAACGATACCGAACCTGTCCGCTGTGTGCTCAAGTTCTCCGAGAATATGCGAGCTGACTATGACCGTCATACCGAATTCATCTCTGAAACGCCGGACCATATGTCTTACATCCGCTATACCCTGTGGATCGAGTCCGTTTGTCGGCTCGTCAAGTATAAGGATATCCGGGTTACCGAGTATCGCATTCCCTATACCGAGTCTCTGAGTCATACCTAAAGAGAAGTTTTTAAACGGCTTCTTTTCATCCTTAAGTCCAACAACCTCAAGAACTCTGTCTATCTCTTCCTTACTGTTCTTAATTCCCTTAATAGTCGCATAATACTTCAGGTTCTCTCTGGCCGACAGATAATTGTAGAACTTTGTTCCGACAAGGAACCCTATCTTACTCCTGCTCTGCATAAGTTCTTTTTCGTTCGTGCTACCCTCAATCGATACTGTACCGTCATTCTTTTCAGAAAGGCCAAGTATCATCTTGAATATCGTAGTCTTACCGGCACCGTTCTTGCCGATAAGTCCATATATATCCCCTTTGTTGATCTGCATGTTGACACCCTTCAGGATCTCAACCTTCCCATAGGACTTTTTTATATTCTCAAGTTTTATCATTGCCTGTGTATCGCTCATTTCTATATCCTCCCGAAAATGTTTACCAGACTGCTATCCTCTTTTTTTCTTCCAAATACATCCCGTCCCCGGGCTGTACGTTATATGTCTCATAAAACTTATCAAACTGCTGTACGCCAACATTTATACGATAAACGTTCAGCGGATGTTCATCATTCTTGAAGTAATACTGTTCCTGTTCCGGGGATATCTGTGATGCCCACAGGAGTGCATAATGACGGAAGAACTTATCATAGTCAAAGTCCGGATCCTTAGAAGCCAGTGTAAGCACAGCCTTCAGGCCGCCCATATCGGCAACGGCCTCCCCTACAACGTTTGAACCTACATAATATCCCGAGCCTTTATACGGCTGAAGCAGTGTATAGAATGTCGAGACTTTTCCTGCTTTTTCGGAAAACGCCTGCTGGTCTTCCTCAGACATCCATTTGTTCTTGATCCCGTCCTTATCGAACTTAACACCGTTATTATCGAACCCGTGCGTTATTTCATGACCGATTACAACACCGATTCCAGACATCAGTTCCTCTTTACTCATCCCTTTGTGATAAGCGGGATCTGACAAGATGCCGGCATAAATGTTTATGCTGTTAGCCATCGGTACATATACCGAATTGGTGATGGTGGTACTAAGCTGCGTTTCGTAAGGAAACCATTCTGACGCGTCATATTTCTTTCCTGCCCTCTGACCTTTCATCCTGCTTAAGTACCGCATGCTTTCAAGATAAGCATCAAGATAAGTACCGCCCTCTTCTTTAGGAACTATATTGAGGCTGCTGTAGTCGATCTGTGAAAGATCGGGATAGATAACATTCAGAGTTATAGCATCAAGTTTCTCGATACAAAGAGCCCTTCCCTCTTCCGACATCCAGTCCTCATTGGGGAAAATATCGTTCCTGTATACCTCTATGATATCTTTTGTCAGGTTGGTAAGCTCCTCGGCCGATTCCGGATCAACAAACTTCTCAAGATAGAGCTTATCCATAGCCGCCACAAGACCGCTCGTCCCTATGTTTTCGCACAGAAGATCCCTTTCTTTGTCGGCATCGCTCTTATTATTGGGCTCTTCCTTTTTGGTTCCGGTTTTGGATAATTTATCAAACGTATCATATGTATCCCGGTCAAGGTAAGATCCCAGTTTTAATATCAATTCTACCGTCAGCATGGATTTAAGCCCGGCAAGATTCTTATCCGTGCATATCCCGGACACCTTCTTCAGATAATTTTTGTATCCTACCATATGCTCAATATTCGTAAATCCGCGCGTTTTCATATAAGCATCAAGGGGATATGTGCCCGCTGCAGCAATGATGTCGTCATAACTGTCCGTATACTTAAGTTCGGCATCCTCATCATTATCATCGGGTTCTATGATAGCCGCAAACTCCTTCTCGACAGCATAGTTTTCTTTCAATATCCTGTCGATATCTTTTTCAGCATAGCCGAGTCTGCCCAGGATATAGGAAACCTTTCGGTCAGTCATCTCCTTTATTTCAAGCGAAGGTCCGAGAAGGCTGTAATATGCGCTCTGACTACCGAGAGAGAGATCCGCCGGTGTATATTGAACCATCATTTCATCCGGAAACGCTCTCAATCTGGTTGGAGCCATTACAACCCCAACGGGAGCGATCCCGAGAGGATTCTTCTCTATATCCGTTATCCAGCCGTAATACTCATCAATGCTCGAAATTTCTTCTATGGAATCAATATACGGACGCAACGGTTCCACCCCTGTAGATGCTCTGTAATCCCAGTCCTTTTCCAGATCCGCAAATTTCTTCAGTTCCTCCGCTTCCTTTCCGGTCAGCGAATCATCTTCAAGAAGTACAAGCTTATTATCATTTATGACATCAGCAACATGATCAAAATTCCTGCCCTGAAGTACTGCCCCTTCGGTCAAAATCCAATCCTTGTTTGCCGCTGCCGCAAAATCATCCTGTAGCCTTATCTCATCACTTTCCGACACGCTGCCCAGCAAATCGGAATCGATCCATGGATCCCCTTTTGCAAAGTTGGGGTCATTTGTTGCAAAGCTTCCGCAGCCCGAAAAAGTTCCGGCGATAAGAATGCCTGCAATCATAAGCACCAATATACGACTTATGATCGGTTTTTTCAGTCTTGGCTGTTTATCCTCCATATACGTTACAATTCCTCCTCTTTTTTTCTGAAAACAATTGTAATAGTGGAAAAATTATGGCAAATATAGATATCCATGTCAATATATTTGTCTCTAATGACTCGTATTCGGAATGCGCTTCTACTTGTTTAAATCCTTTGAAAGTGTTATAGTATATAGCAAAGTAGTTGGATTCTTCGCGGTGCTATTCAATAGCCATATGCGATATGCCAACTGCTTTTCATTTCACCTTAAATCGCTCCAAATACGCCTCAAACGCATTCACGTTGATAGGACCACCCTTCCGATCTTATACAGCGCTCCTGCCTCCGCTGCGATGTTCTCGAGATACTGCCGGCAGATACCGTATATCTTCACCGCCTCATTCGGCCTGACGAACTTCCTGACCTCTGTGCTTTCTGCCATCTTGCCCAGCGATTCGATGGTTTTCAGATTTTCTTTTGTCACGATCTTATCCTCCTTCTCATATTTCATAAAAACGAAAAAAACACGGGATTTATGGGACTATTACAACAGTTAAAGCGGAAGGGTTATTTCCGCATAACAAAAAAAGAAGGACCCGGTGTTATCCAGATCTGATATGTACCCTCCTTACTGGTTGTCCAGTAAAGAGGGTACATATCATTTTAGGAAAGTGTCTTGTTGACTCTATAGAACAAAGGAGATGTTATGTTAACCTCGCCGTACTCTTGCCAAAATTTTAGGTACTTTTTTGGTACTCGACCTTTTGATACCCTCTAAACCCGCATGGTTACTGCGTTTGCAGTCAGCCTATCAACCAATCGTACATCGCTTATCCTAATTTCTTAAATAACGTAAGTTATTGTAAAATGCTGTAAACTGCTGTAAAGCGCAATTTCACGGATAAAGCATTAAAAAACAAATGGTTGTAAATTGTTGTAAAATAATTTGTTGTCAGCCTGATGTCAGGCTACGAATCGGAATGTGTTTCCATTACTCTCGGAGATAATCCGATTGTTACATAAGCATTATATCATGCTTACAAATCCGTGTCAGTATCAACCGTGGCTCAAATAAGTCTCAAAAATCTCCTTCCAGCCATTCAGCTGCATCTATTATCCGGATTCCTTCATGTTGATACTCCGGTTGAAACGTCCTGGCGATAATTACCTTGGGATATGCATCCGAAACCTTAAGGAGAGGTGCAATCTCTCTTTCAAAAGTATCCGGATTACTTATATCATATGACACCTGGATATACACTCTGTTTCCTTGTCTCATCGCCACAAAATCAATTTCCTTATCACCGATTACCCCAATATATATTTCATATCCTCTTCTCATTAATTCTATTGCTACGATATTCTCAAGAACGTGTCCATAATCCATATTCTTGGTTCCCAATCGTGCATATTTGAAACTATGATCCGATAAGTAGTACTTGTCCTCTGAGTTGAGATATCTTTTCCCTTTTATGTCGTATCGTCTGACTCGATAGAACGCAAATGCCCTGCATAAATATTCCACATATTTCCCAATGGTCTTATGATCAACTTTATTCTTCTTGCTCACAAGAGAATCTGTGATGGATCGGATTGATGCAATATTTCCTATATTATCCATCATAAAGTCGATAAGAATATTTAGAAGGGGAACGTTTCGGATATGGTACTTATTTACAATATCCCTCACAACCAACGCATTTAAGACTTCATTATCAATGTATTTAAACTTCTGTTCTGTAGTCCTATAAAGGTATGATCCTGCCATACCTCCTTCCGTAATATACTTTGTAAGACTTTCATTGTTATTATCTGAGGGAAAGTATGTTAAATACTCCTGAAACGAAAAAGGCATGATGTGTATTTCATATGTTCTTCCGACAAATAATGTAGCAAGATCACTGCTTTGTAAAAAAGCATTTGAACCGGTCACATATATATCATACTTTTCCTTGGAATGGATGCTGTTGATTGCTTTCTCAAAATGCTCACACATCTGAATCTCATCGATCAGAACATAGTTATTTAATTCCGGATCGTACTTTGACTCGATATGGTTTTCAAGAGCATGATACTCCAGTAAATCCTCAAACTCAGAAAGATTGAAATTGATATGTATAATATTGCTCTTTGAATCCGTTTCTCTTATCTGCTGAATAAAGGCCTCCATTATCTTCGACTTTCCGGATCTTCGTATTCCCGTTATTATCTTGATATCCGGGATATTCATCAATCCCGTCATTTCATTAAGATACTTTTTTCTAGTGATGATTTTCATTATTTTCGTTGCCTCCAAGATAATAATACAACTCCCGTTCCCCATTTTCAACAAAAATTGAATTTTGGGGAATAGGAGTTGTTTATTAATGTTGATCGAAATCCTGATAGCAAAAAGCATTCGTTAAAATGTGCCATAAACCAGAATTCGTTAGTGCAATAGTGCGATTTAATGTTTTTTATAGTCATCTGATACATCCGCAAACGAACGTATACCCTTTATATAATCATCATAAGCATTCTCGGGATCTTTTCCATGAAATACCTTGCAAAGGCCACACATATCACAGTCGGCAATGCATGGATATTTTTCTTTTATGAATATTCGACGCTCATTCTCTGAGGATGTATCAATCTTCGGTGCATCAATCATAGCAACACTTCACATAATATTCCTGCCCTGACGGTACTGTTCCATATACTCGGCATTAATCTCTTTAAGCTCACGCTTTCCATCAATATAATCCTGATATATATCCCAGGGAGAACCGCCACCAAGCCAGCAGGATGAGCAGTTCTCACATCCTCCTCCGCAGTCCATGGATTCTTTGACAATCCGCTCGCGCTCTTCTTTTGTTGTGTCTTTGATGAGAAGAGATTTGATCTCCATAAACTCCTGCCTCCTTTACTGTCAACTGGTAGTTATTATCCTTATTTCCCGGCTTCACTCATCATCTTATTAACGGGCAGTTCATCATTATTGCAATCCAACAATTCGTTAAGCGAACTTTCAGGATAATAAAATGTTACCGGGGTACTCGCGCACCCCAGTTTAACCTCACTTTCAAGAATGTTATCTATAAGATTACGCTCCAGCTTTTTCATCTCCGCACAAATCCTTTACTATTTCTCCTGCAATCAGCAATCCCGCGACAGCCGGTACAAAAGCAGTACTTCCGGGGATATCCCTTCTTTCCGTACACTTATGCTGTGCTCCGGGAGGACAGATGCAGTGTGTCCTGCAACTAATGGACATGTCCTCAAGAGGACGGATTGGCTGCTCATCAGAATAGACTACTTTCAGTTTTTTGACATTTCTTTTCTTTAATTCCCTGCGCATTACTCTGGCAAGCGGGCATATCTTTGTGTCGTAAATATCTGCAATCTTAAGTTTGCCGGCATCCATTTTATTTCCGGCGCCCATAGCACTGATAATTGGGACTCCTTCTTTCTGCGCCCTCATAACAAGCTCTATTTTGGCAGTTACCGTGTCAACCGCATCTACGATATAATCATATTCGGAAAAAGGGAAATCATCTGCATTCTCAGGCAAAAAGAAACACTTATGTATCTCTATCTTAGCGTCAGGATTAATCTCAAGCATCCTGTCGCGCATTACCTCCGCTTTATACTTCCCAACAGTTTTTCTGGTAGCTATGATCTGACGATTAAGATTCGTAAGACAGACCTTATCATCATCAATTAGGTCGAATGCGCCTATCCCACTTCTGACAAGGGCTTCGCAAACATATCCGCCCACTCCGCCTATGCCAAAAACAGCAACTTTCTTACTATACAGAGACTCCATAGTATCAGGTCCCAGCAAAAGCTGAGTTCTTGAAAACTGATTCAACATAATAACAATATCCTATCTTTCATACGAATCCCTCGGCATCATACGAACCTCTTCTACTTTTATCTCTTTCATTTCTTTTCTTCTGTAACCGTAATGACTTTCGGGATGATGATCTCACCCGTTCCACCGCAGTACCCGGTCGTCTGTTCAACTATCTTCTTTGCAGTTTCATGAAGCAATTCATCGGAGGTTTGATCATTGCCCTGAACGATATAAAAGATGTTACGGGCTTCTTCAGTGACCTTGGTCTTTTCAACCTGTCTGATCTCAAGGCGGCATAAAACTTCATTTGCATCATCGCAGTACGAGTATTCATGTGCATTAGAGATTACAGGTTCTGCTTGTCCGATTGGCCAAAACTTTTCTGACCCGTTTGTAAACCTTAGCGTAACATTACCATCTGTTTTATCCATATCATGAGCGCCAAGAGCAAGCTTACTCTCGATAGATATGATGTTATAGATATCAACCGCCTGATTTATTAACGGCATCCCTTCATGCTTAACGAGGAGTTTGATCAGATTTTCGCTGGCAGGGACATTTTTTCTCCGCTTTACACCGCTTTTGTCATGCAGAATATTGAATCCCTCCAGAACAGGATCTGAATGCACATCAATGTTTCTGTACTCTTCCAATAATTCCTTAAGTTTTACTTCTCGATATGATCTCCATTCATCACTTACCGCGTGATTATCTATATCATAAACCGCGGCAAAGACTATCTTCACCCCGATATCGAGAACCTTATCCTCAACATAAAATTTCATCAGTCATCACCCTGCAAAGCCGCTCTAAGGCTTCATTCAAAACACTTCTCGGACAAGCCACATTGATCCTTTGGAATCCTCTGCCCGGCTTTCCGAATATCCATCCCGCATCAAGCCAAAGCTTTGCTTTATTAATAATGAGATTATCAAGTTGTTTCCAATCAAGACCGGTATCATTTAGGTCAAGCCATAACAGATATGTTGCCTCAGGTTTTCTTATCTTTGCACCGGGTATCTTCTCATTTATGAACGTGCATGCCACATCTATGTTAACTTCCACATATGCTTTCATGGCATCATACCATTCATCGCCGTGTTCATATACAGCAGTAGCTGCTTCTATTCCGAATATGTTAGGTTCCTCGTAGCCGGTCGCATCAAGTTCTTTTCGAAACCTTTGTTTCAGATCTTTGTTGGGAATAAATACATTTGATTGCTGCAGACCTGCGAGATTAAATGTCTTGCTCGGTGAAGTAGCAGTGACCGTAAACTCCCTAAATGACGGATCGACTTCCTGAAACACGGTATGTTGTCCGCTCCATACAAAATCCGAATGTATCTCGTCGGAGAAAACTGTAACGCCGTGATCTTTACAGATTGTTCCGATGGTCTTCAGTTCCTGAAAGCTCCAGGACCTCCCGACCGGATTTTGTGGATTACAAAGTATAAACAGTTTGATACCGTTCTTTACGATCTTGTCTTCAAAATCTACCGGATCCATTATCCATTTTCCGGTCTCATCTTTGACAAGATCTGAGCTTATGAATCTTCTCCCGTTCTGTTTGATGATGTTTTCAAACGGATAGTATACCGGTTGCTGTATCAGAATCGGATCGGACGGATCTGTAAACGCTCTCACGGCTGTAGATATGGCAAAACAAACTCCCGGAGTCTTTATGTGCCAGTCGCCTTTTACTTCCCAGTTGTGATGTCTTGCCATCCATCCGCTCACTGACTCAAAGAAGCCGTCACCGGGCTGTGTATTGCAGTATCCGTAAATATTGTGTTTTACGATCTCTTCAAGAGCATCCTCTACATAAGAGGACGTTTTAAAATCCATATCTGCAACCCAAAGAGGGAGAATATCCTCAGGATATCCTCTCCTTTCGGCAAAATCATATTTCAGACACTTTGTGTTCCTTCTGTTGATGATCTTATCAAAATCCAGATTTCTCTCTTTCATGGCTTCCTGCCCTTATCATTTTTCTGACAGCGCAAACAGACGGTCTATCTCGGTGATCAGATCGTCCACTCCTTCTATCCCTACCGACAGTCGAAGAAGCCTGTCAGTAATTCCGATCTTCATCTTCTGTTCATCCGGGATCTCCGCATGCGTCTGTGTTATCGGATATGTTATAAGGGTTTCGGTACCTCCGAGACTTTCCGCAAAATAAAACAGCTGTGCATTATCAAGGATCGTCCTTACTGTTTCCGGCGAATCGACTTCGAACGTTATCATCGCCCCGAATCCTCTGGCCTGTTTTTTCATCAGCTCATATCCGGGATGATCACTGAAGCCGGGATAGATAACTTTTGATACAAGCGGACACTCTCTCAGGTGCCGGGCTATGGTCACCGCGTTTTTCTCGGCGCGCTCCATTCTGATGGCAAGAGTTCTGATCCCTCTTATCATAAGCCATGAATCAAAGGGGGACATTGCATTTCCCAATGTCGTGCAAAGATAACGGAGTTTTTCCTCCAGTCCCTTATCATTTACAACAAGAAATCCACCAATCGTATCGTGATGTCCTCCAATGAACTTGGTACCGCTGTGTACGACTACATCCGCTCCCAGATCAAGAGGATTCTGAAAATACGGGGACATGAACGTATTATCAACAACAAGCAAAATGCCCCTTTCTTTTGTAACGGAGGCCAGTTTCTCTATGTCCGTAACATGCATCATAGGATTGGTCGGAGTCTCGAGATACACAGCTTTTGTTTTGTCCGAAATATATGCGGTGCCGTCATCTGTTGAAAGATCAACTCTCGAAAACTGTAAACCACATTTCCTGCAAACACGATCAAATAGCCTTACGCTGCCTCCATACAGATCAGCATCGATTATTACATGATCTCCGGGTTCGAAAAGTTCAAAAAGAGTAGCAATAGCCGACATGCCACTTGAGAATGCAAGAGCGGCATTTCCATTCTCAAGTCTGGCAAGAATGCTTTCCAGCTGGCTTCTCGTCGGATTACTCTGTCTTGAATAATCATAACCGTTGCTCTCTCCCAACCCCGGGTGCGAAAACGTCGCTGTCTGATATATCGGGAAACTTATCGCATGGTACTTGTCCTCAACATCCAGATTCATTCCCTGACATTTGGTCTCAAAAGATACGTTCCAACTCTTATCTGACATTATTTTCTCCGTGTTGTTCAATTCATACCAATCAGTTCCGGAATTGTGGCCTCGAAATCAACTCCATACCAAGGCTTTTCGGGATTCTTTATTGTAACATCTATCGTATGGGCAGTATAGTCCGCCGCAATCCGAAGTGCATCTCTCCAATCTTTTCCTTTTTGTATTTCCCCCACACAGGTGCTTGAGAAAAGATCCCCTGTACCATGGTACGACGCATCAATCCTTGTGTTCTGATATGTAAAGAACTCCCCGGTCTTTCGTTCATAAGCCATAACGCCGGTCTTTCCTTTTTCAAGGGATACCCCTGTAAGCACACTGATCTGAGGACCGAGATCATTCAATTTTAAAAGCATATCCTTTATATAATGGGCATCGTATTCCTCCCGATATTCCATTCCCGTCATAAATGCCGCTTCCGTTATGTTGGGGACAATGATATCTGCCTCAGCGCACAATGTGGCATTCTTTTGAGCATAGTTCATGTCAAAAGCCGGGTATAGCTTCCCATTGTCAGCCATAACCGGATCAACGAAAATAAGTGTTTCTTTACTCCTGAACGTTCTGAATACCTCCTTAACCTGATCTATCTGCTCCACTGTTCCGAGATAACCGGTATATATAGCATCAAAATGAACATCTTCGCTTTTCCAGTGACTGGCGATCGGTTCAATCTGATCCGAAAGATCTTTGCAGGTGAAGTTTTTGAACATAGTGTGTGTTGAAAGCACAGCAGTCGGTAATATTACCGTTTCAACTCCGAGCGCAGAGATCACCGGAAGCGCAATTGTTAATGAACATTTCCCCAGACAGGAAATATCCTGTATGGTTAATACTCTCTTCATAACATATTTCTCCTCATCTTTAATCTTCATCAAAATAAGAGGATTCCGGACAATGATGCTGACCGGAATCCCTGCGTTATTTATTCAGCAAATAATGCCGTTGAATAATATCTGTCTCCGCTGTCCGGAAGCAATGCAACTATCACCTTCCCTTTATTTTCGGGTTTCTTTGCATACTGTATGGCTCCAAAAAGTGCTGCACCTGATGATATACCGACTGAGATACCTTCCTTCTTCGCAAGGAGTTTGGCCGTTTCAAATGCATCATTATTTGATGCTTTAAAAATCTCATCGTATACATTTGTATTCAGCACATCAGGAACAAAACCCGCTCCTATCCCCTGTATCTTATGAGCTCCCGGTCTTCCTTCTGATAATACGGGTGAATCCTCCGGTTCAAGTGCGACTATTTTGACATCAGGATTCTGCTCCTTCAGATATTCACCTACTCCCGTTACAGTTCCTCCGGTTCCGACTCCCGCTATGAATATGTCTATCTTTCCATCAGTGTCTTTCCATATCTCAGGGCCTGTAGTTGCTTTGTGTATAGCCGGATTAGCGGGATTTACAAACTGTCCCGGAATAAAGCTGTTTGGAATTTCCTGCTTCAATTCATCAGCCTTGGCTATAGCCCCCTTCATTCCCTTCGATCCATCGGTAAGGACTATCTCTGCTCCGTAACTCTTTAAGATGCTTCTTCTCTCTACACTCATCGTCTCAGGCATCGTAAGTATGATTCTATATCCCTTTGCTGCAGCTATCGACGCAAGCCCTATACCCGTGTTTCCACTGGTAGGCTCGATTATAACTGATCCTTCCTTTAGAAGCCCTTTTTCTTCAGCATCTTCTATCATCGCCTTGGCAATACGATCCTTTACGCTTCCGGCCGGATTAAAGTATTCCAATTTAACAAGAACCGTTGCTTCAAGTCCTAATTCCTTTTCAATATTAGTTACTTCTACGAGAGGTGTATTTCCTACGAGTCCAAGTGTTCCCTTGTAAATATTTGCCATGATGTATTTCCTCCTTTTCATAAACACATATTATTACTTGTTAATTCGAGTTTTTGTGCAATAAAAAACCCGAGACAGTTAATAAACTCCCGGGCAAATGGCATTCGATCTTTTGATCTGTTAAGCTCGAATATTATTGAGGCGTATCAGATCGCAACCGACCGCCTCGGCCATAAAACATGCCCGGGAGTTTTGACATCGGCAAAACTTTGCGTTATCAGAATTGTAATACATTGTCCTGATCATCTTCTACGCCTCCTTTCAAAGAAGTTATGCGTATTATATCGTTAGTTACCTACTATGTCAATAGGTATATCGTGGATGCACTTAAATAAACAGACTGATATCGGACGTTTCGCCTGAACCTATAAAAGTCGCAACTCCGCCAAATTCAACACCATCGATGAGTTCTTCCTGTTTTATTCCCATAACATCCATACTCATTTGGCATGCCACAAGTCTGACCCCATGATTCCTTGCGGATCCTATAAGTTCTTCAATGAGTTGATCGATTTTTCGTTTTCTGTAGTCATAACAGTTCCTCCTATCGTTTTATATAACAGAAAAGACACTCTCCCGGGAAAATTTTAGGAAAGTGTCTTGTTGATTCTATAAGATCAAGAAGATGTTATGTTAACCTTACCGTATTCCTGCCAAAATTTTTGGTACTCGACCTCTTGATACCCTTCAAACCCGCATGGTTACTGCGTTTGCGCTCAACCTATCAACCAGTCATAAAGTTCCTGGTATTTGAGTGCGGATACCTGCCAGGAGAAATCGGCAGCCATGGCACGGTCGATCATCTTGTTCCATTCACGCTTCTTG
>JBGUNV010000155.1:0-12888 GCA_045117595.1 Lachnospiraceae bacterium
ATAAAGGATCTTGAAAATGCCATACTCGAGGAAAAGAAACGGCTGCTGGAGGAAAACAGAAAAGCGATCGTGTATGACGGCGGTGAATTTAAATGGCCGGCACCGTCATATACGAGAATATCGGATGATTACGGCACAAGAACCCATCCGATACTCGGAACAAAACAGTTTCATAACGGTGTGGATATGGCTGCTCCCAGCGGTTCACCGATACTGGCTGCATATGACGGAGAAGTCATTGCATCTTCATATTCACCTACTATGGGCAATTATATAATGATAGATCATGGAGACGGACTTATCACCATTTATATGCATGCGAGTTCCGTTTCGGTCTCATCCGGACAGATGGTAGCTCGTGGTGAGCAGATAGGACGTGTCGGATCTACCGGAAGGAGTACGGGACCCCATCTTCATTTTTCGGTAAGAGAGAACGGATCCTATGTCAGCCCCTGGAAATATCTTTCATAGGCAGGAAGGTTACAGATATGGACGAACAGAACAATATTCAGACACGGGATGTTGACATCCTGATAAAAAAAGCCCGGAAAAAAGGAATGGTCCAGGGGCTTTTGATAACTTTGGGGATCGTAGTCATTTCATGCGGTATCATCCTCGGAGCCTCCGTGCTCAGGATGATCATTGACGGAACTTTCTATGCAAAGATGCTTGAAGGCCGGACGGGGTCAGTACTTGACAGTAAGACCGTAAACAAGATCAACGATCTTTACGGACTGATCGAAAATACATACATTGAACCGGTAGAGAAGGAAAAACTTCAGGAGGGATTGTACAAGGGCATCGTAGAGTCTCTCGATGATCCGTATTCCGCATATTTTAATGAGGAAGAATTTGCCCAGATGATGGAAGGCGCATCGGGAACTTTTGAGGGGATAGGAGCATATCTGTCTCAGGATCCCGATACGAAGGACGTTATCGTAGTCAGACCCATCAAGGACTCTCCGGCTGAGAAGGCCGGCGTACTTACGGATGACGTTATAGTCGAGGTAGATGGAGAGGATATCACAGGACAGGATCTTGACGTTGTGGTATCCAAGATCCGCGGTCCCAAGGATTCAGAAGTAGAGATAGGGATAAGAAGGGAAGGGGAGGATGATATCATCCACTACACGATAAAACGCGGCAAGATAGATTCCATATCGGTTGACTATGAAATGCTCGATGATAAGATCGGACATATCATGATAAGTGAATTTGCGGATGCTACGGCAGAGCAGTTCAACGAAGCCATGGATGATCTGGAGGACCAGGGTATGAAGGCCCTTATTATCGATCTTCGTTCCAACGGGGGAGGCTATGTCGATACGGCCGTAAAAGTGGCTGACAGACTGGTCAGGGAAGGTGTGATAGTATCCGTTAAGGAAAAACACGGAGTATCCTACAAATATGAGGATGCCGGTGATGAGAATTATCTGAAGATACCCTGCGTGGTGCTTGTTGACGGTAATACGGCCAGCGCATCCGAGATACTGACAGGGGCTTTGTCTGATCACGGTATTGCAACCGTAATGGGAACGACAACTTTCGGGAAAGGGATCACCCAGCTTATCCTGCCTCTTGATGACGGAAGCGGCGTCAAGATCACGAATTCCGAGTACTATACACCTGACGGGGATAATGTTCACGGAGTCGGTATAGAGCCGGATGTAGTAGTAGAACTGGATTATGACAAGTATAAGGACGAGGGGATAGATAATCAGCTTGATGCGGCTGAGGAGTATCTGAAATCTGAGATCAAGGATCAGTAAAGGAGATGAGAACATGAACACAGTAAGGTTATGCGACAGTACGATCAGGAAACTTTCGACAGGCAAGACCAATATCCTGTCATTTAAGGAAAAGCTTGAGGTTGCAAAGCTTTTGGACAAGCTATGTGTTGATGTTATCGAACTGGATGAGATAAGAAACCGTAAGGTTGACAGCCTGCTGATCAAATCTGTTGTAACGGCCGTGAATAACAGTATTATAGCTGTTCCGGTACCTCTCGGCACGGATCCCGCAGATACTGCAGCAGCTCTTGGTGAGGCGAAGAAGTTCAGGCTTCAGGTAGTGGCTCCCGGCAGCAGTGTCAGGATGGAGTATGTGTATCATAAGAAAGCGGATGCCATACTTGAAATGGTAGAAAAGACACTGTCTGAGTGCAGAAAATACACCGATGATGTTGAACTTATAATAGACGATGCAACAAGAGGGGATATGAAGGTTTTATCCGGTCTTGTCGGCAAAGCCATCGAAACGGGAACTTCAACCGTCACATTCTGTGATGATGCGGGTACCATGTTGCCCGAGGAGTTTGCGGCTTTTCTTGAGGGAAGGCTTGCAGCCGATCCGGCACTTAAGGATATCACGTGGGGTGTATCATGTTCGGACGAACTGTCAATGGCAGATGCGTGCGTCATTGCCGCGCTGTGTCACGGGGCAAAGGAGGTTAAGGCATCGGCATTTCCGGTAAATACCGCTTCACTTGAAAGTGTGTGCAGGATAATAGCCGGTAAGGGAGAAAGCTTTAATGTAAGGACAAATGTTGCGACCTCTTCAATGAAGCGCCTGATCGGACAGATAAAAAGGTTCTGTGCAGTATCCGAAGATACAAATTCGGCTATGGGATTTACGCCCAGCATGGATAATGATGACGACAGACTGACTGTGCATGATTCGCGCGAGGCTGTGGCTGCCGTAGCGCAGAAACTCGGATACAGTCTTAATGAAGAGGACGAAGAAAGTGTATATGAGGCTTTTGTAAAACTTGCATCCAAGAAGGAAAGCGTCTCGACGAAGGAACTTGATGCGATAATCGCCACGGCGGCAATGCAGGTTCCCGCCAAGTATGAGCTTGAGGATTTTATTACCAATACCGGAAACAAGATAACGTCGATGGCGCATGTGAGACTTCGCACCAAGGAAGAAATGCCCGAGGGTGTTTCCCTGGGGGACGGACCGATAGATGCTGCGTTCCTTGCGATCGAACAGATAACCGGCAGGCATTATGAACTGGATGATTTTCAGATCAAGGCCATAACCGAAGGAAAAGAAGCAGCCGCAGAAACCATAGTAAAGCTCAGGGCAAACGGCAAGGTGTATTCCGGAAGAGGAATGTCTACCGATATCATCGCTGCCAGCGTAAGGGCATATCTTAACGCCGTCAACAAGGTGATATATGAGGAGGAAGAGTGATGAGACTGTCTTTTTCCACCCGGGGATGGAACGATATAACATTTGACAGATTTCTTGATATAGCCGAGGAAATGGATTTTTCCGGAGTAGAAATATATAAGCTGATCAAGAATAAGGAACTGTATGTCAGGGGCGAAGCTTTCGACCAGTATAATATTGCTGCAACGACAAGGATACTCCGCGACAGGAAGATCACAATCCCGATATTTGACGGGAACTATGACCTTTCAAAGCCCGAGAGTATCGAAGACATAAAGAAGATAACGGATATCGCCGGTTACATGCGGGTAGAGTATGTCGGGATCGGAATTGAGAATGATGATGAGACCGTGGTCAGGAATGCCATCTCAGAGCTGCTGCCGTACGCGCGTGAGAAGAACGTGACTCTTCTTGTGGAAACCGGAGGAGTATATTCGGATACAAAGAAACTTTGTGATATGCTCGATGAATTTGCAGATGATAATCTTGCGGCCCTTTGGGATCTTCATCATACATTCAGATATGCGAATGAGGAACCTAAGGATACGATCAGAAATCTCGGAGCATACGTCCGGCATGTTCACCTCCGGGATTCGGATGACCGGGATACGTTTAATCTTATAGGAGAAGGCAGTGCGCCCGTAAAGGAATTTATGGATGCCCTGTACTCTATCGATTATGACGGATTTATCTCTCTTGAGTGGAAACCGGAATATATGGATGACCTTACGGACTACGAAGTCATCTTCCCTTATTTTGTCAATTATATGAGCCGTTTCGAGAATACCAGGGGCAAGAAAAAAGTGCTCTATCCGAACCATGACGGTACGGGTCAGTATGTATGGAAGAAGGATGAACTGATAAACCTCACGTTTCCGCAGGTGCTTGACAGGATGGTCGAGGAGTTTCCGGATCAGTACTGTTTCAAATACACCACTCTTGACTACACGAGAACATATGAGGAGTTCAGGGATGATGTGAATGATTTTGCCAAATCTCTCATGAGTCTCGGAGTAAAGAGCGGATCAAAGGTTGCTGTATGGGCGACGAACGTGCCGGCATGGTATATATCGTTCTGGGCATGCTGTAAGATCGGTGCCGTCCTTGTTACGATGAACACCGCCTACAAGATACATGAAGCGGAATATCTTCTGCGTCAGTCGGATACCCATACTCTTGTCATGATAGAATCGGCGGTTGATTCAAACTACAGATCGATAATCAACGAGCTGTGTCCGGAAATAGCGGTTTCCAAGGCGGGAAAGCCTCTGCACTGCAAGAAGTTGCCGTTCCTTCGAAATGTCATAACCGTCGGATTTAAGATGCCGGGAGCCCTGACCTTTGAGGAGGCGATGGAAAGATGCAGTATGGTATCCGATCCGGAACTTGAAAGGATGGCGGCAAACGTTCGTCCGGATGATGTCTGCAACATGCAGTATACCTCAGGAACAACCGGATTCCCCAAGGGAGTCATGCTGACACATTACAATGTTGTCAATAACGGAAAATGTATAGGCGACAGGATGGGACTTTCAACGGCGGACAGGATGATGATACAGGTACCGATGTTCCACTGTTTCGGAATGGTCCTTTCAATGACTTCGTCGATAACCCACGGGGCGACGATATGCCCCATGCCGTATTTTTCCGCAAAATCATCACTTGCGTGTATCAATCAGGAGAGGATAACATGTTTTAACGGTGTGCCTACGATGTTCATCGCCATGTTCAATCATCCGGATTATGCAAATACAGACTTTTCATATATGAGGACCGGAATAATGGCCGGAGCCGGATGCCCTCCGGAACTTATGAAGAGAGCTGCTGATCCGAACGAGATGAACATGAGGGGTATCGTGTCGGTATACGGACAGACCGAGACCGCTCCGGGAAATACAATGTCATCGTGGACAGATCCGATAGAGGTCAGGACCGAGACCGTCGGATACGCATTTCCGCATGTCGAATGTAAGATCATAGATCCCGAGACCGGCAAGGAAGCACCCGTCGGGCAGAACGGTGAATTCTGCGCAAGGGGATACAACACGATGAAGGGTTATTACAAAATGCCCGAGGCAACGAGAGAAACGATCGACCGGGACGGATGGCTGCATTCCGGAGATCTGGCCGCGAAGGATGAGAACGGAAACTACAGGATAACCGGACGTCTCAAGGATATGATCATAAGAGGCGGAGAGAATATATATCCGAAGGAGATCGAAGAATTCATATATACAAGTCCCAAGGTAAAGGATGTGCAGGTGATAGGCGTTCCCGACAAGAGATATGGTGAGGAGGTCATGGCGTGCATAATCCTGAAGGAAGGCGAGACGATGACCGTCGAGGAGATGGACGGGTATATCAAATCCCATCTGGCACGGCATAAGGTGCCCAGATATATTGAATTTGTGGATGAATTCCCGATGAATGCCGCAGGCAAGATCTTGAAATACAAGATGAGAGAAGATGCGGTCAAGAGACTGGGTCTTGAATGATGAGGAAGATATTATGAAAAAACAGATAGTTACCGTTGACGGTAACGGAGCATGCGCAAATATTGCATACGAGTTTACGGAAGTGGCGGCGATATACCCGATCACTCCGTCATCTCCCATGGCATCCAAAACGGATGAATGGTCTGCAAAGGGAAGGCAGAATATGTTCGGTATGCCGGTCAGGCTTGTCGAGATGCAGTCCGAAGCCGGAGCTATAGGTGCGGTTCACGGTGCACTTCAGACGGGAAGTCTGGCTACAACGTATACTTCAAGTCAGGGACTGATGCTTATGATCCCGACTCTTTACCGGATCACCGGAGAACATCTGCCGGCTGTGCTGCATGTTGCCGCAAGAACAGTCGGGACTCATGCCATGAGTATTTTCGGAGATCATTCCGATGTTATGGCATGTCGCCAGATCGGACTGGCCCAGCTGTGCTCGGGAAGCGTTCAGGAAGCAGCAGATATGGCTGCCGTAACACACCTTAGTGCAATAAAGGCACGTGTACCTTTCATGCATTTTTTTGACGGCTTCAGGACATCACATGAGATGTCGAGGATCGATATGCCGGATGTAAAGTCGCTGTCTGATCTTACGGACATGGAGGCGCTGCATGATTTCCGGGCCCACGCCCTCAATCCCGAGCACCCGCTTCTTCGCAATACGGTGCAGAATGATGATGTTTATTTCCAGTTCCGTGAGGCAAATAACAGATGCTACATGGAGTTATCGGATATCATAGAAGATTACATGGACAAGGTGTCTGCAGTAACCGGACGTGTGATAAAACCTTACCAGTATTACGGACCTGATAATGCCACGGATATAATAATCGCCATGGGATCGGTATCCGGGACGATCGAGGAGACCGTCGATGCTATAAATAAGCGGGGCCGTAAGTGCGGATTTGTTCAGGTTCACATGTACAGACCGTTTGATGTGAAAAAGCTTCTTGATGCCATACCGGACAGTGTCAGAAGGATCGCAGTACTTGACCGGTGCAAGGAAATGGGTGCAGCGGGCGAGCCTTTATATGTTGACGTATGTACGGCTGTGTTCAATTCGGGAAGGGATATCAAGGTCATTGGAGGAAGATACGGACTGTCTTCCAAGGACACAAATCCCGCACAGATCGTTGCCGTGTTTGATAATCTTGCATCAAACCGTCCCGTTAACAGCTTTACGATCGGTATAGAAGATGATGTTACGCATCTGTCCCTCAAGGTTGAACCGCTTGATTTTGAGGTCGGTTCCGCCGATATGATATGCTGCAAGTTCTGGGGACTCGGTGGTGACGGTACCGTAGGTGCCAATCATAATACGGCCAAGATACTCGGGGATCTTGCCGACATGTACTCTCAGGCATATTTTGAATATGATGCCAAGAAATCGTTCGGGGTCACCAAATCAAATCTGAGATTTTCCAAAAAACCGATCAGGGGAAGTTACTATGTTAAATCCGGAGATATCGTGGCCTGTCATAACCAGAGCTTCATCAAACAGTATGATGTTGCTGCTGAGGTCAAAAAGGGAGGCATATTCCTTCTCAACTGCACATGGTCTGATGAAGAACTTGCGAACGAACTTCCTAACAGAGTCAAAAGGCTGTTTGCAAGGAAAAAGGTCAGACTGTTTGTTATAAATGCCACTGCGATAGCTGAGGAACTGGGTCTGGGAAGTCATACGAATACCGTTCTCCAGGCAGCATTTTTTAAGATATCGCATCTTTTGCCGATAGAGACAGCCATAGCCGAGATGAAGGCGGCTGCCGAAAAAGCATATTTTACAAAAGGAAGCAGGATCGTCAAGATGAACACCGACGCGATCGATATGGGCGCGGCAAATGTTCATGAAGTGACTGTACCTTCAGAGTGGGCAAATCTGAAGGATGAAGAGATGACTCTGACGGCAGATGCTCCTGCGATCGTAAATGAGGTATGTGATCATATCAACAGACAGAAGGGAAATGATCTTCCGGTATCGGTATTTGTCGACAGGATGGACGGAAGTATCGAAATGGGTCTTACCGCATATGAAAAGCGCGGTATTGCGGTGAATACCCCCAAATGGGATCCCGATAAATGCCTTCAGTGTAACAAGTGTTCATTTGTATGTCCCCATGCGGCGATACGTCCGTATCTGCTCTCCGAGGAGGAGGCAAAGGCGGCTCCGGAATCCATGAAGATGACCGGATCAAAGCCTGACGGGAAATACAGTTATGCACTGTGCGTTTCGGAATATGACTGCACCGGCTGCGGAAGCTGCGTGGCATCATGTCCCGCGAAGGATAAGGCTATCTCTATGGGTCCGGTGGAACTGACCGACGAGAAGCGCCGTGAATGGGATTACAGCCTTACGATAACGAAGAAGAAGGAAGCATACAACAAGTATACTCTCAAGGGCAGTCAGTTTGAGACACCGCTTCTTGAGTTTTCAGCCGCCTGTGCGGGATGCGGCGAGACCCCGTATGCCAAACTGATGACGCAGCTGTTCGGTGACAGGGTATACTGGGCTAACGGGACCGGGTGCTCCCAGGCGTGGGGAGCAACATATCCGGGAATACCCTATACCGTAAATGAGAGAGGTTTCGGACCGGCCTGGACCAACTCGCTGTTTGAAAATAACGCTGAGCTGATGCTCGGAATGTATCTGTCGGTAACCCAGCAAAGGGGACTGCAGAAAAAGAGGATCAGGGAACTCCTTGAAATGACAGATGATGAGAAGATCAAAGAGGCCTGTTCGGATTATATTGACAGTTTTGATGATTATGACAGGTCAAGGGAAGCATCGGATAAACTGGTAGATGTGCTTGAAGGTTCAAAGGATGAGAGCTGCAGCAGGCTTATCGGCTCGATATTGAAACGCCGCGACCATCTGGCGAGAAAATCGTTCTGGATGTATGGCGGTGACGGCTGGGCTTATGATATAGGCTTCGGAGGTCTCGATCATGTTATTGCTACCGGAGCGAACATCAATACACTCGTTATAGATACCGAAGTTTATTCCAATACAGGAGGGCAGAGTTCGAAGGCCACACCGATAGGTGCGGTAGCTCAGTTTGCTTCTGCGGGTAAAAAGACTAAGAAAAAGGATCTCGGAGCCATATTCATGACTTACGGAAATGTTTATGTGGCATCCGTTTCCATGGGAGCAAATCCGAACCAGCTGATCAAAGTCATAAAGGAAGCTGAAGAATATGACGGACCTTCCATAATCATTGCTTATACTCCATGTATCACACACGGTATCAAGGCGGGAATGGGAGCTTCGCAGGAAGAGATGAAGAGGGCGGTTGACAGCGGATACTGGACACTTTATCACTATGATCCGAGACTGTCTTCTCCTCTTGTTGTGGATTGTCCTGAACCGACGCTTGAGTATGAAGAGTTCCTGGCAGGGGAAACGAGATATTCATCGCTTAACAAGACATTCCCGGAAAATGCGAAGAAGCTGTTTGCCCGGGGTGCGAAGGATGCGAAGGAGCGTTACGAAAAATATAAAGCTATGGAATAGGAGTGTATCATGCCATTTATAACCGCAACAGATCTGACACTCGGATATGATTCACAGGTCATAATCAGCGGCTTGAATTTTACCGTTAATAAAGGTGATTATCTATGCATAGTAGGTGAGAACGGATCCGGTAAGACAACACTCATGAAAACGCTGCTCGGTTTAATGAAACCCCTTGGCGGACAGATAGTTGCAGGAGACGGACTTGCAGCAAACGAGATAGGATATCTGCCTCAGCAGACTGTAGTCCAGAAGGATTTTCCGGCATCAGTCAGAGAGATCGTTCTGTCAGGATGTCAGGGCAGAAGCGGCATGCGCCCGTTTTATAACAAGGAGGAAAAGGATCTGGCAAGGCAGAACATGGAACGCATGGGGATAGAGGATCTTGCCGATCACTGTTACCGTGACCTTTCCGGAGGGCAGCAACAGAGAGTTCTGCTTGCGAGGGCATTATGCGCCACAAGGAAGGTTCTCCTTCTTGATGAACCGGTAGCCGGTCTTGATCCTACGGTTACGGCTCAGATGTATGAACTGATAGCGGACCTCAACAGGGAGGGGATCACTATCATAATGATATCTCATGACATTTCTGCGGCAGTAAAATATGCCAGTCATATACTTCATATCGGAGATACCGTTTTCTTCGGAACCAGGGAAGACTACCTGGCAAGCGATACGGCAAAGGTATTTCTGTCTGTTTGATATTTCACTCAGCTGTGTTCATGTTGATTTAAATTCCCGGTCGTGTTAGAATGAATAAACCTATTAAACAGATAGGTAAATAAATCCGGGGAGAATGATGAAGATGAGTGAACAGGATAATTATATGCACATTTCAGCCGAAGAATTTTCAAAACTGGATCATAAAACAGTCACGCTGTTGGATCTGCGGGAACCCGATGAGGTACTAGTGAGCGGAATGGAAGGTGCGATCAATCTGCCTTTTTCAGGAGGTTTTGAAGCACTTGATACTATCCCCAAGGATAAGCCTGTTGTTGCTTTTTGCCGTGTGGGAGACTGGAGCGAACAGATCGCGGAGATACTTTCCGACAGAGGATATGATGTTTCAACACTCGATGGTGGTTATAATGCATATCGCGATCTGAAGGAAAAACATGTCCTGATAGATGCCAAGGGGCTGAAATGCCCCGGCCCGATCGTCAAAGTGGCAGATTATCTCAGGGATAGACCTGTCGGTGAAACAATAATCGTTGAGGCAACAGAGGATGCGTTTGCATCGGATATCAGAGTATGGTGTGACCGGACCGGAAATCATCTTGATGAACTTGTTATCGATGATGGTATTATAAAAGCTCAGATCACAAGAGCAAAGAAGAAGGAAGAGACAGAGGTAAAAGAGCAAAATGACAAGACATTTGTGGTATTTTCCGGAGATCTTGATAAGACGATTGCGGCTTTTATCATAGCAAACGGTGCAGCGGCAATGGGAAGAAAAGTTACCATGTTCTTTACCTTCTGGGGCCTTAATATACTGAGAAAACCCGGGAAGATAAAGGTGGACAAGACGTTCATCGAGAAAATGTTTGGCATTATGATGCCGAGAGGAACAACGAAGTTGGGACTTTCCAGAATGAATATGGGTGGTGCCGGAGCGAAGATGATACGGGGCATCATGAAACAGAAGGGGATCAGTTCGCTGGAAGAGCTGATCGAAAGTGCAAAATCCCATGGAGTCAGGATCGTTGCGTGCCAGATGTCGATGGATATTATGGGTATCCGGCAGGAGGAACTGATAGACGGCGTGGAACTCGGTGGTGTTGCAACCTTTATAGGTTCTGGTGAGGAATCCGATATGAGCCTGTTTATATGATCATATTTTACTTATGAAAGAAATAACACTTCAGGAACTTGATAAACTGTATGATCAGACATATGTACTGCTTGATATCCGTGATGAAGATCTCAGGGCATATGGCATGATACCCGGCGCAATACCCTTTGACATAAATGCTGATCCGGAAGGGATCAACAGTCAGATGGCAGCAATTCCGGAAAAAAAGATCCTGGTCTTATACTGTGAGATAGGGCGCAGGACAAGAGAAACAGATGAGACAGCTTTTCCTGCGGACCGGGAATACTTCAGTCTTAAAGGAGGATATATCGGATACGTCAGGTCATTGACGGCAGATAAAGAAGCTTATGGTAATAAACAGAAAACAGCAGAGGATAGTATTCAAAAGAGATTTCACAAACAGTTGTTTACTCCGTTTGCGAAGGCGTGTAAGACCTATAAACTGATAGAAGAGGGAGACCGTTTAGCTGTTTGTATTTCCGGCGGCAAGGATTCCATGCTCATGGCAAAGCTTTTTCAGGAAATACAAAAGCACGGAAAATGTAATTTTGAACTGACATTTCTGGTTATGGATCCCGGATACAATTCGGAAAACAGGGCACTGCTCGAAAATAACGCCGGGGCGCTTGGAATTCCCGTTACTGTATTTGAAAGCGACATATTTAATGCGGTAGATAAAATAGAAAAAAGTCCCTGTTATATCTGCGCCAGGATGCGAGGAGGATACCTGTACAGCAAAGCAAAGGAACTGGGGTGCAACAAGATAGCCCTGGGACATCATTACGATGATGTGATAGAGACCATTCTTATGGGCATGCTGCATGGAGCGCAGATCCAGACCATGATGCCCAAACTCCACAGCACGAACTTTGAAGGCATGGAACTGATCAGGCCGCTTTACCTGATCAGGGAAAGTGACATATGTGCCTGGAGGGATTACTGTGGTCTGCATTTTCTTCAATGCGCGTGTCATTTTACTGACACGTGCACGACATGTCATGAAGACGGGACAACGTCTTCCAAACGCCTGGAAACAAAAAAACTGATCGCCATGTTAAAAAAGGACAATCCGTACATTGAATCCAATATTTTTAACAGCGTCCTGAATGTCAATGTTGATACTGTGATCGCCTATAAAAAACATGGTATACGTCATCATTTTCTGGACGAATACTGATTTGAACCTGGGGGACGGGGTTAATGGTCCATTTTTGGGATACAAGACTCTTGCCGGACAGCTTTACTCGGAGAAGAAGGAATTTTTCCCCGAGAACGCGGTCAAGTATTTTGTGTCATACTATAACTTCGCTTGGTTTTGTTTTATTGAGCCCGTAAAATGCCAATTTTATCCGGTTTTCACGGACTTTTTATTTTTGTAAGAACTAAATAATTCTGTCCGGACGTATAGTATTTGTGACCTTAATTGGTATTATGAAATTATGGTGGAAAACCTTGAAAGATAACATTACCTATTTCTTAAATAGAATGTCTCCTTTTTGATTGCGTTAGAATATCCGTTCGACCGCTCACAAGATATAATAAATAACGCTACAAAATAGGCGGTTTATGTGTTAAATTATGCTTTGGATGTACTGTTCTGTTCGTATAGTATCATCCTGTTGAAAAAAAGGGATTAGGTGACTTTAATTCGAAGAATGAGGTTTCGGACGTGTTGTAGTGAAACATTTGAGAACGCATAAACTTCGATTTGCTGGTTGAGAGCTAACACTTTCAGAAGTCACCCGGAGGGATTATGGAGTTCAAATTACACTCGGATTACAAGCCGACAGGCGATCAGCCGCAGGCTATAGAGGCACTGGTTAACGGCTTCAAGGAAGGCAATCAATTCCAGACTTTACTTGGGGTTACGGGGTCCGGTAAGACCTTTACGA
>JBGUNV010000156.1:0-4581 GCA_045117595.1 Lachnospiraceae bacterium
GGGATAATAAGCGCCTTGACGGTTGTGTTCATGCCTTTCCGCATAAGATCAGAGGGGAAGGACATTTTATGGCGCTGATCCGTAAGAAGGGAGGCAGCGAACGCCGGAGTCTTAAAGGTGAAGATGCGTCGATCGGTTTTGAGGCGCTTTCTGATGAGGTCAGATCTTTTTTTGATATTTTTTCAGATGAATATATTTACAGGCTCAGGAATAATCGTTTTATAATAAGCCCTGACGGTATCATAACAATGATCCCCGCAAATGCTCCGGGATATATTCACAGGAAAGTCAGATATATGCGAACGGGAATATGTATAGGTACTCTTAACAGATCAGGAAGATTTACAGCCCATACTTCGCTTGCATTATCACTTCTTCCGCAGGACCTTGATAACAGAGTGAACTTACCCGTGGATATGGCATCGAGATATCTCAAAGGCGAAACGGTGATCACAGACAGCCCTTGTGAAAAAGGAACGGTCCTTGTATGTGTTGACGGTTTTGCGCTGGGCTTTGCAAAGAATGACGGCAGAAGGTTAAAAAATATGTATGAAAAAGGCTGGATCATACGTTGAAATATATTAACAGAGAACTTAAAGGTACATTCGGATACATCAGGAAGCAGACATGTTTCGAGATCGTTAAGACGGTCATTCTTTTTGCGATGGCTCTCGGAATATTCTTTATAGGATATATTACGCTCGGTACCAGAAAAAGCCTCTGGTCGGTATTTGCGGTCCTGGCCCTTCTTCCTGCATGTAAATCTCTTGTTGGCGTAATTATGCTTGCCAGGTTCAGATCCTTATCTGACGATGATCATCGAAAATATTCTGATGCTGCGGGAAATATTCCGGCACTCTACGAGAATATACTCACCACTTCAGACAGGACATTTTATGTACCGGTAATATGTTATGGTACCGGCAGTCTCGTTGCATATATGGATGGTACAGCAGGGGATATACAGACAGTTAAAAAACACCTGGAGGATACTCTGAAGACGGGAGGACACGGAAATATAACCGTCAAGGTATATGAACGATCGGATAAGTTCCTTGAACGGCTGGAGCAGATGCTACAGAAGCAGGAATCCGGTATCACCGGTGCTGAGCCGGTATTTAACACGATCAGGGCTGTTTCACTATGAAAGAATTCATTGTAACCGAAGCTGATGCCGGAAGAAGGCTGGATAAATTCATAATCAGTATACTCCAAGGTGCACCGTCTTCATTTGCATACAAGATGCTTCGCAAGAAAAATATCGTATTAAACGATAAAAAAGCAGCCGGCAGTGAGATACTGCGACAGGATGATACAGTAAGATTTTATCTGTCAGATGAAACATTTGATAAATTTTCCGCAAAAAAACAGTTTATAACGGCCGTTCATGAAAAGATCCCTCCGATAGTATACGAGGATGATGATGTTATAATAGTTGATAAGCCTTCGGGTATGCTGACTCAAAAGGCAGCTAGTGATGACGTGTCATTAAATGACATATTAAGGGCATATGTACATGCAAATGCGAACGGTACGGATGAGTCTGTTGTTTCATTTACACCTTCGGTATGTAACCGGCTTGACCGTAATACTTCGGGACTGGTCGTTTTCGCCAGGACCTATCGGGGAGCGAGGAGTTTTTCATCACTTTTTGCATCAGGCAGGGCCGGAAGATTCTATAAATGTATATGTACCGGAGTGATCGATTCCGATCTGAAGCTATCGGGAAGACTTGTAAAGGATGAAAAGACAAATACCGTTACGGTAACTGATGATGGCGAAGGCAGTCTGATAAGCACTGTAGTCCATCCGATAAGGAATAACGGCAAACTCACACTTGCCGAAATAGAACTGATAACCGGCAAGACCCATCAGATAAGAGCCCATTTGGCTCATATAGGACATCCCATCCTGGGGGATATGAAATACGGTGAAAAAGGAATTAATACATTATACAGGCAAAAGTACGGGATAAGGTCGCAGCTTCTTGTTTGCGACAGGCTCATAGTTCCGGCCGATTTTGAACTTGATGATATAGCGGGCAGGGTTTTTGAGATCTCCCTTCCCGAAGAATTTAACCGGGTGATGTAATGGCAACATGGAATTCCAGAGGATTGCGCGGCTCCACACTGGAGGATCTGATAAACCGCACGAATGATATGTACAGGGAGCACGGGCTGGCCCTTGTTCAGAAGATACCGACTCCTATAACTCCGATAAAGATGAATGAAGACCATACGCAGATAACACTGGCGTATTTTGATCAGAAGAGTACCGTGGATTATATCGGTGCCGTCCAGGGGTTCCCGGTATGTTTCGATGCCAAGGAGTGCGCGGCTGACACGTTTGCACTGGCCAATATTCATGAGCATCAGATAGATTTCATGGATGCTTTTGAGAAACAGGGTGGTATCAGTTTTGTCCTGATATATTATGCTCATCTTGACAGATTTCATTATCTTCGTTATTCAAGACTGCGCATATTCTGGGACCGGATGAACGGGGGCGGCCGGAAGAGCTTCAGGATCGATGAACTTGAGGAAGGATTTGACATAGTCCCTCACAGCGGTATACTTGTTCCTTATCTGGACGGGATCAAAAAGGATTTGACACTTAGATGAATAATCCCATATAATTCATCTTGTTAACATGGTAACGAATTAGCAATTTAACGTACGAAAGTGAACTGAAATGGATAATATAATGCTTACCCCAGAAGGAATGCGCGATATAACTCCTTCGGAATATGAAACAAAACTTGAAGTGAGTGATAAGATTCTCGGTGTTATAAAAGGATCCGGATTCCGGCTCATGCAGACACCGTCATTTGAACATTTTGACGTATTTGCGAATAATACCGGTATGACCCCTCAGAATCAGCTGTATAAATTTTATGATAAGGAGGGCAATACACTTGTACTCCGCCCGGATTTCACACCGCAGATGGCAAGAGCCTATTCACTTGCGTATTATAATGAGACAGGTCCTGTAAGGCTTTGTTACTGCGGTAATACATTTGTTAACGGTAACGACCTTAACGGGATGCTCAAGGAGAGTACCCAGATAGGTGCGGAACTGTATAATGATGATTCGACAGTTGCAGATGCCGCAATGATCAGTCTTATGGTCTCCTGCATGAAAAATGCGGGGTTTGATTCTTTTGTGGTGTCTGTCGGAAATGCCGATTTTTTCAGGGGCCTTTGCGAACATCTGGGAATATCGGAAGACGATGAATATCTGTTATGGAAGCTGATATCTGTCAGGAACTACTGCAAAGCCGAAGAACTGCTTGAAAATCTCGGGATAGATGATGATCTGACGGACCTTGTTGTGCATATTTCCGACAATTATACTACCAAGGATTCACTTTATGACCTTCGGGACAGGATAAAAAACGAAAAATGTCGGAATGCATGCAACAGACTCATAGAGACCATTAAGATACTTGAAGATGAAGGCGTAAGCCGTTACATACAGGTTGATCTGGGACTTTTAAATAAATACGGTTATTATACGGGTGTTCTTTTCAGAGCTTATACATACGGTTTCGGGGATGCCGTTATGAAGGGCGGCAGATATGATAATCTTGTAAGGGAATTCGGAAAGGATGTTCCGGCAATAGGATTCGGTATTTCTGTTGATGAGCTTCTTACAGCCAGATCAGTACAGGAACGTATCCGGGATAATGACAATGAGTACCTTACATTTGCGCTGACAAAGGGACGTCTGGCGGACAGGACCCTGGCCCTTCTGGAAAAATGCGGTATAACCTGCGATGAGATGAAGGACAAGGATACGAGAAAGCTGATCTTTGTAAATGAAGAACTTAAGATCAGGATTTTCCTTGCAAAAGGACCGGATGTTCCGACCTATGTTGAACATGGTGCGGCTGATATAGGCGTTGTGGGAAAGGATACGATAGAAGAGGAGGGACGCAAGATTCTTGAAGTTCTTGATCTCGGATTCGGAAAATGCAGGATGTGTGTCTGCGGACCGGAAAGTGCCGCAAAACTCCTTGAGGGACGTGATATGATAAGGGTTGCGACCAAATATCCGCGGATCGCCAAGAACTATTTTAATAATGTTAAACATAAAAGTGTTGATATGATAAAATTAAACGGCAGTATCGAACTGGCTCCGATAGTCGATCTGTCAGACTGTATTGTGGATATTGTAGAAACAGGATCGACACTTAGGGAGAACGGACTTGTTGTTCTCGAGGAAGTATGTGATCTTTCCGCAAGGATGGTAGTCAATCCGGTTTCAATGAGAATGCAGTCAAAACGTATAAATGACCTGATAGTCAGGGTCAAGGAGGCATTATGAGGATCATAGATCTGAACGAGGAAACTGTTTCGGATATACTCGGAACACTGCTGAAGCGTAATCCGGGACAATACCGCGAATATGAAAAAACCGTAAACGACATTATAGAAAATGTCCGTGAAAGAGGAGATGATGCCGTATTTGAATATACGGCCAGATTCGACCACTGGGAAGCTGCTCCCGATAATATAAGAGTTACCGATGAGGAAATTGAAAGAGCATATTCGGCGTATGATACGGAACTGATCCATGTAA
>JBGUNV010000157.1:0-11827 GCA_045117595.1 Lachnospiraceae bacterium
CTGAGCTTATGCCCTGGATGGAGTCCTTCCCTCTTTTCTATGAGAATGAGCATCAGATTTACGTACACGCCGGGGTTGATGAGGAAGCTGAGGATCTGTGGGCTGTCGGAACAAGTGACGAGATGTTTTACGAGAAATATCCACCCACAACAGGCCATTTCTACAAGGACATCATTGCCGGACACGTTTCAACCTCAACAGCATCCCGACGACGCAATAACCATGACATATATTACGACGGCGAGAGTCACTTCTTCATTGACGGTATCGATTCCTATCCGGCAAACACAAAAGAGGCTGACCGTATTATTCCGCTTCTTCAATATACGGAAGAAAACGGGATCGGATACTATTACAGTATCGATCCCGATGATCACAAAACCCTGATATGCAAAAAGGAATGGTAAGCATTTACACACCGGTTTAGTTATTTCCCAGCTATATCGCTTCTTCCTCCGTTATATATAACGCTTGATAATCTTGACCACATCGTTCTCAGTCAAGCCGGTTTGGGAAGATGTCAGATATAGATGGGCTGTTCTTTCCATTTCTTCGAAAAGAGAGGGGTCATCGTCAAGGATGATATAGCTATCCTGTGGATGACGTCTTAGATAATAGTCAATCTCTCTCGATCTGCTCCCATCAGATGAAATTGCAGTCTTGTCCAGTTCCTTAATCCCCGCAGGAACCAGCGCCTGCATCAGATCGTCTATATGAACAGCCGTAGAGCCATCTCTGGCAATACCGTTTCTCCAGGTCGATGAAAGAACGATCTTGGGGTTAGGAATGCTTTTTACCAGTCTGCCAAAAGCGTCTGTGCAGCTCTTATTCAAGGAATATACCTTCCTTGCCCAATCCGCCTCTGTATTAAGTACACCGTCAACATCAAGAAAGATATACATATCCGCCTCCTATCGCACGTACACGGGATGCAGTTTCAGGATCGTTTGCAAATACATTAAGCCATAACAATTCAAAATCTTCCTCGGACACAAAATCTCCCTGTTCGAACGCATAACGATGTCCCGACTCCAGAATGAGCATGTTGCCGGATTCGGTCAGGTCTCCCGCTGTGGAATTAAAATACCGCTGTGAATCGTTGTCCGGTTCGTTCGGATAGAAGTAGATGAACTTCTTTCCCGGGGCTTTATGCTCAGACTCATATATACACAGCATTCCTGCGGTATCTATATACTCGTCATGCCAGTCACTTACCGGATTTCCATCCAAATCAGAAAATCCAATGAATCTTACTATCCTGTTTTCTACATGTTTTGCCATAAATCCATCTCCTTATCAATGATTCAAACAAATATGCATGGTCCTGATAAAAATCCGAGTATCGGTCTGCTTTCATCATCCATCCCCGATGAACTGCGCATACAGGTTTTTCCACCGGCCCGGAAAGAACAAGTCTTCCTTCGCTGAACCACTTGTCGTAATCGAAGAACAATATATCCCAAAGACCCGTATTTACGGCCGCTTCATATTCATTTATAAGATCTTCATCTACTTTTCTACCATCAAACTACCATCCGATTTCATTATACTATCTGCCTGACAGCCGCAAAATATACCGGCAGTTTATCTAATTCGACGAATAGATCACACAGTCTATACGAAGCTTTCCACTACGAAATATACCAACAGTTTATGCGGCCAAATTAAGAGGAAGCGCCTCATCGGCGCTCCCTCCTGTCAAAACTACTATTTCTCTGATGTCAGTGATTCGAAACAACTCCATGAGCCGAATCATGTTTCCAAGGTCCGGGAGACTGTCGCCCCGCTGCCATTTGTAGACAGCCTGTGGGGATTCAAACCCCATATAAGAGCTGATGTCTGTGACCTTGAGGCCTTTCTCCTTACGGATGGCCCTGATTCTCTGACCTGTTGCTATCTGATTGATTCCGGTAAAACACGTTTCCATTATCGCGCCTCCTTGTAAAGGTTAAAAAAGTTAACAGAAAGAATGTAAGACTGGAATTTTGCAAGGGTTTTGTTCCCTTGCTTGATAATATTATACATTACCCCCGAAAATATGAAACATAGTGGTGCTTGAACTCATTCCCTCTGAATTCAACTACCGCTTTATCGTTCGAATCACAATCTCAAGATTTACTTTTGTTCCCCGGTAGCACCTATAACCGTACTTCGGTGCCTGTACCGCTGGCGGTACAAGTTTTTTGCAGGCTTTCTTTCTCAAATAAGATCATCTGTTTTCAACGATGAACAATAATGAAATAAGAAATAACATATAACCGCGAACCAAAACACTGAACACATACTGTAACTTCCACCGGTCTGAATATATATGAATGCCTGCACGGATTGTTCGTTATAGGGGATTAACAATCCACCTCAAACTCAAATGTCTGATTGTATTTATCAAGGGCCATCTGCATTGCGGCTATCTCGTTGTCAACCCGGTCATACTCGCTCTTTACAAGGTCAAGGTCATAGTTGATATATTCATATTCCGGTGCAGTCTTTCTGGAAGAATATATACCGTAGTTGATTCTGGTCTTGGGTTCTCTTTTGCGAAGTATGTCCAAAAAAGCCTTGCGACGGCCAAGCTGTGCCATCCTGACAAGTATCTCATCGATGGTCATATGCTTATCACCGACTTCTACGGTACTTGTTGAATTGGAGATATTTATCGCGTGCTTGATTTTGACGATTTTCTCATCAATTTCAGTGATATTGCGGGATACTTCCGCATAGTCGTATTCGGGGATTACGGGCTCTTCATCAACTGCAGCCGTATATGTGCAGGAGTTGTTCTCCTTGTTGCACCAGAACTCCTTATCCTCGTTAAGTTTCTTTATGAGCTTGTTAGCATAAGCCGATGTCATCATCATATTTTTGTACCTCTCTTTCACTTATCAGGTTTTCTGTTCATATACGATTCTAAGATCATTCCATTTTGCTGTCGATAAACCTGTGGTTTATAACCCTGCGGTTTACCCTGCCAAATCAAAAGGAAGCGCCTGTTCGGCGCTCCCTGTTGTTACTACTATTTCTCTTATGTCGGTGATTCGGAACAGCTCCATGAGTCTTATCATGTTGCCAAGGTCCGGAAGACTGTCACCCCGCTGCCCTTTGTAGACAGCCTGCGGGGATTCAAACCCCATATAGGAGCTTATGTCTGTGACCTTGAGGCCTTTTGCCTTGCGGATGGCCCTGATCCGCTCCCCGGTTGCTATTGGATTGATTCCTGTATAGCTTGTTTCCATATTCCTGCCTCCTTGTAAAGGTTAAAAGTTAACAGTTACATGTCATTCTCGGACGTTTCGTCCTTTCCGCACTACCGGTCAAAAGAATGTAAGGCTGAGACTATGCAGAAAAATAGAATACTACATTAAGTTTTCATTTGCAAGGTTTTTTTCATACTGCTTTTTTCATGCAGCGACCCCGTCCCCGGCGGCCTTTCTGCCGGGAGCGGGGTGCAGGTCCGAGACCTCGATCCCGGCCTTCTGCCCCTTCTTCGGCATCTTCATGCGGAGCGAGAAGCCGTATATACCGTCGGTAAACACGAACGTGTGTGTTCCGTCCGCCTCAGGGATGGCAGCCGCTTCGGCCTCACAGATGTTTATCATGGGGAATTTTATCTTCCCGACAACATCTCTTTCCACAAGCCTTGAAACCTCAGCTATAAGGTCGTCCCTTGTCCTCTTTGCGGACTTCTTTTTCTCCCCGTCACGGTCCTCACCCTTCACGGCAAGCTCGAGGAAGTATGCTTCCAGGTTTTTCATGCACAGTGACCTGCATCTTACATCCGCAAACAGCCCGGATACTACCGTGTAGAGTGCATATTCATACTGATAGACCCTGGTGAGCGGGTTGTGATAGGACCTGTCAACTGCTTTTGCGTTGTTGTCGATTCTTACCTCTTTGTAACCCTTATTCATTGTCTTATTCATGGCAAATCCCCTTTCTTTTATAAGGCTGGTTTATATTTATTTTCAGTTAATTGTCCTCTCCCGCAAATTCTTGGCACGCTCGCCGTCGGTCATACCGGCGGGTCCTGGCGGATGCTTCCCCGAATTACCTCTCCTGCGGGAGAGCGATATTCAGTTTTCAAGGTACAAAAAAAAATTGATATAAGGATCGCAGATTTGGGCGCACTGCTCCCGCTTCTACGTTTTCATCCTTATATCAATTCTTTTTTAAGCCGCCTGGCTTTTCTCTATCTGTATTTTATATCGGCCATATCATCAAAAACATTAGTGTTATTTAGCCGGTGCTATCAACTTTCTGTATGCGTATTATACACCGGGTAATAACCGATGTAACTAAACCGCTGGTTTAATTTTCCCCGAACTCAATTTACAGATACACCGGAAACTCCTGCATATCATCAAGCCGCAGGAATATGGCTCCGTTGTTCAGCCCCGCGGCCGATCCCATCGCGCACCCTCCGTCTATATCCACGAGGTTCCCGTGCCTGTACATGCTTAATCTGTTAAAGTCCCCGTCATTATCATATCTGTACCGGACCTTCTGGACCGGCACATGTCCCGTTACAAACTCGTAGCCCAGATCCTTATAAATGTCCGTCCCCTGTGTATCATCACCTTCACGGAACAACGACGTCCACACCACATCCCAGACAACCTCGGCATCTGCTTCATAATATGCCCTGTTTACCAGTTCGTCTCTGTAGTATGAATGGGTCAGACATATCCTACGCCCTTCGACCTCGATCGTCCTTATGATATAGCATCTGTTCAGCCACATCAGAAGGGACTGACGCTGTCTGACCGGCAATTCAACATATCTCTCATAGGTTGCTGCGCCCCCGTTATACAGCAGCCACAGTATGGCCCGCTCCCCCGGACAGTCATCCGTGCCGTTTGGCGCAACCGACTCGAGCATCATGACCTCGTGGTTTCCGAGTATCAGGCTCATATTCTTCTGTTCTTTTATATATTGAAGAAGTCTGATCCCGTCCGGCCCCCGGTCTATGACATCTCCGATCACGTACAGCTCGTCATCATCACCAAAGCCTGTCTCTTCCAGACCTCTGATGAACACATCATATTGCCCGTGCAGATCGGACACAGTATAAGTTGCCATTCTGAATCCCCATTGCCTTTCTCAAAAAGTTGTCAAAAAGAACCGTCCCTTTTGACACCTTTGACAATATAATTTTATGAGGAAGTTGTCAAAAAGAATAAAAGAAGTTTATAATAGGGAACGAACGGCAGAGCCGATATAAACGTCTTGGAGGGAGAAGCGAAAATGGAAGAGACAATGAAGGATTATGAGGAAATGCTGGAAGAATCGTACAGCCTGATGGGTGATGGCGTGCATGATACCGATACGCTGCTTGCATGGAGAAAAGCGGCGGAACTTAAGGAATCACAGGAAAACATCACCGTTAAGATCATCGGTATCGTAAAGGGCGGCGTGGTTGCCGACTTCGAGGGCATACGGGCATTCATCCCCGTTTCCAAGTTATCCCTTGAGAGAATAGACGACTGCAATCCTTATCTGGAAAAAGAGATCGAAGTTCGGGTCTTTGAAGCAAATATGGATGAGGAGAAGCTGATCCTGTCCGCGAAGGAGATACTCCGCGAACGTCAGGACCAGAACAGAAAAAAGAAAATATCCGACGTTAAGATCGGACAGGTATTCCACGGAACGGTTGCCACGATCAAGGATTATGGCGCATTTATCGATCTTGGCGATGATCTGTCCGGACTCGTACATATCTCCCAGATCTCACACGAGCGGATCAAGCATCCGAGCGTTGTGCTCAAGGAAGGCCAGGAGGTCGACGTCAAGGTCTTTGAGATCAAGGACGGCAAGATATCTCTTTCGATCAAGGCGCTTCTGGAAAATCCCGAAGAGCCCGAGCCCGTTGCGGAAGAGATCAAACTTCCGGAATCCGAAGGGATCGGTACTTCCCTCGGTGATCTCCTGAAGGGATTCAAACTGGACTGAAGTTGCAACACAGTATCAGATAGTAATATAAACACAAACAGGGGCCGCAAATGCGGTCCCTGTATAATTTTTCAAACGGCTACAGATCCTGTGCAAACCCGGCAGTTCGCACGATCTACACGATCTCGTCCGCAGATCCGTCCTTCTTGATCACCTCAACCTTGCATCCGAATCCGATAGTTGCGATCGTTGCTCCTATGAATACCCACGGTGCAGTCGCAAGACCTACGACGCCGCCGATGATACCTATGTTTACGGGAAGCGAGAGAATAATCTCTCCATCCTTGCTGATCTGTACCTTGTCAACATTACCTTCCTTGACCTTGGCCTTGATCTTCTCTACGGTCTCCTTAACCTTGTCATCTGTCTTCTCTTCGGGTGTGATGAGCTTTACCGCCTCATCAACATCGCCGTCAGCCTTGACAAGCGCTTCCTTGGCAGCCGCATATTCTACTCCCGTAAGTTCCATTACCTTTTCTACCGCTTCAAGTGTGATCTGCATAAACAATCCCTCCTTTAATCAATCAAATCATCTCCGGACAACCGGACAGGTCAGGCCCCTGCAGCCATTCCCGTTGCACCTGCGATCAGTATCACAGGGAGTGCTACAGCTATCAGACCGCTGAATATCAGTGTAACTGCCACTACGGGGAATACCACAAGGTACATTACCCCTTTCAGGATGCCCCAGCCAAGCTTGAACGCCAGTCCAAGAAGCTTAAAGAACACCATCAGGAACAGTATAAAACAAATCGCTGTAAACATCTCATCCACCTCCAATCTTCATCGTAGACTTTACAGCATTTTTATTAACCGGTCTTTTAGAGATCATTAAAATCTCATTAAACCTTTTGCCTGTCCACGATCATATTGTAATGCGGCGTATGATGCGACTGAATATCCTTTATGGCATATTAGGGGAGTTTATTTTGCCGAAAATGAAAATTAAGCCGGCGGTATACAACACTCTACGCATACACGATAAGTGCAACGAACTCGACCGTCTCATCGGTACAGTTTTCGATACCGTGTCCTGTACCCTTAGGGCATATCATGACATCGCCGGCATTAACGGTTTTTACGGTACCGTTATCGTTGTACTGCGCGCTTCCCTTAATAATATAGAAAAGTTCGCTGTCATTTTCATGGACATGATAGCCTATGCTGCATCCGCTCTTCAGCGTTATCTTTGAGAACAGGCGGCCCTTATCGTACAGCTCCTCAGGTCCTTCAATAAAGTGCGTGATCTCAACGGTACCTTTGCCGTCTCTCATTTTCTCCCTGTACTCGATCCTGCATTCTTCCTTTGTTCTTATCATCCTGTTACCTCCTGTAAAAAATACCTTTCACCTGACGTTATTATATCGCGATAGGAATTCGAGCACAATCGAAGGACGTTTTCCTTGATCTTCTTTCCATGATCTTCCGCCTGTTTACTGCATTTTCAGAATGTTCACAGAATTTTCACAACATTTTAGCACTCACCTATTGACAGTGCTAACAATTAGGTGTATAACGTAGTCAGAACAAAGGAACAGAGAAGATTCCGTAAGCAGAATCCAAACACTCCTTCCCTTGCTCATGAATATAAATACAGTTTATGAGAAGGAGGAATGACCTATGTTATTACCTAGTTTATTTGGAGAAAGTTTATTGGATGACTGGATGGATTTTCCGAAGCTTGAGATTCCCGATATCGATAAGAAGCTGTACGGAAAACACGCTGCACACGTCATGAAGACGGATGTGCATGAGGACGAGAACGAGTACGAAGTAGACATCGATCTTCCGGGATTCAAGAAGGACGAGATCAGTATCTCACTTGAAAACGGATATCTGTCGGTAGGCGCAGCCAAGTCGAGAGACAATGACAAGAAGAACATCAAGGGCAAGATCATCCGCCAGGAGCGTTACATGGGCTCCATGCAGAGAAGCTTCTATGTCGGCGAAGGCGTTACTGAGGAGGATATCAAGGCGAAGTTCGAAGACGGCGTATTGAAACTTGACATTCCCAAGAAGGAAGCAAAGCTTCCGGAGAAGAAACTGATAGCCATCGAAGGATAACCCGAAACGGCACCATCAAGGCCCGGCCCCGCAACAGGGACCGGGTCTTTTTCTGTAAAAAGATGTATCTCTGTGGTAGAATATGTCCATATCATCAGCTGCCGGGAGGGATATTTATGGAAAATGTATATGATCTTACAGCGACCGTTCTGTATCCGGACGGAAGAAGCGAAAATACAGAGTCATCGGTAATATCGGAGCATAACCTTACGATCATCGTCAACGAGCGGCCCGCATACAGGCTGGTATGCACGAAGGGCCATCTGCGCGAGCTTGTTGCCGGAAGGCTTCTAACCGACGGGCTTATCGAGAGCGCAGATGATATCTACAAGATCCTTTTCTGTAAATATGAAAATGAAGCGAGCGTTTTCCTGAACAGGGAGATAGACTGGGCATGGAAGGACTCCTCTCCTGTCACGGATATGACATGCTGTACCGGAAACCGGATATTGGCGCAGGCCGCAGCAAAGCGATCAAAGGATCGCCCAACAAAGCTTCCGGCCAGCGATCCCGACCCCAAACGGACCGAAATGATATTTTCTCTTGTGCAGGAATTTAAAAAGGGAACAAAGCTTCACGATTCGACGGGCGGAACCCATGTATGCATACTGGCCGCGGAAGGCAGGATCGTTTTTACCGGTGAGGATATAGGAAGGCACAACGCCGTAGACAAGGCTGTCGGATACGCGCTTCTTAACGATATAGACCTCAGCGGATGCATGCTCTTCACATCCGGACGCGTTCCCGTTGATATGGTAGAAAAAATCATTTCCGCCGGCATCCCTGTTCTCGTATCCAAATCGGTACCGACAAAAGAATCCGTGGAAATGGCAAAACAATACGGACTTGATCTGGTCTGCAGCGCATGGCCGGATCAGTGTTTATGCTATACGTGATATCATGATCCCATGGAAGCGATAAGCGCATCTATCTCCGCCTGCGAAAGCACCCTTCCGGAATCAGCGCCCGAAGGTGCCGCCACCGGTGCAGCTGCAGCTGCAGGTGCAGGTGAAACCTGCGATGCGGTAAATGCCGCGCCGCCGCCCGCCTGGGGTGATTTGCCCATGATGCTTGCAAGCAGTGCCTGCTGCTCGGGATCTAAACCATTTGCATCCATTACCGTTTAAACCTCTTCTTAATAGTTTACCTGTATTTCAGTTCGGGATGAACCGAATAATACTCGTTTTTGTTCTCGTACATATTTTCATCGGCACATCTTAACGCTTTCCTTATATCTATCTCACCATCCTGGAAGCATGTACCGAGTGCAAAATTAACCTTTTCGCGACTCTTTTCTATCTCTGCGACCTTTTCTTCGAACTCTTCGCGCGTATTGTTGATGACCAGTATCATAAACTCGTCACCACCGGCACGATATATCTCCTCATCGACCAATATCTGCCTCAGCTGCGCAGCAGCCTTTTTCAGGAATCTGTCACCCTCAAGGTGTCCGCTGTTATCGTTTACCATCTTAAGTCCGTTCAGATCGGTAAATATGACACCGAGGGTTCTTATATCTTCCTGTGCGGCATCAAATGTATCCACACGGTTGTTCATCGCATTCCTGTTCAGAGTACCGGTCAGAACGTCGATGGTCCCAAGGATCTCAAGCCTCTGCAGGAGCTGGTAATTTGCGATCTCAGATCCTATAAAGAAGGTCGTAAGTTCAAGGACCTCCTTGATCTTGACGGCATTTTTGACATCAAAGTTCGTTACCCATATGTATCCGAGAAGTTGTCCGTTATATTTGAGCGGGAATATGACCAGGCTGTCCACATTATGTTCGGTAAGCGATCTGTACCATTCGGGATTTCTTTCCTTAACGATCTCCATGTCCTGTTCATTTTTTATTATCAGACACGAACTTCCCGCAAGAGTATCCTCCCAGGTAAGCATCAGCCTGTAAAACGCTCTCATTGCGGGTTCATTGGTCAGGAAAGGCTGGAACCCGGGCAGATGGGAGTTCGCCAGTATGCCGCATATCTCATGTTCCTCATCAAAGGTCAGCACCGTACAGCGCGATGCGTCACAGATGCTGCGGATATCGGATGCGACCTCATTGATCGAAGTTACGAAATCATCAGCCCCTCTGAGTTTGATACACGATTTCAGTACCGCATTTGCCGTATCGGGAGCCAGATCTGACATGCTTGATTCATCCGCCTTCTGAGCAAGAACGTACGTATACAGACAATAACCCGTACCCTCCTTGTCCGAATCAAGCGGCAGCAGGTACATCTCAACCCACAGCCCCATCTGAGACAGATTTACATATGTATGCAGGGGCTGATGCAGGATGGCACTTCTGTACATGAAATCCTCAAAATTCATATCCTGGGGGAGGCTCAGATAATACGGGGTATTTTCAACAAACGGGCGTTTTGTGAGCCCCTCTATATCATCCCTGAAAGCCTTGTTGCCCGTAACAACGAGGATATTCCCGTAAGTACCGTCGGCATTTACATCCACTGATAAAACGCACGCCTTACTGATATACTGTTCAACAATTTTCGTAAAATCCATCTGTATCACCGCCGGAACAAATCCGAACCACATTTCATGATTCAGGAAAAATAATTACTGATTATCTTATCACTATACTTCCATTAAATCAATTCATCCGTTTTCTGTATTCCCTCGGGGAACAGTTCATATACTGCCTGAAGATCTTGCCAAAATAACTGTCCGATGCAAATCCGCACCTCTCTCCGATCACCGATATCGGATCCGCGCTCATTCCAAGCTCATCCGCGGCCATGCGTACCCTGTACTGGTTCAGATAATCCATGGGGGTAAAACCGATCTGACGCCTGAAGCACCGCGCACATTCCCGGGGACTGATCCCGGCTGATGCCGCGATCTCCTCCAGATATATCTTGTCGCGGAAGTGCTCATGAACATAGTTCATCATCTGCTTCATCCTCATACTGTCGGTAGGATCGATCATCCTGGCATTCTCCCGAAATTCCCTTGTTTCCTCAAGGAGTATCAGCCACAGTTCGGAAAGCGCCGATCGGGACTTCATCTCATACCCGAACTCTTCCGTCCTGAAATACGAGACCATATCGTCTATCAGCATCATCATGCGAAGGCCTGCCTTGTTGTGGGGCCGGATCGAAAAACAGTCCAGATCACGGCACATGGTGATCGGATTGACATATTTTTCCTCAAACACGCTCCCGTATTCTCCGGTCAGGATCGACCTGTCGAAGAAAAACGTATAGCATGTCTTGCTCGCCGGATCGTCCTTCCAACTGACCGTATGGAGCATGCTCGTATTGACAAAGGCAGCCTCCCCGCAGTCAAGGCGCACCGTCTGCTCCGGGGTCTGAAGTATCATCCCGTCCTGAAGCGGAATGGTAAGTTCAAAAAAATCGTGCCAGTGCCAGCCCGCTATCCCGCCTGTCATTTTTGAGAAATCCGTATACTTGATAACAAACGGAAACTCCCTGTCTGTAGGGATAAACTCCCTGTTGTCCTCATCGGTTGAAAAGTCGTAATCTACGATCATATTTTTACATTATTCCTTCATATTGCGTAAAATCGGCATGTTTCCTTGTCCATATTTTTATATTTCCTGTCGTCATATGCACTTATATTATTCCCGTCACAGGTATATCATATAGTCAGAAAGAACGAAATGCAAGTATTCAGACGATAAATCATTAACAAAAAAGGAGGGATCGATATGTTAAATTATTCAGTAAAGATTGATTCATTAAAGGACCTTATAGAACTCAGAAAGATAGCAGACAGATATGGCATCAGCGGTAAGATCAGCCAGGGTGGATTTCACGGAGACATGAGGTCTGTCATT
>JBGUNV010000158.1:0-12388 GCA_045117595.1 Lachnospiraceae bacterium
GTTCTTTTGTATGTTCTCTGATCCCGGATATCTTGAGCTTGTAAATTATAAGATCGACATGGGTTATCATCCGTACATAATCAAGCAGAACGGATAACGGATCCGATGTGGTCTGATCACGGTATGATATGAGGCAGTTACCGCGTCTAATGGCTTTCAGTCCGCTATATTCCCCGAACCCGTCGCATCCTTTTGTATACAGTTTTTCCGAACATGCTATCATCCTGCTGGCCAGCGCAAAGCCTTTAAGATTATCATCCATGTTCTTTTTGCCGGTAAAATATAACGAAATGCTGACAAATACCATTATGATCACGGCCACAATACCTGTAACAGGCGAAACGGCACATAAACCGAGACTTGCTGTTATGAGCACCGGCAGGGCTATATCGACTGCAAGTCCGTCGGCCTTCGCATCAGACAGTTTCCTTAACAGATCAAAACCGTCTTCATCATGGCATTTCAGTTTTGCCTGCTCAAGAATAAATGCCAGTTCAGTCGCCTTTTCCTTATCAACCGTAAATGGTTTTATGAACTCATACGAACAGTCTGTCTTAAGTCTTAATGAACTGTAAAGCATATCCGTTCCGGCACAGGTCCTGCAGCTGTTCATACGGGCAAAAATATCCCGAAGCCCCAGATCATTTACCGTAATATCATCAATATAAAAAGGCTTTGAGGCATCATTTACCAGATGATCAAACAGAGCAGGTCTCTTATCGAACCGGTCTGTCGGAAAGCACTCCTCATCCGACTTTCCGAAAGAATCAGATATCTTTTTACGTACAGCTTCCCGTCTGCTTCTTTCATGCAACGCATTTGTGATAAGGAGCGTTGCGATCAACAGCCAGAACAGTATCCAGAACACCAGATTTGCCATTTATCATTCCCTGTATTTTGCCATTATCCTGTTTGCTTCATCATATATGGCCTCGGCATCGGCTCCGCAGGTGAACTTACCGTCTTCATAAAGGATCCTGCCGTCTATCATTGTCATTTTGATATTTGTTTTGCTTCCCGAATATACGATATTATCGACGATATTGTTAAGCGGCTGCATATTGGGCTGATGCAGGTCGATCATTATTATATCCGCCAGTTTGCCGGCAGACAGAACATCGCAGTCATTAAGGCCCATGCACCTGGCACCGTTTACAGTAGCCATCTTCAAAACTTCTGCAGGAACAACAGCTGCTGCATTCATATCATGAAGTTTTGCAAGACCCGTGACAAGGAACATCTCCCTGAACATATCAAGACAGTTGTTCGAAGAAGGTCCGTCTGTTCCTATCGCGATCCTGATACCTTCATCAAGATACCGTGAGATCGGGGCCACGCCACTGGCAAGCTTGGTATTTGATCCCGGATTCGTAACAATTGTCATATCATGTTTTTTGAATATCTCTATATCTTCATCCGACAGATATACACAGTGGTATCCTCCGCCTCCGTATTCAAACATTTTAAGGCTCTCGAACAACCCCGTCGGTGTCATATTGTATCTTTCGATGCACTCATCAACTTCTTTTCTTGTTTCGGAATTATGAGTGAAAACAGGTGAATGATACCTGTGTGCCAGTTCGCTTATCTGCATGAGCAGTTCTTTTGTACATGTGTACTCCGCGTGAAATCCGATGATATAGCTTGAAAAGCCGTTGTTTTTGTTGAGGTTTTCGAATCTGTTTACGACCTCGGAAATATCGGGACCGAATTTGTTGATATCACAACATCCCACAAACCTCATTCCCATTTCCTCGCATGCCCTTGCAGTCTCTTCCGGATGCATATACATATCGAATATGGAAGTGATACCTCCCGACAGATACTCAAGATTTGCCAGCCTTACAAGCGCATACATATCTTCTGCCGTAAGCTTGGCCTCGAGAGGAAAAATCTTGGTTGACAGCCACTCCCACAGCGGCATGTCATCCGCATATGATCTCATACCCGTCATAGCCGAATGGGTATGGGCGTCCTTGAAGCCCGGCATCAGTACATTTCCACCACAGTCACGTGTTACATCAAAATCGATACCCGCCGATGCTATTTCTTCATCCGATCTTGACGGGCCTACATATTTGATCCGGTTTTTCTCAACCCAGATCTCACCGTCAGTCAGTTCACAGTTACCGTCCATTGTCAGAATTCTGGCATTATATAATCTTGTGTTCATTTTCATCCTCCCAGATTGTCGGGACCGAAACTTGACGGAAGAAGTTCCTCAAGTGTAAATTCCCTGTATTCATCCGTACTCTTTGCAACTATCACGCGAAATGTTGCGGGATCGGTAAACTCCCTCAGTACCTGTCTGCACATTCCGCATGGAAATGCGTAATCTTCTATTGCCTCTCCTGCAGGCCCGCCGACGATCGCGATCGCATCAAACTGCCTCCTGCCTGTTGACACGGCTGCAAAGGTCGCGCATCTTTCGGCACAGACAGTCGCACCGTATGATGCGTTCTCTATATTTGAGCCGGTCACGATACTGCCGTCGCGACATAACAGCGCCGCACCCACATGATATCGTGAGTACGGTGCATATGCATTATCTCTTGCCTTTAAAGCTTCTCTGATAAGTCTTTCCGGATCCATATCCCCTCCGTATCGTTTATTTACTGAAACTCGATGTAAGTGACCTCGGTATTTACAAGGCTGAGTTCCTCACATGTTCCCACATCAGTCTTGTTATACGGTACAAGCATACCGTCAACTATATGTGAGAATACAGCATCATAACTTGCCTGATCAAACTTCGTAAATCTTGATGTTTCCATCGGCAAACATACTCCATTCGATGCCGCGGTCACATTATGTACGCTGCCGCCTTCAAAAGTACCTTCATAAAATGCCTTAACATCGTTGTAAACCGCCGATCTCGTATCCTTCATGGCTGATGTTATCACGGTCTCCGATTCGGCCGATTCATCCACATCAACACCTATAACCTTTCCGTTATGATTTTCCGCTGCTCTGATAACTGATTTGCTGATCGCTCCTCCGCATGCGAATATAACTTCGGTATCGTCATCAAACCAGGCGCCGGCAAGTTCCTCTACAGCCGGATCATCGGAAAAAGTATTTGTATACGTATAACGGATATGAACATTGACACCCATCTCAATCGCGGCATAATCGGCACCCTGGACAAATCCGTATCCAAATCTGATGACAGGATCCAAGGGAATGCCTCCGGCAAAACCAAGTCCCTTATATCCATCGCGTACTGCGGCATATCCGGCCAGAAATCCGGCCTCCTCCTCGGCAAATGTGATGACGGAAACATTATCTCCTATCTCGGTCTCCGTGTTATCCGCATTATGAGGCTGACCGTCTATGAGTATAAAACTTGTATCATCATATTTTTTCTGGGCCTCATATACCGGCACCTCAAGCATCGAGCCCGGACATACGATAAGCTTCGCCCCGTTTTTGACGGCTCTTTTCATCTGCGCCATTATGCTTTCAAGGTCGGTATCCTCCGGGGTGTAGTGATCACATGATATCCCGTGTTCCTGGCAGTACTGTTCTATCCCCTGCCATGCTGCCTGATTGAATGAATTGTCATCTATGGTCCCGAAATCGGTCACAAGTACGACTTCGGCCTGTTTATCTTCCGTTTTATCCGAATCCTTGCCGGAACAACCTCCGATAAATGCGGAGGTCACGGACAGCGCTAGTAACAGGGCAAAACATCTTTTTCTTATTTTATAAACTGAGATCATAATGCACCGATCCTGATTATTGATTCTCTTACGAGCTGTTTGAAAAGCGGTGCCGCCTTTGCAGCCGCCTCCTGTACCTCATCGTGGGTCAGCGGGTTTTCCGTTATCCCAGCCGCAAGATTGCATACACATGAGACTGCACATATCTTCATTCCCATATGATTTGCTGCAATAGCCTCAACGACAGTACTCATTCCGACGGCATCGGCACCGAGCTTTGAAAGCATCCTTATCTCTGCAGGGCTTTCAAAAGAAGGGCCGGTAAGCTGCACATATACCCCTTTTTGCATGGTTATATCAAAATCCGTCGCAACCTGCTCAATTATATCACACAGTATCGGATTATAAACCGTTGACATATCCGGGAATCTCGTTCCTATCTCATCAATATTCGGACCTATAAGCGGGTTGGGTGCAAAGGTTGAGATATGGTCGGTTATGATCATAAAATCACCGGCCTTAAAATCTCTGTTGATCCCTCCGGAAGCATTTGTCAGAAACAGATATTCGGCTCCGAGAAGTGCCATAAGCCGGATAGGCAGTACCACGTCACTTATCGGATAACCTTCATAATAATGTACCCTGCCCTGCATGCATACAACAGGCACGGAATCCACATAACCGAAAACATACTGCCCCGCATGCCCCGGAACGGTCGAAGTCGGAAACCCCTCGATCTCACTGTACGATATGGATGATACGACCTCTATCTCCTCAGCGAATTTTCCAAGACCCGAGCCGAGCACAAGAGCAACCTTGGGCTCGAAAGAGATCTTTTTTCTGATGCTTTCATAACAATTGTTCAGTTTTTCATATACCGGATTCATTTCTCCTCCTTTTCAGTTCCATCAGCAGTTCTTTTGCCTTATGATAATCAAACACCTCAAGCTGCGAATTAATTTCAGCAAATGCATGATTGACTTCGCTGCCGTAATTGACGCCAAGACACTCTGCGACTTTTTCTTCGGTTTCCTTTATGTTGAATCTGGAAAGCGAATCGATAAGCTCATCTATTATACCATCATCAAATTCTACCATCTCACCTTCAGGTTCGGCAACATCCGTGCCCGACTCGAAGATACCGTTTGTTTCAAGATATACACGTACTTTTTCCAAAACATCCCTGAACTGTGAAAGCACACTGTCGGTATGACTGTTTATATACTCCCTGTTATCTGCCTTGCCGGCAAACTCAAGTTCCCTGAAAAGCACGGACATGGCAGCAGCTCCAATTGCGGCACTGCTTGATTTAAGTGCATGAACTTCGATCACATAGTTCGCAAAATCTCCGTTCTGTAACAGAGCCGGTATACTCTCAAGCTTGGAAAGTCCCTCTCGATAATATGAATTGACTACCGGTGCAAATGCATTCATATTGCCTCCGAGATTGCCGAGCCCTTCTTCAAAATCGATCACACCCGGATCCGTGGGAGTATTATCTTCTCTCTTCTGCTTCCCGGCATCATCACTTGCCGGCTCATCAACAACGATATTTACGGCAAGTTCCTGCGGCATATATTTTCTGAGCATTCTTTCGAGATAATACCTTCTCACAGGTTTGGCAAGATAATCCTGGAAGCCTTCATTAAGCAGCGTCCTCGATATTTCCGGACCGAAATCCGCAGTCGCACACAGTATCGGAACCATTGCATTGGCATTATCAAGCTTCCTGATCAGATGCATCAGTTCAATACCATCCATCTCAGGCATCCTCTGATCAAGTATTATCAGATCATATTCATCACTTCTCAATATATCAAGTGCTTCCGCGCCGCTTTTACACTTCGATACATTTATCGAAAAGGTCATCAGCATTCCTTCAAGCACCTTGAGATTAACGATAGAATCGTCAACGATCATAACCCTTCCCTCGGGATAGGTGACGGATTCCTTCTTCTGTGCAACCTTGTAACTGAGCGCATCCCATATATTATTGAGCGCATCGGCCACATTAATACAGGTCATCGGTTTACGAAGTATCTTACAGTCATCAAAATCACTGTATATGCTGCCCGCCTCCGTAGTGACATATATACTGTCCTTTATCTGTGCGGCCCTGATAGTATCCCTGAGCATGGGATAAAACATATCATCAATGAAAATATGTGTATATCTTTTGTTTTCTATCGCCTGCCTGAAAGCGTTAGGTCCGTTGACAAAATTCGGATATAACTGAAACTGTCCGAGAATATGGATCCACATATCCTGATCCTGCGGATTCTTTGTATAGATCAGGATATTATAATCCTTCATCGTACTTATACGTACGATCGGCGAGTCTTCTATTATATAATTTATAAATTCGAAATGGACGCTCATACCGACGCCTTCGACACTCTTGATGGACAGATCCCCGCCCATCAGTTCAAGTATCTCCTTACAGATCGAAAGCTCCAGGCCCATTCCCTTATAATCGCTCTTCTGTCTGCTGTCGTATTTGGTATACGCATTCAGCATTGCTTCTATCTCAACTTCCGAAAGTCCGAATCCGGACTCTGCTATGGTGCATGACAGCAGGACCGTATTGGTATTTATATCAACTTCACCGTTAACCTCCATGGATATACGGCTATGCGGCAGTTTATGTACAGATGAGAACAACAGATACATGAAGACCTGCCTGATCCTGATATTGTCACCGAAAAGTGTTTTGGGAATATTGCAGTCTATACTTGCAACAAATTCGGTATTCTCGGATGCATACTCATTTGAAACCGCATCAATGATATCATTCATGAGGTCCCTGAAATTGTACTTTCCCGGATACAGCTCCATCTTATTGGAATCAAGTTTGGAGAATTCAAGGATATTATTGATGATCTTGAGCAGCTGATTGGAATATGTCTTGATGTTTTCGGCAAGTTCCCTGGTCTCGGGATCAAGATCTTCTCTCAGGATGAGCTCGTTCATACCGATAATGGCGTTCATCGGTGTCCTGATCTCATGAGTTACATTGGCAAGGAAACGGCTTTTATTGAATCTGGCCGACTCTATCATATAACTGCTTTCACCGAGCTGTTTTTTGGTTCTTTCATATATCACTGTCTGATAGATGAATATGAACATCGGAGCAAGAGCGGCGATCACAAATCCAACCGGTATACCTATAAGATCAAAAGAGATACTGTTTTGGGAAAATCTTTCGTAATCGACAATCGGAAGAACCAGGATCGTGCAATACCACAACAGCTCCAACAGAAAAATCGGGTATACCCACCTCTCCTTGATCAGGAAAAACGTGAATACTATACCAAGCGGGAAGAACAGGAGTGTTCCCCCGAGAATATTGCCCGTCAATATGTACAGCATGGGGAAAATGAAGAAATTTATGCTGATAACTGTAATATATCTGAACAGATCGATCTCATCAAAACGGTTCAGCAGATATAACAGCAGCGCAAAATATACAAGCATGCAAACAGAGATGCTTATACATGCCGCAGGAGCTTTTTTTACTGCAAATCCGACAGTATAAACCAGATTCACGATGACACAGTATACTATAACAAGATACAGACTCTTTGCTTCAGTTGATACATCATCGCTTCGCAGAAAACCTATGAAATTTTTGATCCTGTACAATCCGTTCTTCATAATATTTACCCGATATCCGAGGATGTCATTATCAATTCACGTCTCAAGTACTTGCGCAGTATCTTTTCCATCTTGTCTATCGATATCGGCTTGGCCATGAAATCATCAAAACCTGCCTCCAGGAACATCTCCCTTGCCCCGCTGACCACATTTGCGGTAAGTGCGATGACCGGCATTGCTACATACTTCGATCCTGGCAGTTTCCTGATATGTTCGAGAGTATCTATCCCGTTCATCTCCGGCATCATATAATCAAGGAATATCATATCCACCTCATTTTCATTAAGCAGTCTCAGACAGTCCCTGCCGGAAAGAGCCGTGATAACATTTGCACCGTATTTGGAAAGAATAGCCTCCGCCACACTCAGATTCGTATGATTATCATCCACCACGAGTATATTGGCTCTCGGACATACAAATCCGCCTTTTCTCGTTACCTCTCTGACATATGTGTTCATCTCGTTTTTAAGGAGAGCGGCTATGTTAAGTGTATGTATGGGCCTTGTAAGAACGGTTGAAGCCCTGCTGATACGTACATTGTCATCAATGTCCAGAAACGCGACTATGTTCTCTTCTACCAGACGTTTGTTCAGTATAGTCTCACATTCATCATATCTCTCATTTGAAATGAAAACATGGGTATATCTGTTCACATTGATCAGACGTTCAAAGTCCTGTCTGTTTCTGGCAATATCGCATTCGATATCGAATGAATCAAGAATCTTCTTTACATGCGAACTGTACAGAGAATCTTTTTCAAATACCAGAATCCTGTATGATCTGTTATCCGCTATGAAGGCAACCGTATCCATGGAAGTAAACTTCTGCGGTATCCTGAATGTAAATACCGAGCCGACCTGATATTCACTCTGAACCGAAATCTCACCGTTCATCTCCCTGATTATCTCGGCACAGATCGCAAGTCCGAGTCCCGAACCGTCTACAGTTCCTCCTTCTTCCTTCTTATCTTCGTTTGATCGTTTGAACAGGCTGTCCATGTTTTCCTTCTTGATACCGATACCCGTATCTTCTATGTCAACGATAAGCTCAATGGCATCGTTATCACGAAGGGCGTAATCAACTCTCATGACTATCTTGCCGGAGGGGGTGAATTTGACTGCGTTGTTCAGAAGATTCACAAACAACTGACGGAGCTTTGATGCATCGCCATACAGAAACCTCGGGATATTGTTATTGATATCAACAAAAAATGACAGATTTGATTCAGTCAGTCTGACGGTCATCATGTTTATGACTTCCATCAACAGATCCGACAGATCATATGTGGAAACATACAGTTCCACCTCACCGCTTTCGGCCTTGGACAGATCCATCAGTTCATCCGTTATGGACAGAAGTGCATTACAGGAATTCAGAATATTATAGGCACTGTCCGATACATGTTCGGAAATATCACGGTCCAGCAGCAGATCAACGGTTCCCACTATGGCGTTCATCGGGGTTCTTATCTCATGGGACATATTGATGAGGAACATATCCTTGGCAACATATGCATCCATTGCATCAGCCTTTTTCTTCTCAGCCTTAAGCTGGGCCTTATGGTAAGACATAAACCTGAATCTGATGGTAGCACCTGCGCAGTTCCCGACAACAATGAGGGCAACTACGGCTCCCAGATATGACAGATATATATCGTGCGTCGTGGGGTTATCCAGTCCGGTAGGCATATTTACTATACCGCCGAACAGAAGGATGATGTAATATACCGTTTCTATTCCGCCGAGTATCACAGCACTCCCGGCATCAAGCAGTACAACCGAATACATTAAACCGAACAGGAAATAGACCGGAATGGCACAGATATTCCGTCCGAACATAACATACATCTGCGGCATATAAACGATATTGAATACGAGAGACATGAATATGATACATTGCCTGGTTCGTGCTGTCCTGTTCCCTTCAGCCATTGTGAGCAGGAACAGCACGCTCATGCCGAATGTCAGATATACGGCATTATGATTTTCATAGAAAAAGGAAACAATGAACGTGATAAGTACCATACAGACGATACATATCGAATGCGTTACATTGAATACATACATTTCCTCATTTTTGTCTTTGTTATATATCGACTTTAATAAACTGATCATGGCTTAGTGTCAAATCGAACGGCATTGATCCTGCTCTCAATATTAAGGAAAGCATCAACAAGTTCAGGATCGTAATGTGTACCGCTCCAGAACCTGATCCTGTTAATGGCCTCATTATGAGAAAGCGGCTCGGCACCGTCATTCGTAGTACGGAAATTGTCATATTCGTTTACGATGGCCAGGATCCGCGCCTCAAGAGGGATATTGGTCGTCATCAGTCTGTCCGGATAACCTTTTCCGTCCCATCTCTCATGATGATATCTGCACATGTTATAGCAATATGTCAGAAACCTGTTATCGGAAATGACATCCATTACCTTTTTGACAGCTTCGGCACCAAGCACCGCATGTGCGTGGTTGAATTCCTTTTCCTGGATGCTGAGATCTCCCATATCGGCAAGACACCGGTCCGTCAGACAGATCTTTCCGACATCATGCAGCCTGGAAGCAAACTTTAATATCTCCGCATCATTTCCATCAAGTGAAAACTGTCGCGACTCAATTAACGAATCAAGAAATACGGACATATATTTCTCAACACGTATACAATGTTCGGCGATGATGAACGATCTGTTGGACATGAGTGATGTGAACATCTCAACTATCGCATATTCGAGTTCCACGATATTGTGGATCTTCTCGGACAGTACCTTCTGCAGCTGACCGTTCACTCTTTCCTTATGCTTTTGTTCCTCGATCGACTTGATGTGTATATCCACACGTTTACGAAGCAGCGTGGCCGTAAACGGTTTCTTGATATAATCGATCGCGCCGAGTGAATAACCTTCTATCTCAGTCGTCATGTCCTCCTGAGCCGTAAGGAACACTACAGGTATCTTGGACAGTTTCTTGGAGTTCTTCATCTGTGATATGACAAAAAAGCCGTTTACATCGGGCATATCAACATCAAGCAGCACAACATCGGGAGGTTCCGGCATTTCCTCCAGAAACTCCAATGCTATCTTGCCCGAAGAAACCGGAATGATCTCATACAGATCCTCAAGGGCCTTTTTGGCCATGATGAGATTCGTCATATTGTCATCTACGATCATTACTTTGTGCATATACTGCCCTTCCTATCTGGTTAACATCAGATACTTCATTCCTTCTTTAAGTCCCTCGACCGTCAGTCTGTACATGGAAAACGTATTTTTAACTGCCGTTTCAGCCTCGCGCCAGGGAGCATTTCCGGGTGCCATCTTGGGATTGAGCCAGATAACCCGTTTGAAATGTTTTTTCAGCCGAAGCAGCCATTCCATTCCGGAATAGCCGTCATTCGGTCCTCTGTAATTGCCTGTCAGTGAATACAACTCCTCGGGAGCCATTGCCGCATCTCCGACTATTATCACCTTATACTCACTGTTAAGGTTCTTAAGTATCCATTCGGTCTCGATCCAGTCCCCGTATTCGCATTCCGGAGTGTTATAAACATGCGAATATATACAGTTGTGGAAAAAATAAGTCTTGATATCCTTAAAGTGATTGGACTTGTTTACCGAGTGAAACAGTTCGTTCAGAAGATTGGTATACGGGATCATAGTACCACCCGAATCCATCAGCAGTAAAAGTTTGACCGTGTTTTTGCGGGGCTTTTGCATCTCAATGCGTAAATGTCCGCCGTTATTACATGTACTGTCTATTGTCGCGTCAATGTCAAGCTCCGTTTTTTCAATATCAAGCCTGGTAGAAAACTGACGAAGGGATCGAAGTGCCATCTGAAACTGTCTGTTGTCAAGAACCCTGTCATTTCGAAAGTCGCGGAATTTACGTTCTCCGATCACCTGAAAAGCCGACTGATAACCGGTTGTCCCCCCGACTCTGACTCCGCCCAGATGTCCGCCCAGATTCCCGTAAGAACTGTTCCCTGCAGTTCCGATCCACTGGTTACCACCCTGATGCTCGGCATCCTGTTCCTTCTGGCGCTCACGGAACTTCTCAAGAACATCCTCATTGTCGACAATGGGGATACCTTCCTCTTCCATCAGTGCTTTCTTTTTTTCAAGGTCCTCCTGAAAAGCCTGATATTCCGGCTTTTCAAGCCATTTGCGCATCTGTTCGGAGATATCATCAAATTCATGTTTTATCCCTTTGAAATATTCCTCAAACAGACAATCATATTTGTCAAACTCATACTCGTTCTTGACGAGGATCATACGGCTTATAAGATAAAACTGCGTAAAACTGGCTCCGATCAGCTTTCTGTCCAAAGCCTCAACCAGAGTCAGCCATTCCGACAGTCCTATATCCATTCCCTTTTCCCGCAGGAAATAAAAGAATCCGCTAAACATTCATCCCCCAAAACTTATATGAGAAACCGTTTCAAGATCTTCATCCTTTTTAACAACGGTACCAATAAACGGAAGTGTTGACTTGATCTTATCGGCACTTATCCCTCCGAGCTGCAGAGCATTTACCCAGTCTATAAGCTCGGATGTACTCGGTTTTTTCTTGACTGATTTCTCATCCCTTATCATATAGAACACATCCATTGCCTCGGCAAGTATATGCTCATCAACTTTGTCAAAATGCGTCCTGACTATCTCATCCATAAGTTCCCTGTCGGGAAATGCAATATAGTGAAAGATACATCTTCGAAGGAACGCATCGGGAAGTTCCTTTTCGGCATTCGAAGTTATTATAACTATCGGTCTGTGTTTTGCCCTGACGGTCTCTTTTGTCTCATAGATATAGAACTCCATCTGATCGAGTTCCCAAAGCAGATCGTTCGGGAATTCCAGATCGGCCTTATCTATCTCATCAATAAGGAGTACGACCTGTTCCTCACTTTTGAAAGCCTCTCCGAGTTTTCCGAGTTTTATATATCTGGCGATATCGTCAACGCCTTCCTCACCGAACTGCCCGTCATACAGTCTCTGGATCGTATCATACATATACAGGCCGTCCTGTGCCTTGGTCGTGGACTTGATGTTCCATGAGATCAGAGGCATGTCAAGTGAT
>JBGUNV010000159.1:0-4061 GCA_045117595.1 Lachnospiraceae bacterium
GATGTCTCCCCTCTTCCCTCGAGCGGTGAATCGGCAGTAGTCTCAAAATCCATAAGTATCGAACCGTTAGCCCGTTTTCCGATATCACTGCCTACTTTGTCATAATAATTGAGCAGATCCGCTGCAAATTGTGATGATCCATCATCTTTAAGAAACTTATCTTCAAAGTCAAGAAGTCCGCCATATGGTGTATTATTCTTGATTATACTGTCAAGTGACTCTCCGTTATGGAGTTTCTCAAGAATAGTATTAAATCCTTTTCTGACATCTTCAGATGTGTAATTTTCATCTCCTGTTGCAATCTTTGCTCCCAGATAAACACATGCCAGATATCCTCCAACATACGATCCGACTATAGATTTATCATAGTCTTTTTTATATTGATCTAGTGAATTCTCTGCTGCACTGAAGAAGTTCTTTACAGCTTCCGACGTATACTGACCATTACCCATATTTTTAATCGAATCATACGTTGATGCCCAGAATACATATGCTCTCTCAACGGTCGTGGCACTTCCTTCAAAAAACCATCTGGGAAAAGCATTATACTCCTTTGTCGGATTGGGATTGTCAGGATAAGCCGAGTCCCCTGAAGCCATCCCGGTTCTTACATAGTCATCCATCAGACCGTGCATCAGTTCATGTACCAGAGTATTCTCCAGTTCTGTCTTCTGTCCATCCTTTATTGCATACTCTCCGTTTTTAAGTTCCAGCATGCCATTGATATTAACTCCGATCAGATATTTATATATACCGTTTTTATAGGCCGCGTTTACATATGCAAGAGCTCCATCTACATTCTTTGCTTGATTCTGCGCCGGTTTATCAACAGTAACATCATATACATATAAGCCTATCTTGTCACCCAGCAGGTTGTTTTTAGCCGCCTCGGAAAAGGCCGGGAATCCATCAAGAAGAGCTCCAACAGCTCTCGGTTGAATCTCGTGCTTTATTAAGGCCACAAGCCATGCCAGGTTCTCGGCCCCATACTTATCAAGTGTGTTAGTTCCGCAGTGAACCGTTGCTTCCCAAAAGGGATCAGTTTCATCTGACGAACTGTTGCTTTCGAAACCGCTTCCTGTCTCAGCTTCGGTGCTTTGTACCGTACCGGGCTGACCCGCTGCATATGTCGCAGGTATTCCGCTTATTCCCGAGATCGTCCATGTAAGATAAGTGATCCCGGTAGATTCATCAGCTACAAAGAGCAGATTGCCTGCCCCCATAAGATTTGTTACAAATCCGGGGAGGGATACGGAAAATACTCCGTTGGAATTTCTTCCTTTAATTGTATAGCCTGATGGTACATAGAAAGCAAAGGTCGGAAAATACTTATGCCCGGATTGTGCTACGGTTGCAACAACTCCCGAATCATCAACCCATATTACCGGAATCTCCCACGTAACTCCTTCCGCCGATGTCACTGTCGCCTTACCGTCAAGCGGCTGCCCCGCAACAGGCTCTGCCAGATCTGTTATTGCAAGATTGGTAAGCTGGGTACTTTCATTTTGTGATTCTGTCTGATCGGCATAAACCGGTACGGCATTAATACTTCCGAATGCCAGGGCAAACGCCATGATAAGACTTAATACTCTGAATTTGTGTTTCATCTCTCATCCTCCTGAAATCTATTGATCAGTTAATATAAGTGACGAATCTGTTTCCTGCCTTCTCAAACAATTCCTTTGAATCGTTCCAATCATTTGACACCCGGGTCAAACTGTTCGAAGATCGGGACAAATCCTTCGTTTATGGCATTTTGGTAGTCATCATTATTCCTGATTGTCCATACCGCAACAGGTACACCTCGTCTGATAGCGGCTCTGGCAGCAAATACATTCGTATCCTCATATTTATATGCTATAAAATCCGGTGATATCTTCATATTGAACATCATGTTCTTAAGTATTATAGCCTTCCACAGTGGCAGGCCTTCGCGGTTCTTTACGAAGTCCTGCGAAAGCTGTCCCACGGCTATGTCCGGGGAAATCTTCCTTACTTCCATAAGCGCCCTCGGATCAAAGCTTTCAATCACGTAAGGCCTCTTGTATCCGGCAAGCCTGTTACATACCGCATCCGCAAGTGCCCTATGGTTTCCACCTGCTGCCTTGAGTTCTATGAGAAGCGAAAGTGAAGTCTCTTCAAATAAATCAAGAACCTCGTCAAAGGACGGAATCTTCTCATCCGTTCCTTCAAGGCGGTATCCTGAAAGCTCCGAAAAGGTCCTGTCCTCGATCCGTCCTTTTATCCCGGTCTCTCTTTCAAGATCCTCATCATGAAAAATGACCAGGCTTCCATCTGCTATAAGATGCACGTCAAACTCCACCGGGAATCCGTGTTTAACGGCTCTTTCAAATGCCGCCATCGAGTTCTCCGGTATGGAAGGCTTGTCGTGTAAGCCTCTGTGTGCATAATGTTTTGCAAGATCACATTTCTTCAAAGACTTCAATTCCTTTCTTCACATCAACTTCGTTATCCCCGTGCTTAACTCTCAGCATAGTCGCAAAGCTTGCCGCAACAAATACCGTCGCATAGGGAAACAGTATCCTGTAATCGACGTTTCTCATCAAAAATCCCGCAAGTATCGGCGTTGCCACCTGTGCAGCCATTGAAGCCGTATAATAATATCCCGTAAACTTACCGATATCCGAGCCCTTGCACATCTCAACAACCATCGGAAGGGAGTTGACGTTTATCGCTGCCCATGCAAATCCCGTGAATGCAAATACGATAAACATCGCTGCATTAAGCGTAGACGATAACGTTGTGAGGAAAAAACCCGCAAGAAAGCATCCGGCAAGAATCGCGACACCAACGAGGATCGTACGTTTCCTTCCGATCCGAGACGACAGGCTTCCGATCGGGATATAGGATACGATCGCACCTCCCGATGCTATAAGAAGGCACGTCGAAGCACCGCCAAGCCCCTGGCCCATGACTTTATCTATATATGTGGTAAACCATGTCGTGATACCATTATAGCCTATGAACCAAAGCGCTATTGAGACAAGAAGATAAGCAAGACTTCTCTTTACATCCCCCGGAAGAACTTCTTCGCCTGATGAATCCTGCGTGGCAAGGTTCCACTCGGGGTGTTTGTTCTCAAGCTCCTGATTTTTGAGTGTAAGTTCCCTCTCGCGGACGGTGACAAACATAACGATGACAGATAATGTCATAATAAAGGAAACCGTAATAAACAGCGGCCCGTAGTCAACATGTTCAAGACCCGCGATCCTGGAGTTCGGATACATCACGGCTGCAACCGCGAGGTAGATGATTCCTCCGAGAGCGCCCATGAGATTGATTATCGCATTTGCCTTTGACCGAAGGGGTTTGGGTGTAACATCCGGCATGAGTGCAACAGCCGGTGACCTGTACGTCCCCATCGCAATGAGGATCAGTCCGAGAACAATGATAAAGGTGAACAGTTTGATGGTTGACGGTGCCTTGTAATATCCGTTATCAAGAAACGGAAGACTGTTAATCAACAGTACGGCACCAAACGTTCCCCCAAGAATGTACGGGGTACGCTTCCCGAGGCGCGTATTGGTCCTGTCCGAAAGTGATCCGAAAAATGGCAGAAGTACCAGAGCAAAGACATTGTCAGCTGCCATCACGGCGCCCGACATTGTCTCGTTTATGCGAAAAGTCTTCGTCAGCATGAGTGGGATGACGCTGTCGTACATCTGCCAAAACGCACATATCGACAAAAACGCCAGTCCCACCAGAATTGTTCGTTTATTGTTTAGTTTCATATCTACCAGTTACTATCCCCGTCCGAACCGCCGGAATCCCATGAATCCGAATCCCATTGTACCTTCATATTAGCCTATTCACTCTCAATAAGTTGTCAAAAAGAACCGTCCCCTTTGACACGTTTATGGACAATAACGATACTGACACATCCGGCTATAATTGCCGCCGCGCCAAGTGATATCAGCAGTATGGGAAGCCACAGACCGGTCCATGCCCCCACATCCGTCGGATCATCGGGATTATAGTCAACCGTAACCGTGGAACCTATCTTCATATTATCTCCGCTGTCAATTGACCCTTCATATTCC
>JBGUNV010000160.1:0-4735 GCA_045117595.1 Lachnospiraceae bacterium
TTGACAACACAGGCCCGTTCATCCTTCATAATATTTTCGTAATATAACTGTTTCGCTTCATCCCAATCGACACCTTCGGGGCAGGAGAAGCTGACTGCTTTCACAACACTTTTCACATCATCGGAAAACGGAAGGTCGTCAACTGTAACACCTGTATCTTCCACAACGTCGTGGAGCAGTATCGCCGCCAGGATAACATCATCCTTTACTCCCAGATAGTAAGCATGACACGCCATCATCAGGGGATGGTTGATGTATGAAACGATATTGGCTGTGTGACGGCCCTTTTTTCGAGATTGCCCGCTGTGCCTTTCGCGCATATATGCAAGTGCCCGGTAGGTTTCGTAATACTTTTCGGTCTGCGCGATGGTTTTGATCCGGGTATACATCTTATCTTCATGGAACAGTCTGTCCCTGTATTCGAAATCCGCCTCAGTCGTGTTCTCGTCGAGCAGATTGGACAGCGTTACTCCGAGTACCTCTGATATGAGATTCAGATTAGCAAGATCCGGAAGATTCCGGTCATTCTCCCATTTACTAACTGCCTGTGCAGACACGCCGAGCTTCTCGGCCAGCTGCTCCTGAGAATAGCCGAGCTCCTTTCGTTTTGCGGATATTTTGGCACCTATGCTTTCGTTGCTCATATCAGATACATCCTTTCAATACAGACGAAACATTACTATCATTTTTCATATGGATACACTCAGTGTAGCAGTAGGATTAGCGAATGCTCCCGATTATCATAGACAGATCAGCGGCTGTCAGTCCGTCATCAGCCCCGTCGCTTTGATAAGTTATGGAGAAATGACCTTCCGCAGTATCATAATATGCCGCATGGATAAGATCGTTGTTTCCGAGGCAGCAAACGTTGAGATCATTAATACTTTCATCCCATTCGGATTGATATTTGTTGTAATCACCGGAGAGTGCGATACCCTGAAGATCACGGGACTGTCTGAAGGTAAGCTCACAATTATCCGTTTTATACAGTGCCTCGGCAGTTCCGGTCATATACCGATAGGTTGTAAGTGTGATCCTGCGGCCGTTATCAAGTATGATCTCTTCGGCGGGAGGGGTAAAATCAAATCTGACCCATTCCGAGACCACGGATAAACTCTGCGTTTCTCCCCATGGATTGATAAGTCTTGCGCTTTCTGCTTTTTTCAGAATCTCTTCATCCGGGACCGGTTTTGCATCAGTATTTTTAGGGATAACAGAAACAGTAATATCCACACTTTTAAACGGCAGATATTCCGCAGAACAGCCACCGAGGAATGTAACCGTAAACAGGAGCATCAGCCCCGATATGTATTTTTTCATTATGATATTTTCCATTTGCCAAAATTATACCATGGCGGCATGATATGTTACACGGGTAATTATATCATGACGGTATGATCCGAATACACAAAATCAGGTTGGGGATTGAATCCGTCATCTATCATCTGTATAATAATCAAAAATCCGCCAGAAGGCGCAAAAGGAGGTAATTATGAGTACTGATAACAATTACAATGGTTCACCAAGTATTCCTGTGGAGTATACACCGATCTCAATGTGGGGTTATTTTGGCTATGAGCTTCTGTTTTCGATCCCGTGTATCGGACTGATCTTTCTGATCATATATGCAATATCCGCGAAAAACGTAAATCTCAGGAATTTTGCAAGATCATATTTCTGCTATCTGATATTGGTATTGATCGTATGCGCGATCCTGGGTATAGCGTTCTCCGCACTCGGTATCAGCGGAGGATTATCAAATCTGGAAGGTTTATACTGAAGCTGAAATAACAAGGAGATTCATAATAACGTGAAGACGATCACTGATCAGACATTTGATGAAGAAAGAGCCTTATACGGAAGCATAGGCGTGGAGGCTGTAAACTGCCGCTTTGACGGACCGGCAGACGGTGAAAGTGCATTCAAGGAAAGCAGGGACATCGTCATACGTGACTGCCTGTTCAACTTAAGGTATCCCTTCTGGCATGACAGGGGACTGAAGATATCCGGAAGCGAGATGACGGATCTGTGCCGTGCCGCGCTCTGGTATACTGAGGATGTCGAGATAACAGATACTAAACTTCACGGAATAAAGGCATTGCGGGAATGTACGAATGTAAGTATCCGAAACTGCGATATCATATCTCCGGAATTCGGATGGTATGTGCGTGGCATTGAAATGAAGGATACAAGCATCGAGAGCGAGTACTTTATGATGCGTTCGAACCATCTGACATTTGATCATATAAAACTCAAAGGGAAATATTCATTTCAGTACATTACGGACTCTGTTTTCACCGACTGTGAGTTTGATACCAAAGATGCCTTCTGGCATGCGAGGAATGTTATTGTCAGGGACAGTATGGTAAAAGGAGAGTATCTTGCCTGGTACTGCGAGAATGTTACCTTTGAAAACTGTACCATCATCGGTACCCAGCCGTTGTGCTACTGTAAGGGCCTGAAACTCATCAACTGTCGCATGGAAGACTGCGATCTTGCATTTGAAAAATCCGAGGTAGAGGCAGATATAGTTTCGCATGTAATAAGTGTCAAGAATCCGTTAAGCGGAAGAATTTGCGCAGAATCTGTCGGTGAGATCATCATGTCCGATCCCAAGTCAAAAGCAGAGATAATGGTCCCCTAGGACCATCCCTGTGACATTTCTGTGATGTAAGGAATTGTATGATAATAAAAAGAGTATTGTACGTTACCACAAGGATGAAAGTATACCAACTCCGGTTTATCCAATACCCAGATAAAGCGGTGTTCCAACAAGAGATATCAGGGCATCCAGATAATGTTTGCGTTCAATTAGTTTCATTGATAATCCCCTCCGATTGACGAGACTATTGTATCACTATTCCAAAAAAATGAAAAGAAATTAAAAAAATGGAATAGAATTCCGCAAAACTGTAATTCTGGGAGAAAAGTCAAAAGCGTTGAATTGCATATGATAAGCATTGGCGATGCTTCGATCGAATATTTGGATTTGACAAAAAAGGAGCGGGCTCTTCGTGAGAAGTTAGTCGGCCGGATGCATGTCCGACAGGACGGCACACCCCGCAGGATAGCATACCATGCGGCGACAGATGACAATCCGGCCGAATACTGGTATACGATCATGCCGGATGGTACCCGCAAAAAGAGTCATTTACAAGACGCGAAAACCCGCTTAGATAGCGGGTTTGAGGACTGTGAGGTGTCCCTTGACACCTAAAATCGTCCAATTCACCAAAATAAAGAAAGCCCAAAACCATTGATATTACAGGGGTTTTGCGCCTTCAAAAGCCATGTAGGTGGTGGGACTTGAACCTGAGACAAAACCCAAAATACTGAAAGAAAGGGGAGATTAGCACCATCAAGTCTCAGGGAACCCCTCAAGGAACCCGCAAATAATAAAATAAATGCAGATGGTGGGATTTGAACCCACAAGTGATTGCTCACGGCAGATTTTGAGTCTGCTGCGTCTGCCAATTCCGCCACATCTGCAACAAAATATATATTAGCATATGCATTGACTGGATACAATGATAATTGTTAGTAAAGATAATAATATACGATTATTTGACTTTATCATAATATCTTACCAGAAATTGAGAATTAACCCAGAGTTATGGTACAAATTGGTGGATGCAGAGGAATTATTGCATGGAGACGTTGGTTAAAGGAATAATAGTTATAAATATAATGGGAGGACTAACGAGTCCTCCCATTATATATTAAAACTGTATATTAACTCATAAATCGCTTCTTGAATCATATTTGATGGATGACCCCATCAAATCATATTAGACGGCTGTATTGAAGTAATATCTACAGAAAAAACAAGGATAGTTATATAATGGAAATATGGATTAATTATAAATGAATCATTTGGAGGTACTATATTGGCTGATATTAGTATTAAAAATATAAACGAATTATTAAGTTTGGATTTAGATATCCCAGATTATCAGCGACCATACAAATGGACTATTCAAAACATCACAGATCTGTTGGGGGATATTAGTAATTCGATAACCGACGCAGAACGCTATCGGAATGGGTTCAAATATCGTATTGGAACTATTATTGTCCATAATAATGATCACGATTTGGCTGATGTAGTTGACGGACAGCAACGTATTATTTCTTTAACACTTATAAAACAGTGTATCGATCCTGGATTTACAAGTAGCATTTTAGAGAAGGACTTTTCGAACAAAGTAACACAAACCAATATTCATAATAATTTCAATTTTATACGTGAATGGTTTTCATTAAAGAGTATTGAAACAAAAGAAAGTTTTATTAGAGCATTCGAAGATATACTTGAAGTCGTGATAATAAGCGTAGACAAGGTGGAAGAGGCATTCCAGTTGTTTGACTCTCAGAATACCCGTGGTAAAGAACTGGATCCGCATGATCTTTTGAAAGCATATCATCTTCGTGAAATGAAGAAGTATCCATACGAAATGGAACATGCAGTTACCAAATGGGAAGCTAAAGATACGGCTCAAATCAGAGAACTGTTCGATCTTTATCTGTTTCCGATATGGAATTGGTCACGAGGAATAAAGAGCAGACCTTTTACGGCAAAAGAGATTGATACCTATAAAGGTGTGGGAGAGGGATCTACATATTCTTATGCACGAAGAGCAAGTAAGGCCATGCCTTATTTTCAGATAACAGAACCATTCATAGCAGGGAATGACTTCTTTGAAATGGTCGATCATTACATGTATCTTTTGCACGA
>JBGUNV010000161.1:0-5583 GCA_045117595.1 Lachnospiraceae bacterium
GGCAATCTGTATAATCACGATCTTACATACGTCGTTCCGAAGGAAGGCAGCAATCTCTGGATCGATTCATGGATCGTGACAAAGAACTGTAAAAATATGGAAGCGGCGAGAAAATTCCTTGATTTCCTCTGCCGCCGTGATGTTGCATATTCCAATTTCGAATATATCTACTACTCGACTCCCAACAAGGCAGTCGTCAATTCACTCGATGCCGAGCTGAAGAACAATCCGGCCATAGTGCCTCCCGAAGGATCCCTTGAAGGCTGCGAGATCTATGAATCGCTTGATGAGAATACGACCGCGCTCTACAACGATCTCTGGAAAGAGATCAAGGCCGAATAGGAAATCCAACCTTTTTCTGTACTTTGCGAAGCGTTTTATTTGAGATATACTGTGCCTTTTCGGCATTATTTCTGATAACGGAATCTATGTAATCCTTATTCTTTTCAAGATCGGCCATTTTTTCCTGCAGAGGGCGAAGTACTGCTACGACGCTCTCTCCCACGGCTGTCTTGAAATCTCCGTATCCTTTTCCGTCAAATTCGGATTCAATCTCCTGTCTGCTCTTACTGGTACATGCACTGTAAATATCCATAAGATTGCAGATACCCGGCTGTTCTTCCTCATTGTATCTGACCGCTCCGAGTGAATCCGTCACTGCCCGCTTGAACTTGCGCATGATCGTATCCGGATCATCCATCAGGTATATACTTGCGTTGGGATTCTCATCCGATTTGCTCATCTTCCTGGCCGGATCCTGCAGGCTCATGATCTTGGCTCCGACCTTTCCGATATAAGGCTCGGGAACCGTAAACACGTCACCGTAGATCCCGTTGAATCTCTGTGCTATATCCCTCGTCAGTTCAAGATGCTGCATCTGGTCGATCCCCACGGGGACAACATCTGCCTGATACAGGAGAATATCCGCCGCCATAAGCACGGGATAAGTGAAAAGTCCTGCATTGATATTATCTGCATGCTTGGCTGATTTATCCTTGAACTGTGTCATCCTCGAAAGTTCGCCCATATAAGTAAAACAGTTTAATATCCACGCAAGCTCCGCATGTCCCGATACATGAGACTGATAATATATACAGTTCTTCTCGGGATCAAGACCCGCGGCGATATACAATGTCAACAGTTTTCTCGCCCGGCTGCGAAGTTCGGCCGGGTCCTGCCTTACGGTAATGGAATGCATGTCAACTACGGAATAGAAGCATTCATATTCATCCGAGAGCCTGACCCAGTTCTGCAGAGCTCCGAGATAGTTTCCGAGCGTCAGATTACCCGTGGCCTGCATCCCGGAGAATAATACCTTTCTGTCATTTATCATTTTCGATCTTCCTCTTTTCTTTTATATTTACAGCCGGTTCGGGCTCTGATACCTGAGCAGTCACGGATCGAAGCAGACATATGCATCTGTCGGGAACCGTAACGGTCCCTTCAGAACCTGCAAGTGTATCGTAAACTACAGCACCTGCATTTTCGTCACATGTCATAAATTCCACGGTCCATACCAGACCTTTGGGAAGTTTGGGAAGTGCAAACGTATGATCCTCCCAGTGCATGTTGTATGCGATATAGAAGAAATCATCCTCGCACGTCCTCGTAAGCCTTGCATACTTACCGCATTTCATCACTCCTATATGTCGCAGATGATTATCATATCTCGGATTCCAGGCCATATCGCCGTGATATGACAGGTCCGGAAATCCGCAGGATGCGTAATCCATCAGACGAAATTCCCTCTCGGGATGGAGTATCGGATGACTCCTGCGAAGATGTATCAGCATTTTCGTAAAATCGGTTATCTCCCGGGTTGTTTTGTTACTCTTCCACACCAGCCAGCCCGTTTCATTATCCTGACAGTACGGATTATTGTTACCGCCCTGTGTATTACAGAATTCATCACCTGCCGTGATCATCGGGGCGCCCTGGGACAGCAACAGAAATACAAGGGCGTTCTTTATCTGTTTCGTACGAAGGTATATGACCGATTTCTTACGGGACACACCTTCTACTCCGCAGTTCCAGCTGTAGTTGAAATTCTCGCCGTCGCTGTTGTCCTCAAGATTTGCTTCATTATGTTTGTAATCATATGATACAAGATCGTTCAAAGTGAAACCGTAATAGTCGGTTATATAATTAACGGTATGAACATCCTCGGGATTAAGGCGCTGTCTGTACAGAAAATCCGACAGCTGGTTCTCATCGCTCTTGAGATATTTACGGCATACGTTCATGAAATCGGAATTGACAAATGCCATGTTCCGGTTGTATCCGTACCTGCGATTGATTATCCGGTCCTTATCAAAGAACGGATTGTATATCTTACGGTCACGAAGATAAATATCTGCCGCTATTATATCCATGGGGATATCCGAACCCATAAGGAAGAACCCGTCCACATGGTAGTTACATGCCCAGAAATTAAGTATATCAGTTATAAAGGCCTTATTGATGCAGTCCGGAAAATAAAACCTCATAATGACCTCTATGCCGGCCTTATGAAGGCTCCTGACCATTTCCTTGAACTCACGGACAGGATCCCCGTCGGAATATCCTGCCTTGGGCATATAATAAAAGCCTTTCGTAAATCCCCAGTAATTGACCTTATGTGACTCCTGCCCGGGGACAGACCTGTAATCTATATTATCCATCGTAGTCATCTTACGCGGCCTGATAATCTCATCAAACTCGTAACACGGCATAAGAACCACCTGATTGATGCCAAGATCCAGAAGATGCGGGATCTTTTCCGTAACGCCGGCAAACGTGCCCTTATGTGTGACCTTTGATGAAGAATGGGCGGTAAAGCCTCTTACATGAAGCTGATATGCGACTACTTCGTTAAACGGAATATGCAAAGGCTCATCATCTTTCCAGTCAAATACGTCATCATAAAGCTTACCGTTATCTATCTCGGATGACGTATCCCCGAACCTTCGAAGTGCCGTGGAATTCATCATGAACGGATCGGATTCCCTGATGCCGTCAACCTCATAACAGTATGAAAAACCATCCGGGAGCTCATCGCTTATAACGCATGAAAAAACTCCCGATGCCAGTTTGTGGTCAAGCATGTTGACGTGATCCATGATCCCGCCCTGCTCATTATAAATGAATAGCTCGAGAGTATTTCTATACGGCAGGCAAACATTAAACAGAACCCCTTCACCGGTCCTGATACATCCCATTGGATAACCGCAGCCTGTTTTATGATGTAATTTTCTCTGATCTTTATCTGTCATCTTACCTGTCCTGAAAAAGTATTATACCTCTAAATACCCTTATTTTCAACAAAAACGGCTATATCATTGATTATTAACACGGCAGTGTGGTATAATATCGCACGTTGAATATCCGACTATCAACAGTAAAAGGAGTTAGACATGGGCCAAACTGATGAATTTGACGATACAGACATGACCGTCGAGATCGAGCTGACAGACGGAAGCAAGGTCATGTGTGCCATTGTTACCATTCTGACTGTCGATTCCAAGGATTACATAGTACTCCTTCCTCTTGACGATGAAGGCCAGGCGGCCGATGGTGAAGTATGGTTTTACGGTTACAAAGAGGACGAAAAGGATCCCAATATCGAGCCGGAACTGATCTACATTGAAGACGATGACGAATATGAAGCTGTTGCGGATGCATTCGACGAATATCTCGACAATGAAGAATTCGAATTGATGAAAGACGAGTAAATCATATCATAAGGGGGAAAGAAATGCAGGATTACAAAAAGATCGACTACACCAAAAACAAAGATGTTGTACTCAGGTATATCCCGGGACACTTTATCACGCCTAATTCTCATGTCAATTACTATATGGATCTTTCCGATATGAAATCAAGGCAGCGCGAAGCAAGAGCGACCGGTGAGGAACTTGCCGAAATGTATCTGGCATCGGACGTGATCGACACTATCCTGTGCCTTAACGGAACGGAAGTCGTCGGTGCCTATATGGCCAACAAGCTCACAAAAGCCGGTATAATCTCTGCGAACCGTCATCAGACGATGTACATTACAAGTCCCGAGTATAATACGAGCGGTCAGCTTATGTTCCGTGAGAACAACAAGCATATGATCCATGGAAAAAAAGTGCTTGTGCTCATAGATACTGCCACCACCGGCAGCACACTTAAAAGTGCCATCGGTTCCATAAGGTTTTACGGCGGAACTCCGATCGGAATATCAGCCATCTTCTCGGTTGCAACACAGATCGATCATATTCCGATAAGATCACTGTATTCAACCAGAGACCTTCCTGATTATGCAAGTTATCGTTCCGACAGCTGCCCTTTGTGCCAGCAGGGCGTTGCTGTTGATGCGATCTGTAACGGTTTTGGTTATTCATCGATCAACTGATACATTTGATGATCATATCTGTAAACAAAAAGATTCCGGCCCGTTTGGACCGGAATCTTTATTATACCGACAGATTATACCTGATCCTTCAGTTCCAGATAAAGAGCTGCTCTCGTTGATCTTCTGTACGGTTCTAAATAGAATACGCCGACAAGACCGCAGGTTATTATCGTCAGTAATATCCATCCGATAAATGACAGATCCAGACAGAACGTACGCCACTTGTTGCCGTTCATCATCTCCCTTGATCTCGTGATCACTTCCTTCGGTGACAGTTCAGGATTATCCATTACGATATAAGGTACCATCATATATGAATATGACTTGATCAAACCGGGGATCAGGAACAGACAGAACCACAGCGCCAGGAAAACATCCCTCAGAAGCAGGGTTACAACCGATTTTTTGTAATCACCGAAGCCATCCTTCAGACAGTTGAGATCAACGGGCTCATCAATATTCTTCCTGAGGAAAGAATGACATCCGACCTCGAGAGGATTGAGCAGGAATATACGCAGAACACTCCATATTATAATATAGATCACTATAATACTGGCGATCACAGTCAGTATCGCAACAGCCTGCTCATTGTTAAGGTTCATCTGCTCCGCATTCTTGGCTGAGCTTCCCGATCCGCTGGCAGATGATCCCGCTGTGAGAAGCGAAAGGATAAGTGCAACCAGTACACATCTCCAGTAATTGTTTTTGAAGGCTGCCTTACCCTTCATTTTCATTTCAGAAATAGACCACATATTTTACTCCCTCCTTATAGGATATAGTTAACATAACATATTTATCGTATATCATATATACCGAAATGTCAACAAAAAGACGTGACCGGTGCAGATTGAACTTAGTATCCGTCCCGGAAGATCAAAGGTTTTTAATCAACGGGGTTAAATTCTTTTAAGCTTTATAATATCGCTAACAAACTGTTTCTTCCCGGTTGCTTCAACCGCAAATCTCGATGCACGCTTTCCGTGCTCGGTGCTGACCGAACACATATACAGCCGCTCTTTGGCCCGGGTCATTGCAACATACATAAGGCGCCTCTCCTCCTCTATCAGATCATCACTCATGCTCTTGTGATGTGGGAACAGTCCCTCCTGCAGTCCTATTATGAAAACGACCGGAAATTCCAGCCCTTTTGATGCATGGGCCGTCATCACATTTATCCCGCCTCGGGGGGGGGGGGGGGGGGGGGGGGG
>JBGUNV010000162.1:0-16849 GCA_045117595.1 Lachnospiraceae bacterium
AGGCCAATGTGCGCGATATATCCGGGGCCATCACGAGCCTTAATGCCAGCCTTAAATATAATAAGAGGAACATTGATGCCAGAAATCTGCTGGGGCTGTGTTATTTTGAAAGGGGCGAGGTTGTACCGGCCCTTTCGGAGTGGATCATCAGCAGGAATTATGAGAGCAAGAAGAACATTGCCGATGAGTATATCAATTTCCTGCAGAGCAACCCTTCACGACTGGAGACGATCAACCAGACGATCAAGAAATTCAACCAGGCGCTCAATTTCTGTTATCAGAACAGCCGGGACCTGGCTATAGTACAGCTCAAGAAGGTACTTTCCATCAATGAAAATCTTATAGTCGGATATCAGCTTCTGGCACTTTTATATATCGAGATAAGCGATTATGAAAAGGCCAGGAGAACACTGCTGCGCGCCATCAGGATCGACCGTAACGACACGACCACTCAGAGATACTTAAAGGAGATCAATTCGCTGATCACCGAGATGTCACAGAACGGGGATTCAAAATCGGCCGGACAGCAGCTTGTGGTGCAGGATATTATAACGTATCAGAACGGGAATGATACGATTATACAACCGGTCGGAGCGAAGGAAAAGAGAGGGTTTTCGAGCATCATCAATATCGCCATCGGACTCGTTCTGGGTATTGCGATAAGCTGGTATCTGATACTTCCCCAGAAGATCAAGACCGCAACTGCCAACACCGAGCAGAAGTTCATGGCGGTCAGTGAGGAACTTGCGTCGGAGAAGGCGAGTCACCAGGAATCTGTCAAACAGGCGGAAACACTCGAGGCTCAAAATGCCGAACTGTCAAGGCAGATCGATGAACTTACCGGGACCAAGAGTGCGGCTTCGGACAATGACAGACTGCTGCGTGCCGCCAAGATGTATATAGAGGATTCGGCTAATGCGGCAGCGGCCATGGACGAACTGAAGAATATCGGTCCGGATTATCTGCTCGAGTCTTCGGAGGCGTTCAGGGAGCTGTATGCCAGGATGCAGGAGGCGGCCTCGGGATCGGCACTTGAGGAATATGCCGAACTTGCCAAGGAAGCTCTCAAGACCAAGGATTATGAGAAGGCGATCGATTATTATACCAAGGCGAGTGAACTTGATACGGAAAACCCGGATTATCTGATGAACCTTGCCTATGCATACAGAGAGTCGGGAAACAAGACCAAAGCGGATGAGATCTATTCACAGGTTTTAAGCAGCTTCCCGGGAACCGAGAATGCGGCAGAAGCCGAACGGCAGTTAACGGGTGCACCTGCAAATGATACGGCGAACGGAGCGGCAGAGGAAACACAGAATGAATAACAGTGTTATTAAACCTTTTATATCGCTGATGATCATGGCGCTTTTTCTCGCTTTTTGTTTTGATCTGTCCACGGGATCGATACGTACGGCTTCGTTTGCGTTTCTTCTGATCTGTACCGTTATGATCCTTGTCGTTTTCAGAAGGAACTTTCCCGGATCGGCAGTTTTTTACACGATGATATCGGCGGTAGCCCTGAAGCTTGCGTATGTACTGTATACTCCGGTCTGGTGCAGACAGCACGATGTCATTGACTTTGGCGCGGGTGAAGGTCACGCGGCATATATGGAATATATACTTACCCACAAGGCTTTGCCGGATTTCGATCCGAGGACCGTGTGGGCTTTTTTTCAGCCCCCGCTTCATCATTTCCTGTCTGCGGCATGGATGTGGTTTAACATAAGATGCGGCATAAACACCGACCGCATGCACAAGAACGTACAGATACTGCCGTTCATATACATGTGCATCCTGATGCTCATCGTGTATCTGATATGCAGGCAGCTGAATATGAAGAAAAGTTCCACCCTCATAACGATGCTGATAGTATCATTCCATCCGATCTATATCCTCATGTCGGGAAGTATCAATAATGATGCGCTCGCGACCGTTCTGAGCGTGATCGCGATATATGTGGCCATACTCTGGTATATGTATCCGACAACCCCGAAGATAATACAGCTTGCTCTTTTTATCGGACTTGCAATGTCGGCAAAACTGTCATCGGCACTCGTTGCCGTACCGATCGGGATACTGATGGTATACAAAATAGTTGTTGATACAGCAAGATTTAAGGATAAAGAGAAGTTAATCTCCTATGTACTCGAGATGATACCGTTTGTGCTTGTGGTATTTCCGCTTGGATTGTGGTGGACTATCAGAAACAAGATCCTGTTTAACATGCCGTTAAACTATATACCCGAAGTCGGTGAGCAGATCGAAAACACGGGATTGGTACCGACACTGCTCGATGTAAGGACTGCATCTCCGTTCCTGTATATGAAGGCTAACGGATATGCTTACGACGAATACAATCTGATCCTCGCAACGATCAAATCGGCTCTGTTCGGAGAGGGTGATTTTGTTAACATTTCTCCGCTTCTGACGGCTGCCGGGTGGATGCTTTTCGCAACTGCCGTTATCATTATCATACTTAGCATCTGTGCGGTGATATCCGTCTGTACGGACAGGGAAGCTTCAGTCGACGCGGGACTGAAACTGTTCCTCACATCTGTCGTTATCGTATATATTGCGGGTTATTGCGCATTTGCCGTTACGGGCAGGAACCTCTCGGCGATGAATTTCAGATATAGCGCAGCTGCCGTGGCCGTTCTGGCCGTCTTTGCCGGACTGTGGTACGGAAGATGTGAAGTGAAGGGGCGAAATAAAACGTGCCGCCTGATCATGGCATCGGCTTTGCTGTTTGCCGTATCATCGGGAATCTTCTATATACTTCTGGGATTACTTGATGTGAAATGACAGTTTGTACATGGCTTGAATGATTCTTGAAAAAGGAGAAAAAACATGGGTGGATTTTTTGGTGTTGCTTCGAAAAAGGATTGCGTCTGGGATCTGTTCTTCGGGACGGATTATCATTCGCATCTCGGAACGCGACGTGCGGGTATGACCGTTTACGGTGAGAACGGGTTTGACCGCGCGATCCATGACATTACCAATTCCCCGTTCCGTACGAAATTCGACAGGGACGTAAATGAGCTGAAGGGTAATCTCGGTATCGGTTGTATTTCCGATTACGAGCCCCAGCCGTTGCTCATCAGATCGCATCTGGGAACGTTTGCGATAACCACTGTCGGACGTGTTGACAATCTGGACGAGCTGGTTGCGGAGGTGTCATCGGGAGGCGGAACACAGTTTCTGGCTATGAGCGGCAGCAACATCAACCCGACAGAGCTTGTTGCGGCCATCATCAATCAGAAGGATACGATCATAGAAGGGATCCGTTATGTACAGGAGAAGGTACGCGGTTCGATGACGCTGTTGCTCATGACCACGGAGGGGATATATGCGGCCAGGGATCTGTACGGCAGAACCCCCGTTATGATAGGAAGCAAGGAAGACTGCTTTTGTGTGTCATTTGAAAGTTTTGCATATATCAATCTCGGATATAACGATGAAAAAGAGCTCGGTCCGGGGGAAATAGTTTACATAACTCCTGACGGATATGAAACGGTAAGTCCTGCCGGGGAAACGATGAAGATATGTACTTTCCTGTGGATATACTATGGCTATCCGAATTCAAATTATGAGGGCGTTAATGTTGAAACCATGAGATACAACTGCGGCGCCATGCTTGCCGCGCGTGATGATGTACATCCCGATATAGTTGCGGGTGTTCCCGATTCGGGTATCGCACATGCGATCGGATATGCCAACAGATCGGGGATACCGTTTGCGAGACCTTTTATCAAATATACTCCGACCTGGCCGAGATCCTTCATGCCGACCGACCAGAGCATGAGAAATCTGATCGCACATATGAAGCTTATTCCCGTTGATGCGCTGATCCGCGGAAAATCACTGCTTCTTATCGATGATTCGATCGTCAGGGGAACACAGCTGAGGGAAACTACGGAATTTCTGTATAACAGCGGAGCAAAGGAGGTTCATGTGCGTCCTGCATGTCCGCCGCTTCTGTACGGTTGTAAATTCCTGAATTTTTCAAGGTCCAATTCCGAGTATGATCTGATAACAAGACGTATCATCAGAGAGCGTGAGGGAGATGATGTGTCTGAGGAAGTGCTTGCCGATTATGCCGATCCGGACAGCACGAATTATAAGGAAATGCTTGAAGAGATAAGGCGGCAGCTGGGATTCACGTCGCTGAGATTTCATCGTCTCGATGACATGGTCGAGTCCGTGGGTATAGACAAATCGAAACTGTGCACATACTGCTGGGATAAGCAGGGAGATTGCTGCTGCCACGGTTGCGATTGTATTTCCAAATCCGATACATTATAATAAAGTATTGACGGTAATTATACCGCAATGACTATATCAGAGCTTACAGTATGGGGGAAGGTAATGCCTGATTTTTCAAAATCATGTATGAACATTCTCGGATATGCGGGACTTTCCGAGGCTGACAGGAACAAGGTATTTCAGAAGATAGGACAATATGCATCAATGCCGGATCAGACGGCGGGAGACGATGCGTCAAGAAGACTTCGCAAGGAACTGACAGCATATTATTACGAGATATACAAGCTTGTTTTTTTCAGGTCGCTTGAAGACAACAGAATACCCGATGAAGTATTGATGTTCCTGTACTTCGGATATATCGATGCCACACTTGCCGGGGCTGAGAACACACAGATCCTCTATGAGATGACACAGAAGATCGGACTGGATGAGGAGATGCGCGTTTTCACGTTTTATCAGTGGCTGCGGCTGATCTATATCGGCAAGAAGGATCCTTCAGTGGATGATTTTTCCACCGACTACATTACGATGCTCCGCAAGAAGAGAAAAGATCAGGAGATCACCGAGGCACAGGAGAAGGAGGAACTGAGGGACGGCAGGAAGAGAGTCATATTTGAGATAGATAATATGTTCCGCTCCGCAAGCCGTATGATGAGCGCGAGAATTACAACGTTCGTGCCGTTTTTCTCCGAACAGGTACTTACCAGGCCGCTTGAAAAATCACTTCTTGATTTTGAGACGATACATAAGACACTCGGTGTCATAAAGGCGATAGATTATTCGCTTTTCTACCGGCAGACCGTATACACTGCTCCCGAGCTCGGACTTGATAAAGCGTTCATCCAGGTCGAGGTACTGCCCGATATCGTTCTGATGCCGGTCGTCGGAACGAGAGCGGCGATGTGGCAGGAGATCACGGGCGCCAAACGGACCACTCCGGGACGATTCCTGCTCCCGATAGCGGAGGAGGAGGATCTGTCAGGCGTACTTATCAAGCTGTGTGGTGAGTTTCGCTGGGAACTGTGCAAGAGGATACAGGGAGCCAGATGGAATGACCTGACCGAGAGATCGCTGACCAGCGACTATGTCGACTATATAGATACATACAGGAAAAACCGGGAGCTGACCCAGGAGGCCAAGGACAGGATAAAAGCTGCGATGTCCAAGCACAGGAACAGCTACAAGGAAATGTTTGTTGCCGATTATCAGACCTATATCCAGTACGAATGCTCCGGGGCTCTCCGGCATAACAAGGTCGTGAGGTTTATCCTGTTTAATTACTGCCCGTTCTCCAAGGTGATACGTGAGGGAGCCTTAGCGACGAACCCGCAGTATACCCAGCTTATAGACAGATATAACCAGAAGATGGCACACGAACTACACCTGTTTGATATAGCAGTGGGAAGGATTGAAAAGACGGGGAATACCATTCCGTATGAACTGAAAGTGCACAGGGATTATCTGACATCATAGGATGCCGATCTTAAATGAAAAGGGACAAAAGACGATGAGTGACGAAAACTTAAACCTGAATACGCCTGAGGAAGAGGATTCCTCGAGAAACTTTATCGAAGCACTGATCGACAAGGATCTGGAAGAAGGAGTATATACGAACGTACATACACGTTTTCCTCCCGAACCAAACGGTTATCTTCATATAGGACATGCCAAGGCGATACTCGTTAACTACGGTCTCGCAAAGGAATACGGCGGCAAGTTCAACCTGAGGTTTGACGATACGAACCCCACCAAGGAGAAGACCGAGTTTGTCGAATCTATCAAGGAGGATGTCAGGTGGCTCGGTGCCGACTGGGAAGACCGCCTGTTCTTTGCATCCGATTACTTTGAACAGATGTATGAAGCTGCGGTAAAGCTCATAAAAAAAGGCAAGGCTTTTGTGTGTGACCTTACTGCCGATGAGATAAGGGAATATCGGGGGACATTCGACACTCCGGGCAGGAACAGTCCGTACAGGGACCGCAGCATCGAGGAGAATCTGGAACTGTTCGAGAATATGAAGAACGGTATGTATGCTGACGGGGAAAAGGTGCTCCGTGCGAAGATCGATATGGCCAGCCCGAACATCAACATGAGGGATCCGGTCATATACAGGGTAGCACATATGAGCCATCACAACACCGGAGACAAGTGGTGCATATATCCTATGTATGATTTTGCACATCCGATCGAGGACGCTATAGAAAATGTCACGCATTCGTGCTGTACACTCGAATTCGAGGATCACAGACCGCTTTATGACTGGGTTGTCAGAGAACTCGAGTATCCCGTTCCTCCGAGACAGATCGAGTTTGCCAAGATGTATCTGACGAATGTCGTAACAGGCAAGAGATATATCAAAAAGCTTGTTGAGGACGGTATCGTGGACGGATGGGACGATCCGAGGCTTGTCAGCATAGCTGCACTTCGGAGGCGTGGTTTTACACCCGAATCGATACAGAAGTTCGTTGAACTGTGCGGCGTATCGAAGAGCCAGTCATCAGTTGACTATGCGATGCTTGAATACTGTATCAGAGAGGATCTGAAACTGTCACGTCCCCGTGTAATGGCGGTTCTTGATCCGATAAAGCTTGTGATCGATAATTACCCGGAAGGTGAGACGGAGTATTTTGAGATCCCGAACAACCTGGAAAATGAGTCGCTCGGATCCAGGAGTGTTCCGTTTTCGCGTGAGCTTTATATAGAAAGAGACGATTTCATGGAGGAGCCTCCGAAGAAGTATTTCAGGCTTTTTGTCGGAAATGAAGTCAGGCTCATGAATGCATATTTTGTAAAATGTACTTCGTTTGAAAAGGACGCAGACGGCAATGTTACGGTTGTTCACTGTACATATGATCCCGAGACACGGCAGGACGGAAGGGAAGTTGACCGTAAGGTAAAGGGAACCATTCACTGGGTGAATGCGGCGACTGCATTTACCGCAACAGTCAGGCTGTATGAGAATCTGATCGACGAAGAGAAGGGTGTATATAACGAAGACGGAAGTCTTAATCTGAATCCCAATTCGCGTACGATCCTTACGGGATGTATGTTGGAGCCGTCGCTTAAGGATGCAACCTCTTACGAATCGTTCCAGTTTGTGAGAAACGGGTTCTTCTGTGTTGACTGCAGGGATTCCAAAGAGGGAGCACCCGTGTTTAACAGGGTGGTATCCTTAAAGAGCAGTTTTAAATTAAACTGATGGAGGTTACAAATGGGTTTACTATCGGGATTATCCAACATGGGCCTGGGAAAGCTTGAAGGTGCGGATATTTTTGCTGAGGAGAAAAAGAAGACAGCCTCTCCGCCTCCGAAACCGCAGCCAAAGCCCAAGGAGGAAGCACCGTTTGATGAAAATGACATGCTTTTTGACAAGTCGGCCGAGTGTGTTGTGTGCGGTAAAAAGTTTACGAGCAGGACTGTGAAGACAGGAAAGGCCAGACCGATCGGACAGGATCCGGATCTTCGGCCGAAGTTTGCGAAGTTTGAGCCTGCCAAATATGATGTTGTGGTATGCCCGTATTGCGGCTATGCATGCCTGACCAAGTACTTCGGACCGCTTCCGCAGGCACAGGTCAAACTTCTTCGCGATAATATCGGAGGCAAGGTGCATGGAGTTGCGTCGGGCTCGATCCTTACGTATGATGATGCGATACAGAGATATCAGCTCGCTCTTGCGTCATCCATAGTAAAGCGTGGCAAGGACAGTGAAAAGGCTTTTACATGTCTGAAGATGGCATGGGTAATAAGGAGCAAGAAGGAGACGCTTCCGGATGATACCGAGGATTATGACAATGTCATGGAAAAACTTCGTACCGATGAGAACGAAGCGCTCAAGGCAGCATACGACGGATTTGTAAGCGCCCGCCAGAAGGAACATTTCCCGATAGCCGGCATGGATGAGATAACGATGGATTATCTGCTTGCAGTATTGTCTGCCAGATTTGAAGATTATTCTGTGTCCCAGAAGATGATATCCACGATCCTGATGTCCAAAACGGCGAACAGCAGGATCAAGGACAAGGCAAGAGAATTAAAGGAACAGGTTCTGATGGAAATGAAGATGAAAGGAGAAGTATGATGAAAGGTTTTGGTAAGTTCGTGACATTTGTGGGAGTAGCAGGTGCCGCTCTTGCGGGTCTGTGGTATTTCTGCGAGATGAACAAGGAGAAGTGCGCATGCGATTGTGAAGGCGACGACGCTGCAGCAGGCGAGGGCAGGGAGAGATCATATGTGTCCCTCGATCCCGAGATAAAGGAAGGAGCAGAGAAGGTTGCCGATGAGATCAAGGAAGCTGCGGAAGATATCGCCGAAAAGGCCGGCAAGGGTAAGGATACGCTCAAGAAGGCCGTAAAATCAGCGGCTCAGGATATCATGGCCAAGGCTGAGGATGCTGCAAAGGGTGTGGGTCTTGTAAAGAATGATAAGAAAACCAGTGATTTTGAATTCGAGGATTTTGACAAAGCAGCAGATGAAGTCAAAGAGGCAGCAAAGGACGCCGCAGAATCTGTTGCGAGCCATATCGACATACAGTAAGACTGTTACGATACTGCTGTCAGCAGCGTTATTTACGTCCTGGTCTCTTACGGGATGCAGCAATGGCAAACTCCCGACGGAGGTGGTACTGACATCCGATTTTCTCGAGAACGAGGTGTTCCGTCTTGAAGGACATCCGTGCATGAAGAACGAGATCATGGTATATCTTGCCAATTCGGAAAATCAGTACAGTGAGGTTTTCGGAGACCGAATATGGTCCGTGCCCGTCGGTGACGGAACTCTGGAGGATTCCTACAAGGACAATATTCTGGCGAGGATCGCACAGATCAAGACAATGAATATTCTCGCGGTCGAATACGGTGTCGAACTTGATGAGGATGAGGAAAAAAAAGTCCGCGCGGCTGCAAGGGAGTATTGCGATTCTCTGTCTGAGGCCGAGAGGCAGTATCTGGATGTTGACGAGGATGTCATAGCCAAGCTTTACCGAGAGTTCGCCATCGCATCCAAACTGTATGAAACCATTACGAAGGACGTAAATCCCGAGATAAGTGATGATGAGGCGAGGACTATCACGGTAAGGACGATCCTGATCAAGACATACAGTATTGATGCGAACGGACTGCGCCACGAGTATTCGCCCGAGGAAAAGAAGAACGCACTTTCCCGGATCGCTCAGATACAGCAGAGGATCAATGACGGAGAGGCATTTGAAGTGCTCGCTGCCGACTATAACGAGGACAGTAATTACGAGTACAGTTTCGGACGCGGAGTGATGCCCCCTGAGTTTGAGGAGGCTGCATTCAATCTCGGTGAGGGCGAGGTCAGTGATATCGTCGAGACCGAGTACGGATACCATCTGATCTACTGTATCACGACGTTCAATCCCGAGGAAACGGATGCCAACAAGGTCAAGATCGTTGAAAAGCGCAAGCAGGAAGCTTTCAATGACATATACAACAGTTTCGTCACGACATTGACGTCCAATCTTAACAAACCTTTGTGGGACAGTATCCATTATGATTCCGGCGGGATAGTGACAACCACGGACTTTTTCGAGATTTTTGACAAGTATTTTACGATTATTAGCACTCAATCCGATTGAGTGCTAATTTTTTCTTGACATTCAATTTTTGCGGGGTTATTATTCTTTTCAGGTAAACATGCTGATCTATCCGGATGTTCGTATGACGGACATTTGGAATATCAAAATACAGGTTAGAAAAGAGGTAATATAATATGGCAAAAAAAGGAAGTCTGACGATCAACAGCGAGAATATTTTCCCGATAATCAAGAAATGGATGTACAGCGATCATGATATCTTCGCCAGAGAGCTCGTAAGTAACGGATGCGACGCCATCACTAAGCTCAAAAAGCTTGATGTGATAGGTCAGTACAGCATTCCCGAAGGCAAGGATATGGAGATCCGTGTCGTAGTCGATCCCGAGAACAAGAAGGTTACATTTTCCGATACGGGACTCGGTATGGATGCCGATGAGGTGGAGGAATATATCACTCAGATCGCATTTTCGGGCGCTACGGCGTTTCTTGAAAAGTATAAGGACAAGACGAATGAAGATCAGATAATCGGGCATTTCGGTCTGGGTTTCTATTCATCGTTCATGGTTGCCGATGAGGTGCATATCGATACGCTCTCATATAAGGAGGGTGCAAAGGCTGTTCACTGGGAGTGCGACGGTGGTACGGAATACTCTATGGAGGACGGTGACCGTACCGAAGTCGGAACCACGATCACGTTGTTCTTGAATGAGGATTCACTTGAATTCTGCAACGAATACAGGATGAGAGAAGTGCTCAAGAAGTACTGTTCATTCATGCCCGTTAACATCTTCCTCGTAAAGGAAGGTGCCGAGACACAGTATGAGAACATTCAGGCTGATGAGGTGACAGATAAGGATACTGTTATCGAGAAGTACACCGAAGAAGCTAAGTTCGAGGAACAGGAAAAGGACGGCAAGAAAGAAAAAGTTGAGGTAAGCCCTGCAAGGGAGATGGCCAAGATCGTAAAGAGGGAAGTTCCCGTAAACGATCCGAATCCTCTGTGGGCTAAGCATCCGAGCGACTGTACGAAAGAGGAATATCTTGAGTTTTACCGCAAGGTGTTCATGGACTACAAGGAGCCGCTGTTCTGGATCCATCTGAACATGGATTACCCGTTCAACTTAAAAGGTATACTGTACTTCCCGAAGATCAACATGGAATACGAATCGATCGAGGGCGTTATCAAATTATATAATAACCAGGTGTTCATAGCCGATAACATCAAGGAGGTCATTCCGGAATTCCTGATGCTCCTTAAGGGCGTCATAGACTGTCCGGACCTTCCGCTCAACGTTTCGAGATCGGCTCTCCAGAACGACGGTTTTGTCAACAAGATCAGTGACTATATTTCCAAGAAGGTCGCTGACAAACTTGCCGGGATGTGCAAGACAGAGAAGGAAGATTATGAGAAGTACTGGGATGACATCAGCCCGTTCATCAAGTACGGATGCCTCAAGGATGACAAGTTCTGCGAGAAGATGACAGATTACATCCTGTTCAAGGACATCGACGGTAAATACATGACATTGCCCGAGTGCCTTGAACTGCCCCAGAAGAAGGAATCGGATGAAGCCACCGATGAGAACGGAGAAAAGGTAGAGGCGGAAGTTGTTGATGAAGCCGACAAGGAGAACGGCGAATCAAAGGATGACGATAAGGATGAGAAGGACAAGGTAAGAAAGACCGTATATTACGTTACGGACCCGCAGCAGCAGAGCCAGTATATCAATATGTTCCGCGAGGAAGGCATGAATGCTGTGGTTCTGACCCACAACATTGACCAGCCGTTCATCAACCAGCTGGAATCGAAGATGGAAGATGTCAGGTTTATGCGTATCGATGCCGACATCACCGATTCATCCAAGGAGGATCTCAACAAGAAGGATAAGAAGAAGAACGAAAAGGATTCCAAGGATCTTGCGGAGCTGTTCCACAAAGCTCTCGGTAATGACAAGCTTACCGTAAAGGTTGAAACCCTGAAGAACGAGAAGATCTCATCAATGCTCACGATATCCGAGCAGTCCCGCCGTATGCAGGACATGATGAAGATGTACTCCATGGGCGGCGGAATGGATATGGGAATGTTCGGCTCCGAAGGCGAGACCCTCGTTCTCAACAGCAGCAACGAACTCGTCAAATACCTGCTCAAGAACAGGGACGGTGACGATGCTGAGATGTTCGCCCAGCAGCTTTACGATCTTGCGGTCATCGCCAACAGACCGCTGTCCGCAGACGCCATGACAAAGTTTGTGGCAAGATCGAATGAGATAATGATGAAACTCGTAAAATAGAGTTAAAGTGACAATAGGGGTGACAATAGGGGTGACAATAGGGACGGTTCTTTTTGACAACTTTTTGATATCACAATTACTACTATGTGGTTCTTCAAAAAAAGTTGTCAAAAAGAACCGTCCCTATTGTCACCCTAAAAGGGCTTAAAATGTCGACAGTTCTGTGATACTATATATTGTGGTGTGATCAATACTGATACAATTCGGGAGGATGATTGATGAACGGGATTTTCAGGAACAGACGGACCGGAAGAAGGATAAGGATGGGGATGACGGTCATAGTGTCGGCGGCTATGATGGCCTCTGCTATACAGGTGCCGGTATATGCAGCGCAGAATCCTGACGGATCGGTTAATGTTAATGCTGTGTCAGAATCGGTGAACGAGAAATATGATGATATCGAATACAACGGAACTGATCATTCTGCATTGTATGTGAGCGCGGGTAACGGTAATACTGCAACAGTTGAGGCGGGAGATATCAATGTTCCCAATCTGACGGATTATGGACCTACGGGAGAAACGGTAGTAAGTAATGATGGCGGGAAGGCAGATGTAGCCACGGGCAGTATCAGTTCCGGAAGCTCCGGATTAACAGCTATCGCGGGGACTGACTCGAAAAATGACATTACTGTCGACGGTGATATAGATGCCGAAACATATGGTGTATCTGCGAATGTTATTGATGACAGTAACGGCAGTAATACTGTAACCGTGAGCGGAAATGTTACGGCAAAACAGGGTGACGGTATATCTGTTATTAACAACGGAAACAGTGATGCCCGAACAAGTGTAAGTGTCGAAGGAGATGTTGCGGGTAATTCTTCAGGTGTCAGGATTCAGACTCAAAAGGGTATAACTGATGTAACGGTTAACGGAGATGTTGAAAGCGGTGGGATCTTTGGCGGTATAAATGCTGGTGTTTACGAAGGCGGAGACCTGTCGGTAAATGTCAGTGGGGATGTAACAAGTACATCTCAGTATGGCGGAGCGGCTGTAGCAGTGGGAAACGGGTCGTCGTATCCGGCAAGGAACGGTGGAACGGCCAATATCACCACCGGCAATGTGAAAGGCAATGTTGGTGTTTCCTCAATCACAGACAAGGGAGGCCGGACGGATATCACCGTAAATGGTAATGTTGAAAGCGACTGGGTAGGTCTGAACATATATAATATGAACAATTCGACTACTAAGATCGCAGTTGACGGTGATGTGACCTCGAATACCGGGTGTGGGATTTGGGCTAACGCTGACGGCGGAGCAGAGGTTATTATTGACGGAACGCTGAAGGGTCAGAGAGCGGCAATCGATTTGACCGAGAACAGTCGGGATGTCAAACTGACGGTATGGAAGATCGAACCGGGTGATGAAGGGAATATTGCCATGAAGGAAGGACCCGGAGAGGCTCCCGAGCAGTTCCCGTATGAAGAATTTGAGAAGACTATTCAATACATGATAAAGCTTCAGCAGCCCCGGGAAGGTGATATCCTGCGGGTTACGGATGAGAACGGCAATCCGCTTTCAACGATCGAGGGGCTTGGAAGAACATACGAATATGCTTATGAAGGAGATAAAGTTCTCCTGAAGGTCGATGTTCCCGTTGGATATGAGCTTACCGGTGCATTTAACAATGACGGCGGTGCCGTACCGCTTCTTCAGAATGCAGACGGTAACTATTATATACAGGTTCCAAGGGGAGGCGGGGTGCTTCTGTCGGTAACCCTTGACCTTGCCACTGTACATGAAAATACACCATCTGTCGCGGAAAATCCTGCTACCGGGGATAATACCGGGGCGGCGGGGTGCGATTGCGGAAGCTGTACATCCGGTTCATGCTCGGATATGGTATCGCAGATCGTTTCAGCACCTGTCGGAGGCGGTGTCAGTCTGTGGGTAACCTCCGGTACGACCATATGTCCCTGTTCGGTATCTGCACTCCTCGCAAGATCCGATCTGGCGGTCACGGTTATGTTTGTACTCGATGGTGTCACATATTCAGTTACCATACCTGCAGGTGCAAACCTTGCTTCTCTTATGAACGGATCAGGGGGTATTGACCTGATAACACTCGTTACTGCATTTGGTGCCACCCCGATCTGAAATGAAGCAGTGGATAGTGATGTTGGTTGTGTGAAGTTATGGGCAACAGATCTGTGATCGGAAAAAAACATTTGATGCTGACTGCATTATTTGCCATATACATGTCGGAGTACATGATATGTCTTGTATGCATGGACAAAAGCGCGTATGATCTGGCCGGCACAGGGAAAGTACTGCATTATCTGAAGATGCCGGCATTTGCGGCAGGGATGCTGCTGTTTCCGGTCAGTCAGCGACTGTGCTCTTCGATCAGGGCCAGAAGGATACTTGTTCTGGTTTCCAATATCTTGTTCATACTGGGAATGGATAGCCTGATGGGAATGTTTGGCAGGCCTTCCCTGGTATTCTATAGCATATCATGCGCAGTAACTCTCTTATCACTGGGCCTTCTCGGTGGGGCGGTGTATTACTATTATGCGATGGGATTTGTCGATCATCCGTATCTGGGAAGGCTGTCGGGTCTTGGAGGCGCGGTTGCGTTCCTGATCCAGATGTCTGTTCAGACTTTTATCGTTGCCGATATAGTCATGGTCGTGTTATTGCTGATCGGATTTGTTTTCACCACATATCTGACGCTTGGTTCAAAGGAACGATTTGAATGGATGTTTGATGAGCCCTTGGAATATGCGGATAAAGGCGATCCATCACTTCCGATAACACACGTTATCATTATTGGAATTGCTGGAATGATGCTGTTGTATATGATATGCGGTCTTACGGATACGATAATAGTGACGATGAATTATGCCGGAGACATGGGTATGTATGCATGGCCTCGTCTGTTCGGAGCGGCCGGATATCTTCTCGGCGGTTATCTGGCAGATATTGGTCGGAGGAAATGGCTGATGATCTCGGCTCTCTGCCTGGCGATGCTCTGTATCCCGCTCCCGTTCATGCTAAGTGACGGCAGTACAGTAGTTGCAACATGTCTTTACTATATTATTGCTGTGGGACAGATACAGTTTCTGAATGTGTTCTTCTGGGATCTGGCCCCCAGAACAGAACATCCCCGGCTTGTTTCGGGACTTGGCAGGGTGTTGCCCGCCGTTTGCGTAGTTATCCTTCCAGCGTTATCGGGAATATCCGTTACTGCAGCGCTTATGATAGAAGTTACTGTCGCAGCTGCAGTTGTGCTGTGTATAGTATTTGGCGGATATTATCCGATCACTGTTTCGGTATCAGATAGGTCACTCGCGAAACAGACCGATCCACTTGGTGATTTTGCTCAGCGGCATGGACTTACTCCAAGGGAAACGGATTTTCTCAAAGTTCTGTTGGAAAGTGACGATGACGTTCAGATCATAGCTTCAAATATGAATGTCAGTACCAGAACTGTCTACCGGCATATCAATAATATCTATGAAAAGACCGGCACCGAGACCAGATACGCACTGATGAGATACTATTATCAGGATAAATAAATTCGCGTATTTACGCGACTTTAAGGCTTGCGTCACAAAGATGACGGTTGTTAGAACATCCCCCAAAGTATATAATTGTAAACGAATTTGATGAGCGCAGAGTGCAATCTGCGTAACATTGTGATAGTTAGGAGGAATTTGTAATGACTAAAAAAGCAGTAATATCAATTTTGCTGGTTGCATGCATGACTTTCGGATCCACAGTTTTAACATTTGCGGAAGATGTGGAAAGTGTAAGTGCCGGCGCTGAAGAAAAGGTTGAGGTGGACGGAAACGTTAGCCCTGGTGGTATTCAGGCTAATCCGGATTCTATTGTTGAAGTGACAGGAAATGTTGATGAACAGCAAGGTGGATATGGTATATTTGCTGTTGAAGGTGCGAACGTTTCGGTAGGCGGTGATGTTACTTCTGACTCAAATGCTATAGAGGCGGAAGGAAAAGTTGAAATAAGCGTCGGAGGAGATGTTACCAGCAGAAATGGCGAGGCAATAGTTGCTTTTGATGGGTCAAAAATCACAGTGGGTGGTGATGCAACAGCAGCCGATGAAGCGGTTGCCATACAAACCGGTACTTATGGAACCGAAGGAGAAACTACCGAGATAGTTGTGGGTGGAGATGTTTCGGGTAAGACAGGCGTTAATGTTTCGGAGGCGTATGGTAAAGCTGATGTGGTGGTAGTTGTAGAGGGTACCCTTAAGGGTTCAGAAGATGCAGTGTTATATCAAACAGCTGTTGGCGAAGCCCCTAAGTCTACCATAATCGCATATAAAGTTGAAGGAAATGTTTCCAAAGAGGAATGGGATGTAACAAATACCGAATACATAAACAAGAAGGATGCTTCTGAACTTATAAATTATATCATTAAAAAGGATTCTGACGATATAACCGGTTATGCAAGCGGAACCACAGTATATCAGGTTAATGGGAAATCATATGATACGGCAAAAGCAGGCGCTTCAGTTGTGATCAATGTTAAGGAAGGATACAGTGTTAGTGCGGGAACTATCGCTGTAGCCAAGAATCCTGATGGTACTTACACTATTATCGTTCCCAAAGGTGGTGGAGTAACCCTGACTGCTGAGGCTATTCAGGCTGCGGTTGAACAGGCTGAGGACGAAACGGAAGTTGTTATTCCGAGTGAACCTTGCGACGACAGCAATAAGGACGCCGGTAAAGACGATAAGAAAGATGATAAGAAGCTGGAATCATCCTCGTCAGGGG
>JBGUNV010000163.1:0-10126 GCA_045117595.1 Lachnospiraceae bacterium
AGTCGGCATGCCCCGAGTAATACTGTGCTCTGGTCCTCGCATGAACGGTCACGGCTGCCGCACCGTTATCCTCTGCAACTTTCGCCATCTCCACAGCATTTATATGTTCATCGTCAAATCCTTTTCTGATCTTGATTGTGACCGGTTTTTTGACGGCAGAAGCAACAGCCTTTATTATACGTCCCGCCAGATCCGGATCTTTCATGAGCGCGCTTCCCTCGCCGTTATTAACCACCTTTGGAACAGGACACCCCATATTGATATCAAGTATCGCAAACGGCCTGTCCTCGATAGCAGCCGCCATCCGGCCCATTATCTCAGGATCCGATCCGAACAGTTGGAGCGATACCAGCCCTTCAGACGGATCTATCCGCATCATCTCCTCGGTTGCCTTATTCCTGTAGTAGATGGCCTTGGCACTTATCATCTCCATGCAGGTCATCCCGGCACCCGCCTCGTGGCACAGCAAACGAAATGGCAGGTCGCTTACCCCTGCCATCGGTGCCAGTATCCACTTATTCGGAATTTCAACATTACCTATTTTTAGCATATATCATTCTGAGCCCTTCAAGCGTCAGCTCACTGTTATATTCATCTATCATATCGGTCTCATTGCTGACGAGGCGTCCGAGGCCACCGGTTGCCACTACCTTGAGATCCTTATATCCCGTTTCCTTCTTGACCTGCTTTATTATATACTCAGTCTGCCCGATCTGGCCGTACATAAGACCTGCCTGCATGGACCATATCGTCTCATTTGCAAGTATGGATGACGGCATGACGATCTCGATCTCGGGAAGCTTTGCCGTCTGCTGCCACAGTGCATGTGCGCTTATCTTTATTCCGGGAGCCGTGATACCGACCGTAAAACGGCCGTCTTCAGTCACCAGATCATAAGTTGTCGCAGTACCGAAATCAAGCACCAGAATAGGTCCACCGTATATTTCATAAGCTGCAACGGCATCAACAATCCTGTCCGGTCCTATCTCCTTAGGGTTCGGTGTATCGATATTAATCCCTGTCTTTACACCCGGCCCGACAACGAGAGGATCAACATTCAGATACTTCTTGATACCCGAAATCAGGGAATACATTATATTCGGAACAACCGAAGCAATTATCGCACCGTCTATGTCCTTTATATCCACACCGAATCTTCCGGCAAGATCATATATGATCATCCCGAATTCATCAGATGTCCTCGGAGTCTTGCTCTCGATCCTGAATGTATGAACAAGATCTTCCTTATCATATATCCCGCAGGTGATATTTGTATTACCGACATCAACAACCAATAACATATCCTATTCTCCTTCCAGATCCACATCTTCGCCAAGGATAAAAGCCTTATAGAACATCTCAAGGCTCTCAAACAGATCCTGCTTGCGCTTTTGCAGTTCCTTGACAAGTAATCCCGCACCTATCTCATCATAGAGAAGATCTTCTTCATTCGAATCCGTTATCAGCATAACGGACCCTTCATCATCAAACCCTATCAGGAATGCCCCTCCCACATCTTCAGTAAAAAGCACACAGATGATATGCAGTTCTTCCTTGATCGGGTCAGGGAGCATCGAAAATTTTTCATTAAAATAATACTTCTGCTCGTAGGCATTTGCACCGCAGATTATCACATTCGATGTATCCATCAAAACCCCCTGATAAGTGCATATATGCACAGAAATGTCACAACGGCAAATCCTCCGCCCAATATGGCAAATACCCAGCCGTTTTTGGATTTACGTTTAAAGCATTTGTAACTGTTAAACCCCAGAAGAGCTGTGGCACATGCAAACATTATCGTATACAGCGGCATTGATGCTCCAGAGGAAAGCGATATGATGCCACATACTATGATCACCGTGGAAAATAATATATCTGCAAGGCTCACATAGAAAAACTCGGTTTTGGAAAGCGCCTTGATATAATCAAACAATTCCGTGTTCATATTATCACCCCAATGTTGCTGCCATAACGGCCTTTATCGTATGCATACGGTTTTCAGCCTCATCAAATACAACATTTGCATATTTCTGGAATACCTCATCGGTAACCTCCATATCGGCAATACCGAACCGTTCTCCCATCTCCCGTCCGATCGCCGTATTACGGTCATGGAATGCCGGCAGGCAATGAAGGAATATCGCATCCGGTTTTGCATGGTTCATCAGATCCATGGTCACCTTATATGGTGTAAGGTCACGTATACGCTCTTCCCAGACTTCATCCGGTTCGCCCATCGAAACCCACACATCCGTGTAGACTATATCCGCATTTTCCACAGCTTTATAAGGATCCTCTTCAAAGGAAACCGAGCCTCCGGATACTTTGCAGAACTCTTCGCACTCTTTAACAAGCTTTGCATTTGGGAAGTATTTTCTCGTAGTTCCCGCAACAAAGTGCATTCCCATCTTGGAACATGCGATCATAAGTGAATTACCCATGTTATACCGCGCATCTCCCATATAAACAAGCTTTCTTCCTTCTATTGTCCCGAGATGTTCCTTGATCGTAAGAAGATCCGCGAGCATCTGCGTTGGATGGTATTCGTTTGTCAGCCCGTTCCAGACCGGAACTTCGGCATACTTTGCAAGTTCCTCGACAATGCTCTGCTCAAAACCTCGATATTCTATACCGTCATACATCCTTCCAAGAACACATGCGGTATCCGCTATGCTCTCCTTCTTGCCTATCTGGGAAGCCCTTGGATCCAAAAAAGTAGTCCCCATACCCATGTCATGGGCAGCAACTTCAAATGAGCATCTCGTCCTTGTACTGGTCTTCTCAAATATCAATGCGATATTTTTACCGGGATACTGTCTGTCGAAAATCCCTTTTTTCTTCTTTTCCTTCAGCTCGGCAGCCAGATCTATGAATTCCTCGATCTCCTCTTTGGTAAAATCCTTAAGTGTCAGAAAATCCCTTCCTTTTAAACTCATCTTCATCTTCCTTTCATCCGAAATATTAATATCCTTATCGCCGGATAAGCGCTATTTTCTGTAATCGACATATGCGACATTACCGCGCATCTTTATGACCGTAACAACCTCGCCTTCTCTGATAACGGCATTGGGCCTGTTACTCCTGGCGCTCCAGTTCTTTCCTCCTATCCTGACAACGCCGAGTCCTTCCGCATTACTGATCCTTGCGGTAACGATGGCATCACATCCTTCAAGTTCCATCAGTTCCTTCTCGCGTCTGGCTCTCATAACATATTTCATCCCGATCGGTCTGACCCACACGAACATGATGGCAGTCACGGCGATCGCTATCAGTATCTGCCATACGCTTCCAAGCCCGAACAGGCAGGCAGCCAGCCCCGCGAGCGAACCACACGCCCCACAGGCTCCGATTAGCTCTATCTTGATGAATTCGATCACAAGACAGACTATGAGGATAATCAGCCATATCATAGGTGTCATCTTCTATATCCTTATCCATCCCGGAAGAGTCCTCTCTTCCGTATCCTCATCCGCCATATATCTGGCCGGATAAACCGTTATATGCTCACTGTTCTCATTTAATATCGAAGCCCACTGACTGAATGTGGAGTTCGCGATGATATTGGCCTTGCACTTTGTCATAAGCTGCATATCCCTGAAACTGTCCTCTCCGGTATTGTTGCTTATGATCTTCTTGTCGGGCAGCCAGTCAAAAGCCTTCTCAACATATTCCGGATCCTCACAGAAAATGTAGAAAAACGGATCCTTCAGGCGTTCTCTTATAACATTCACTGCCGGCTCATAATAATCCCTCTCCAGACAGAGAAATCTTCCGGAATACGTCTGCGACAGATAGTCTCCGCGCCTTACATGGATTGAGACCGAATTCTCCTGTTCCATCTGTCGGGCTGTATCCAGATTTTCTCCCGTAAGGGGCGGAAATACAAATTCACGTTTAAGTGCATCTATCCTGTCACGATAATAAGCTTCCTCTATGAAGAATCCGAAAATATAGCAGTTCCTGCCAACATCCAGATTTATTATCGTATCGTGATCTATGGTATTTTCAAGCTGGTTGAGGGTTATCCCGCTCTTTTCGCGCATTCCGGCTTCACGAAGCTTCCGGTTAACGGGTCCAAGCAGAAATCTTACCGGTCTTGCAAGAATGCCCTTCACAGGCGTGGGGATTTGGCCGGATACTTTGTATATTTCATGCCATGATGCCTCATTAAGGGAAAAAACCGAACCGGGAACATTTTCAAATATCTTCCTGAGCTCAAATCCGTGATGCTCGTCATCGGTATAAAACCATGTTACATCGGCTTTGACCTCAACTTCCGGATACAGTTCCTGCAGCAGTCTGTACAGATTATATTGAAACATCTGGTTTCCGAGACCCGATGTAAATCTGACTATGATCAATTTACTCCACTCCCCCTGCACGACCTTATCGTTTCAGATATCATATCGACTTCATCTGTTGTCAAGGATGCACTCATGGGAAGCGTTAATACTCTGTCCGCAACTTGTCTTGCAACAGAAGTCCGGAGGCTGTCAAACCTTCCTTTATAACAGTCCATATCACTTGTGAGCGGGTAGAAATACTTCCTGACATAAACATCCTTTTCCTTGAGCCTGTCGGCAATTATCTGTCTGTCCGCTCCGAAGATATCCTCCTCGACAACTATCGGGAAATACGCATAATTCGGAGTGACATCTTCCTGTTCGGGCATTATCATTATCCCGTCGATATCCGACAGGTTCTGTCTGTACCGCTCAACAACATGTCGTCTTTTTTCGATCTCTTCATCGATATGTCGAAGGTTACAAAGTCCCATGGCAGCGCAGAATTCATTCATCTTGGCGTTTGCACCTATCCCGTCAATGATCTCCTCATCCTTTATACCGAAATCCTTGAGCCTCCACAGCCTGTCCATAAGCGCCTTATCATCGGTTGTGATACATCCGCCTTCTATCGTATGGTATACCTTGGTGGCATGGAAACTGAACATGGATGCGTCTCCGAAATTACCTATACCCTGACCCTTGTATTTTGTCCCGAATGCATGTGCGGCATCATATATGACCTTCAGGCCGTGCTTTGCCGCAATGCTCTCTATCGCTTCAACATCACACACACATCCGTATACATGAACAGGTATTATGGCTGATGTTTTATCGGTTATGAGATCTTCGATCCGGGATGCATCCATTGTATAATACACGGGATCTATATCACAGAATACCGGTTCCAGGCCGTTCCTTGTTATCGCATGTGTCGTTGAGGCAAACGTAAACGGAGTGGTAATGACCTCTCCCTGAAGTCCCATAGCCTGAATGACAAGTTCCAGTGCCATATGTCCGTTAACAAACAGTGAGACATTCGGTACCTTCAGATAGCCGCACAGCTGCCGGGCAAGCTCCTCATGTAACTCGCCCATGTTCGTAAGCCACCTCGTATCCCACAGCGGTCTTACCGTCTCCATATATTCTTCAAAAGAAGGCATTGATGATCTGGTTACGTTGATCCTCATCTATCTGTCCCCTGACTTTTCTCAAAATCCGGCCGATAATATTCTTCTGCCGCCGGTATGCTACAAAACAGGCAGTCCGAATCTGCTCAGAATATATCTGAAGGAAAATCCGAAAAGCGTGGTCCTCCTGTCCTTCATGACCACATGGGTTATACCGTACTCGTACATGTCCTTCAGAAACTGTCTGTTCGTACTGTCGGGCTTTTTCAGAAAATACTTAAGTGCAAGCCCGAAATCATTAAGGCACCGTTTTCTCGAATAATCACCGAGAGGTCTGTACTGCTCCAGCCACTGCATCACCTTTCTCGAGAGGTAGCAGTCTTCCATACCGATATTTCTCTTCATGGCTATGGAATTCCAGTTGGAGCCGCCGGCCTTTTTCACGTATCTCCATACGCTCATGGCATCATCCATTCTGTATATCCTGCCCTTCATCAGCAGGAACAGGAGTATCAGGGCATCATCGGTAAAATCACTCGCCCTGTAGAGAATGGTATAATCATACTTCTCATCTGTGTATATATTACGGCTTACGACCGTGGCATAATGTCCCGGCCATTTGCCGCTGTAGCAGTAATCATCGTATGTAAAATCACCGCTCCAGTCATACAGCCCTCCGACAGCCAGAACGTCCGGATCGGTTATATACTCATCCGTCTCATCAACCATACGCATTGTATGCGTACATGCCGTATATTCCGGGTGTTTCTCCAGAAAGTCCACCTGCTTTTGGAGCTTATCATTATCTGTCCAGTAGTCATCTCCCTCAAGGTACGCGAGATACTCACCCGTGCATCTTTGAGTGGTCTCATAAACATTAAGTGTAGGTCTTCCGCCGGTATTTTCTTCTCTTGAAAACAGTTTAACCTGATCCGGATACTCCCGTGCTATGTTTTCAAGGATCTCCCGGGTTCCGTCCGTTGAGCAGTCATCGCCTATCACAACCTCAAACGGAAAATCGGTTTTCTGGGCCAGTACGCTCCTTAATGCTTTTTCCACATATTTAACATGATTATATGTTATAAATATGACACTGAGCTTATAGTCCATCAACCGTTCTCTTTCCTGAACTCTTCCGTGTAATCTGTTATCCTGCCCTCTCCGACCTTATAGATGATGTTGCAGTTGCTTATGGTCGTCAGTCTGTGGGCGATTATGATGAGCGTCATCTTGCCTCTGAGCCTTTCGATCGCATCCATGACGGCAGCCTCTGTATCCGAGTCAAGTGCCGAGGTCGCTTCATCGAGTACGAGTATCTGCGGATCCCCGTACAATGCCCTTGCTATCCCTATCCTCTGTCTCTGTCCGCCTGACAGCCTTACTCCGCGCTCTCCGACCTGTGTATCAAGTCCTTCGGGCAATGACCTTACAAATTCATCAAGCTGGGCTTCCTTAAGCGCCTGCCAGACCTTTTCATCCTCTATCAGTTCGTCTTCTATACCAAACGCCACATTGCATCTTATAGATTCATCCGCAAGGAATATGGCCTGGGGAATATATGCAAGCTTTCGAGACCAGGCAAGCGGATGTTCATGCACGTTCATATCGGCATACATGACCTTTCCGGACGTCGGTGTGAGTATTCCGAGTATGATATCCGCGATCGTAGATTTTCCGGCTCCGGACGGACCGATAAAACCGACCGAGGCTCCTTCGGGTATATCAAAGCTGACATCATCTATCACAAGCTTATCGGAATTCGGATAACTGTAGGATACATTCATAACCTTTATAGCATCAGCATTTGCCGGTGCACTGTCGCCTTCGGAAGGCATAACACCCAGCATATCCTCTGTATCCTTAATATCACGGTATATCAGATCGGCCGAGGGCTTCAGGAATACTATGAGGTTAAGGTAATTATCTACTTTTCCGACTGACGGAAGAAGCTTGAAAGCCGCCATAGCAAAGGCGGCAAGCTGCGGTATCATATCAGCAAGGTCCTGGCCGTTATAAAGCTTTACAACCAGTACGAGCAATATTGCTCCGACACAGACGGTCTCTATCAGATATGCAGGAACCTGGCCGAGTATCTCGTTGTTCCTGACAGCCGTATATTTCCTGGCTCCACGCCTGGTAAACGCATTTACGAAGTATTTCTCTCTGTGAAGTATCTTGATATCCTTGACCGCTCCGAGTGCCTGATTGATCGCCTGGTGCATCTTACCGTCATTGTACTGTGATATCTTGCCGTTCTTTTTGGTGCGGCCGTGGAATATCAGCAGATACAAACCCGAAAACACGAGCAGTATCAAAACTACCGAAACGGTTATCATCCAGTCGACAATAAGCAGATAGATGCACAGGAGTGCAGATACCATGACTTCCGAGAACACCGAGAACATTGTAAGAAGCATCTGGAAAAACCGCTCGGAATCAAGCATTATCGAACGGATCATCTCTGCCGAATTCTTGTCCAGATGGTATGTATAAGGTTTCTTCAGATAACAGTCTATAAGACGCCCCGAAAGCCTCAGCTGGTTATTGTAGATAAAAGTATACTTCACATAGCTCATAACGATCAGGTACACGTTCTTGAACACGTATACACCGATGAGCATCAGTACAACATACAAGAAGAACGATCTGTCAGAATCTGCTCCGGTAAGATCATACAGGCGCTGCATCCAGCCGGTCGAATGTATGGTCTCGGGATTTCCGATCAGCTTGACCAGTTCGGCTATAAGGGATACCCCTGCAAGTTCCATGAGCGCACCGATGAACAGCCCGATGCACAGGAGTATTGACTGGATCTTCTGTTTTGTACTGAATATGTAATCAAACTTGGCAAGAAGTTTCATTTTACCCCGTCCTTACTATCAAAACAGATAACAAATTATACTATAAATTGCCTGTCTAATCAAACTCTGATAAAATGTTCACATGAAAACTCTGTCGGTTGTCATACCCAATTACAACAACTCCAGATACCTTCCCCAATGTCTTGACAGCGTGATTGCGCAGGACTATCCGCTCGAGGAGATAGTGATATACGATGACTGCTCTACGGATGATTCCCGCGACATACTCCGCGCTTATGCCGAAAAGGATAAAAGGATACGCCTTATTTTTCCGGACGAGAACAGGGGTGTGTCCATAGCGAGGGATACAGCGATCCGTTCATGTACTTCAGAGTATGTCACAACTCTCGATTCGGATGATTTTCTTTATGACTCCTCCAAACTCTCACGCGAGATGACTAAGATAAACGCCTCGGATGTTCCCGCATGTGCTTTTTCCCAGACGGTTGCAGTGGACGAGGACGGCAACGTCACAGGCGACCTGACGATACAGGATCTGCAACGGGATTTTCGTTTCAGGACCGTAACACAGACGATCGGTATATATGTCGCAAGGGATATATGTTTTCCTCTTAAAGCGTATCTGGAAGTAGGCGGTTATGTTCATGATATGAAACTGTTCGAGGACTGGGATCTGTCATTAAAGCTTCTGTCAAAATGTCCCTTCTATTTCTCAGGCGGATACGGAACGGCATACAGGCAAAAATCGGGAGGCCTGAGCCGCGTCAGCCAGAAAAAGATCGTTGCCGCCAAGATAAGGGCATTCAGGCAGGGAGACCGTTTCCTTCATTACACACTGCGCGAACGTTTTGTATTCTATCTGCGCACATATGTATTCGCTCTCATCGATGTATATATCGCCTTCAAACACAAATTTTTCTCAAAAGACCAATGATGACAAAGAAAGCCGGCACAGTCTGTGCCGGCTTCTGATATCAGTAATTTACTCTGTTTCTCAGGCTTTGCCGTCTGATCCGAGAACGTGCACGATCTTATGAGCAACCATGTCCTTAACGGCCTGACGAGCGGGCTTTAAGTACTGTCTGGGATCGAAGTGATCCGGATGCTCTGCAAAGTACTTTCTGATATTACCTGTCATTGCAAGACGGATATCTGAGTCGATATTGATCTTACATACGGCAAGCTTAGCTGCCTTACGCAGCTGCTCCTCAGGAATACCTACTGCATCGGGCATGTTTCCGCCGTACTGGTTGACCATCTTTACGAACTCCTGGGGAACCGATGATGATCCGTGAAGGACGATCGGGAATCCCGGAAGTCTCTTGATGCACTCTTCAAGAACATCGAAACGGAGCGGAGGCGGAACGAGGATACCGTCGGCATTTCTCGTACACTGCTCAGCCGTGAACTTGTATGCGCCATGGCTGGTTCCGATGGCGATTGCAAGTGAATCACATCCTGTTTTGTCAACGAACTCTTCAACTTCCTCGGGTCTTGTATAGCTTTCCTTACCTGCTTCTACAACTACCTCATCCTCTATTCCTGCAAGTGTTCCGAGCTCAGCCTCAACAACAACGCCGTTTGCATGAGCATATTCAACTACCTGCTTCGTAAGAGCGATATTATCCTCAAATGACTTGGATGATGCATCGATCATGACTGATGTGAATCCGCCGTCGATACATGACTTACACAATTCAAAAGTATCACCGTGATCAAGGTGAAGCGCTATAGGGATCTCAGGATTCTCCTCAACTGCTGCCTCTACAAGCTTTACAAGATATGTATGGTTGGCATAAGCACGAGCGCCCTTTGATACCTGAAGGATGACAGGACTCTTGAGTTCGCCTGCTGCCTCTGTGATACCCTGAACGATCTCCATGTTGTT
>JBGUNV010000164.1:0-4464 GCA_045117595.1 Lachnospiraceae bacterium
TGACAGCGCCCCACAGGAAAAAGAAACATTTTCGAACAGCAATCCAAATGCTACGGCATCAGCTGCAGTTGTCGTACCCCCGGTATATGTAACGGCAGATCCCACCACAATTGGTGAAACAGCATATGTAGCCGGTGTTACAGCGTCTATAGCAAATGCTCCTTATGGCGGTACAGTTAAGCTTACGACTGGAGATGCCGCATTTATCAATAGAAGTATCATTGATGCGCTTGAGACCAGAGGTGATGTGACGCTTGAAATTTCAGTTCTCTATGGCGGGGTGCCTTATGTGATACATATCCCGGCAGGGTTTAAGCTAAGAGAATTGCTCGGCTCCGATGGAAAGATCGATATGAATAAACTCATAAGTATGTTTGGCGTTCAACTATAAAAGTTGTAGCGTTCCGGCAATAAAGTAAGGGTCATCATAAGAACCGGTATCAGGAAATAATATCTTTTCCCTGATATCGGTTCTTTTTGAACCGTCCCCTGTTGTTGCAATACAACACAATATCAACACAGCAAAAACACAATAACTACACAATATATAGTATTTTTTTGTGACAATATGTGGTAAAATCACTATGTATGTCAAATGCTGACAGGAGGGTGCGCTTAGTGGATAAGAGCATTTTGTATCTTCAGGCGAATGAAAGCATCGCAGACAATCTGAAGGGAAGGTTCAATGACGAGGGTATTGAGTTTATACATGCCTCCTCGGCGGCCCAGGCGTTTGAACTTATGAATGCCAGAGAATTCTATCTGGTACTGACCGATGGATTCATTCCGGATATGAAGGTTCATGATTTTGTCAGTAAATGTGCCCGGGAATATCCGGATGTCATACTTGATGTATGTACGGATCTTACGGACGAAAAATATATACCGAAGATCGTAAACGAAGACTGTGTGCGTAAGGTTTTCCTGCCTCCCTGGAATATCGAGGATATCGTAGAGGGCGTGAAGGCTTCGATAGATGAGGCGCATATACATCGCGACCTGGTCAGGAGGATAGAGGAGCTGAAAAATGACCAGCAGGCATTTGCTGATACACTTGAAACTCTCAAGGCGGCTCTTGTCAAGCAACAGTACAGTTATAACAAGATCGCGCCGTTTTTCAACAGAGTACTGGCAGCTTTTTTGCGAAGACGGGACATGGGCGAGGTATATAATAACTTCGTAAAAAAATCGTGCGATAAAATGCTGCGGCTGCAGACGACGTCCTACTTCAAGGTGTCGGAACTGCAGAATATCATATATGATAACATGACCGATGCGCTCAGAAAAAACGACGGAGTCAGTGTCGGAGAGGTCAAAAGCTGCCTCTACGGAGAGGTCCCCAGATCTTCTATGGCTGACCTTACGTTTTCCCTGTGGTTACTCGCCCTGATTGAGAGCATTAAGTGTGACAATGCCGTGCTTAGCGTGGACAGCAGGTATGTGACATCCAGAAAATGCGAATATAAGCTGACGGTTGCAGGCACGAAAAAGGTTGAGCTGCCGGTGGATATACAACTGTTTATTGCAGAGGTACTTGACAACATATTAGATGAGTACCAGAAGTATGATACGGCAGATGGTTGGGCATATGAATTGCGGATCACGCTGTAATTTGTTAAAATAGAGCTTTGAGATTACCGTTTTTGAGGTAGATATATGAATTACGGACGAAGAGGGATCAAAAAAAGACAGAAGGCCATGAATTCTCCCGTTACCAAGGTGGGGAAATTCTGTGGGGTCACTCTGTTCATATTTGTAACGTTTGCCGTGATAGTCGCCGGTGTCGCGGGACTGTGTGCGGGCGTCGGGCTGTTCATGGGAGTGGTGGATACGGCTCCCGATATTTCCAATGTTGACGTTGCACCGGCCGGATACTCGACCACTGTATATGATAACGAAGGCAATCAGATAACAAAGCTTATCGCTGAGAATTCCAACCGTGTATATGTGAAGCTCGATAAGATACCACTCGATATGCAACATGCGTTCGTGGCTATAGAGGATGAGAGATTTTACACGCATAACGGTATCGATATAAAGGGTATCATGCGTGCGGGTGTCAAGGCTCTCAAGGGTAACCTTCACCAGGGCGCATCCACGATCACCCAGCAGCTGCTCAAGAACAATGTTTTCACGTCATGGACAGAAGAGAGCAGCATGATCGACAAGTTCAAGAGAAAATTCCAGGAGCAGTACTGCGCCGTCCAGCTTGAAAAGGTAATGAGCAAGGACCAGATACTTGAGAATTATCTGAACACCATAAACCTCGGACAGGGAACACTCGGTGTGCAGGCGGCCTCCCAGAGATACTTCGGTAAGAACGTGCAGGATCTGAACATATCAGAGAGCGCGGTAATTGCCTGTATCACGCAGAACCCGTCCAAATGGAACCCGATATCGCATCCGGAGAATAACGCGGAAAGAAGAGAAGAAGTGCTGCGCAAGATGCTCGCGCAGGGCTACATCAACGAGGTACAGTTCAATGAAGCCATGGCCGATGATGTGTATTCCCGTATTCAGGTTGTAAACGAAAAGGTCGAAAAGAAGACGATTTACTCATATTTTGTCGATGAACTTACCGAGCAGGTTCTGAACGATCTGCAGGAGAGCCTCGGGTATTCGTATACGCAGGCATACAATGCCCTCTACAGCGGAGGTCTTTCGATCTTCACAACGCAGGACCCGAACATCCAGAAGATCTGTGATGAGGAGTTTGCCAACGAGGAGAATTATCCCCCCACAACGAGATATTACCTCAAGTACGAAGTTTCCTATACTGATTCCGAAAATGATGCCGTTAATTTTTCCACACAGTATTTCGAGCAGCATTTCAAGGAAAAACGCGGCAGCAAGTTCAACTGTATTTTCGATACGGAAGAGGATGCGTATGCGGCTATAGAAGAGTTCAAACAGGATGTTGAAAAGCCCGGATACACGTTTATCACCGAGTCTGTATCGCTTGCACCGCAGCCCCAGTGTTCGGTCTCGATAATCGACCAGTCCACCGGAGAGGTCAAGGCCATAGTCGGGGGAAGAGGTGCCAAGAAAGCATCCCTTACGCTTAACCGCGCAACCGATACGAAACGACAGCCCGGATCATGTTTCAAGGTTCTGGCAGCATATGCCCCGGCGCTGGATGCGGCCGGAAAATCACTTGCATCGACCCAGGTCGATGAGCCATACAACTATGCAAACGGACGTCCGGTCAAGAACTGGTACAAGGGCTATAAGGGAATATGTACATATCGTTACGGTATCGAGCAGTCACTGAACATCGTTGCGGTCAAGACGATCACCGAGATAACTCCTCAGCTCGGATTTGATTATCTTCTCAATTTCGGTTTCACGACACTTGTTGACAGGAGAACCGAGAGAGACGGAAGCATTTCGTCTGATATCACACAGGCACTTGCTCTCGGAGGACTTACGGACGGTATCACAAATCTGGAAATGTGCTCTGCATTTGCAACGATAGCAAACGGCGGAATGTACATCAAGCCGATGTTCTATACAAAGATAATCGATCATGACGGAAATGTACTGATAGACAATACCGCCACGCCGAAAACAAGGAGAGTGCTCAAGGATACGACTGCATGGCTATTAACAAGTGCGATGGAGGATGTTGTTACAAAGGGTACCGGCGCCAAGGTTAATTTCGGTAACATGGCGATAGCCGGAAAGACCGGTACGACAACGAGTAACGTCGACGTATGGTTCTCGGGATTTACTCCGTATTATACATGCGTTACCTGGAGCGGATATGACAATAACGTTCATATGAACGGAAGCGGTGAGACCAACACCTCGAAGCTCATGTGGAAGGCCATTATGGGACGGCTTCATGAAGGTAAGGAATACAAGTCGTTCACTATGCCTGAGGGCATTACTACCGCAACCGTATGTAAGAGGACGGGCGGACTTGCGACTGATATATGCCGTGCGGACGGCTCGGCGATCACGGAATATTTTGCGGAGGGTACTGTTCCGAAGGAACCGTGTAATAACCATTACGGAAGTGTGTTTGATACGGGACTTGTCTGCGCGATGACGGGACAGAAGGCTACGAGTACCTGTCCGTATGCATACCAGGGTGAGGCAACGGCAGAGGGATTCTGTGAACACAGTACGATCAACGGTGTTTCTGCCCAGGATTACTTCAATCTGATACAGATGCAGGCGGCGGGACTTGTTCCCGGCCTTGTTCCGGGAGCGAATCCTCTCGATCCAAACGCGGCGGCACTTGATCCGAATGCGGCAGCGGCGGCAGCGGCAGCAGCAGCGGCAGCAGATCCGAATGCAGCAGCGGCAGATCCGAATGCGGCAGCGGCAGCAGCGGCGGCGGCGGCAGCAGCCCAGCAACAGGCGCTTCAAAATGCGATGCAGGCTGCCCCTGAACAATAATGCCGCGATTTATAATCGGTGTATTTCTGTATGGGTGAATGGTTAAGCTTACATTCAGGC
>JBGUNV010000165.1:0-11729 GCA_045117595.1 Lachnospiraceae bacterium
TCCTTGTATATCGCTTCAACCTGGGCTGTCTTCTTGGAGCCGACCACATCAAGTGTGACTACTATATTCCTGCCCGAGTCATCATACTCCGCATTCATACCGGTTATGGAAACAAAATCACCCAGATCGGGCTTTGCACTGTTCCATGAACTGAGTGCATTGACCATTCCGTTTCCGTTTGCCTTGACTCCGAAATAATTTGTGATCACATATTCCAGATATTCAGGCCCCTGTTCGGAGATCTGCGCGGACTGCTGATCATCCAGCGCTGCCAGGAACTCCGTAACGAGATCACTCGTTGTCTGCTCAAGAGTAGTTGCAATCTCCGGATCGAGAGTCTTGGCTTTTTGTCCGTTACAGGCGGCAAGGCAGAGGATGCAGGCAGCAAAACATAATATCAGTTTAACCTTTTTCATATTACGTACCTAATCCTTTCTAAACCGTTCCGTGCTTTTTGGCAGGTCTGTCCTCTCTTTTTGTATAAAGCATTTCAAATGCGCCTATTACATATTTCCTTGTATCTTCCGGTGCGATTATCTGATCTACATAACCGCGTCTTGCTGCCGAACCGATACTGTTCTGCAGTTCATCAAACTCCTTAGCGCCATCAGATACGGCATCAGCACCCTTGCCGTCGTAAATGACTGCAGCCGCAAGCTTGGCATCCATCATTCCGATCTTGGCGCTGTCCCAGGCCATCGTGATATCCGCACCGAGTGCTTTAGAGTTCATAACGATACCTGCCGTACCGAATGCTTTACCGATAACAACATTAACCTTCGGTACTGTTGCATTTGCAAAAGCATATGCAAGTCCCGCTGCGGCCTTTGCGATCTTCTTTTCGCAGCAGATATCCGAAGCATAACCCGTAACGTTTGTAAGTGTCAGAACGGGAATATCAAATGAATCGCAGAAGCTGACAAAATCCGCAGCCTTTGAAACGGCGTCAACAGTAAGTGCACTGTCGCCCTCCCAGACCTTGTTGCTTTCATCATCATATATCTCGCTTCTGTTGGCAACACAGCCTACTGTCTGTCCGTTAAGTCTGATAAATCCGGTCGTGATCTCTTTACCGAATCCCGACTTGATCTCAAAATATGAATTATCATCAGCGATCAGCGAAAGTGCAACCGATGTATCTCCGACACATCCGCTTATCTCTTCGACCGCGCGGTTAAGATCGTCCGTACAATCCGAAACAGCACCGAATTCATCGTTATTTGAAGGAAGCAGTGAAATAAAACTTCTTATCTCTCCATATATCTCATCTTCGCTTGCAACGATATCAACATTTCCGGCTTCATCGGCCTGGAATGTGGCTGAACCCGTATCACATTTCTCCTCATAATTTCCTGCCAGCGCATTCGGAGAATTAACAAAAAGCTTTGCCTTACCTGATTCCATAAATGTGAAATCACTCATCTTGCAGGCAACGGCAAGGCCTCCGCCGCACTTTCCGAAGATGGCACTGATCTGAGGGATCACACCGCTTGCCATGGCCTGAGCCTTATATATTCTTCCGAAAGCCGAAAGAGCATCAAATGATTCATTTAATCTGAGGCCGGCTGAATCAATAAGACCGATAACGGGAGCCCCGACCTTGAGAGCAAGTTTGTAAAGATTGACAATCTTTCTGGCATGCATCTCACCGACAGAACCGCCGAGCACGGATGAATCCTGACTGTAAACGTAAACGAGTCTTCCATCGATAAGACCGTATCCGGTTACAACGCCATCAGCAACCGCTTCCTTAGGTTCCATGTTAAAATCAGTCGCGCGGGCGGAAACGAGCGCGCCGATCTCAACGAAACTGTTTTCATCAAGCAAACTTGTTATCCGCTTGCTTGCAAGTGAAGAATTACTCATTGCGAAACCTCCATATAAATATATTAAATAACGCAAATTTACATACTTTTGATATTTTAACATAGGAAATGATTTTTTCAAAGCAGAAAATAAAAAGAAAAAGGATAAAAAAAAGGACCCGAAGGTCCTGTTTAAATATCAAGTTTTAACTGTATTTCCTCAGCCGCTTCTTTCTTGAACTCCTCAAGCCTGTCCGGCGCTATATCGGGAAGGTCATCGATCGATTTGACTCCGAAACTTCTGAGGAACTCTTCTGTTGTCCCGAAAAGCAGCGGTCTTCCGGGCGCGTTCAGTCTTCCCAGTTCCGTGATCAGGCCGAATTCAAGCAGTCTGTTTATCGGATGGTCGCATGAAACTCCTCTGATCTTCTCTATCTCGGCTCTCGTTACAGGCTGTTTGTAAGCTATTATCGAGAGTGTTTCAAGGGCTGTATCCGACAGATGCATGTTCTTCGGGATCTTGGCAACCTTTATCAGGTATTCGTACATCTCCGTTTTGGAACACATCTGGACACTGTCTTCAAGTTCAACTATCGTAAGACCGAAGTCCTTGTTGTTCTCAAAGCGCTTTTTCATCTTCGCAATGATCTCGCGGACTTCATCCTCATCATATCCCGTAGCCTCGGAAAGCTTTTTGATCTCCACGGAATCACCCATGGCAAACAGGATCGCAGATATGGCAGCTTCAGGATGCTCAGCCTTAACTACCCCGGGCTCCTCTTCTGCCTTCTCTTCAGCCAGATCCATTTCATCAATATTTTCTTTGAACGATTCCTCAAAATCCTTCTTCATGTTCTCTTTTATAAACCTCTTATTTACTGTTATGCAAACGGTGGCGGCAAATATGTTTACGAGCAAACCGTGTGAATGCGTCGGTACTTAGCCGGCGTACTGTGCCGGCTTATGTACCGCTACGCACCGAACATGAGCGAGAGCGAGTTTGCGAGTAAATATATGTGCCGACACCTTATATAATTATATAAAAGAGGTCATGCCGCAACCGTTGTGATCATGATATCGTCAAACAGATTCTCCTGCACGATCCTGATCTTTCCGACCTTCATCATCTCAAGCATCACGAGGAATGTAACGACTATCTCCATTTTGGTGGGCTGTTCTTCAAGCAGCGCACGGAAGGAAAACTTCTTGTGTGTCCTTACATACATCTCGATATACAGCTGCTTCTCTTCCAGATTGATCTCATCCTTTTTAATGTTTCCGAAGGAACTCCTGACCGGATCGATCTTGTCCTTCTGCTTGCGGACCACTGATCTGAATATCTCATTGAGCTTCGTAAGATCGACATCGCCGACAAGCTTCTCATAGTCTATCGGTTCTACATATTCGAGTACCTCACGGGGTAACGTCGCACTCTTGTACACATTTCTGACGGCGTCGATCTGTCTGTCCTTAAGCTCAAATGACATATATTTGTACATCTTGTATTCTATAAGCTTCTCAACAAGTTCGGCTCTCGGATCTTCCTCTTCACCGTCCTCATTAACCTCCGCGGGCAGGAGCATCTTGGCCTTAATATCAAGGAGCGTTGCAGCCATAACGATAAACTCGCTCATGATGTTAAGATCTTCTATCTCCATCTTTTTCAGATAATCGAGATACTGGTCCGTGATAAGCGCTATGGGTATATCATATATATCAACCTTATTCTTCTCGATCAGATGAAGGAGCAGATCCAGAGGTCCTTCGAATTTTTCAAGTTTTACATTGATAGCCATTGTTTTCTCCCCTGAGTATTTATATCTTAGGCACCGTGTATTGTAACGGATACTATCTCTGCCTTGTTGAATATCCTGATCGGTATCGAATGCCACCCTATCCCGCGGCTTACGATCATGGTCGTGGAATCCTGATCAAACTTACCACAATCGTATTTGGGAAAAAGTTTCAGCTGGGGTGACAGCAATCCTCCTATCCCCGGCAGAGCCACTATCCCGCCGTGCAGATGTCCGGACAGGACAAGATCAGGATGAAACCTTACATATTCGTCAAAAAAATCCGGACTGTGAGCGATCAGGATATTATATTTACTGCTGTCTGTATCTCCCAACGTCTCCTTAATGATCCCTTCGGGAAGCGCGCGGGTTACCGCTCTTTTGTAATAACGTATCGGTATGTCATAACCGTATATCCGTATATTATTACCCGCCGTATCACTGTATCCGTCCGACAGGAACTCGATCCCGTATTCCCTTACGGTATTTTCCAGTTCACTGAATCGTCCGTTGAACTTTTCAGGTTCTTCCCGGTAACGTTGCTCATGATTACCGAGTCCGTAATATACATTACAGATACCCGCCAGCTCCTTTAGAAACGAATACGCCACATGCGAATCCCCAGGTGTCGACAGATAACTCGTTATCATATCACCGGCAAGGATCACGAAAGAGGGATCAAGCTGCCTTATGGATTCAAGCAGTTTTTTGTTGCCGTCTCCGGATACATCCGTGTCGTGAAGATCCGAGAGCATAACAAAATGAACCGGGCCACCTGTTTCCTTGTCCGTTTCCACATCATATTTTACTATGTTATATCCGCTGCTTTCCCGGTATACGAAAACAACCGTGATAACTATAAGCGCGGCGATCACTGCATATATCAACGAATTCACCTGACCGGTATCGCATTATTTAGTTGTGCCGGTCGGGGCACATACAACATATGGTATTATAGCACGGTATCGCAAATAAAAAAAGACAAATTTCAAAAAGATAAGCAAAAAAAAGAAAAACCCCGGAAAATCCGGGGTAAAGATCAGTTATACTTTCTTTTTCTGGCAGCTTCCGACTTCTTCTTACGCTTAACGCTGGGCTTCTCGTAATGCTCACGCTTACGGATCTCCTGCTGGATACCCGCCTTGGCACAGCTTCTCTTAAAACGACGAAGCGCACTGTCCAGACTCTCATTCTCTTTTACTATGACTTCAGCCATCTAACAACCCTCCCCTCTTCCAAGCCGTAATCTATAGGCTTTCGGGATTTAAATACTGGTAAATTATAATCACAACATTACATATAAGTCAAGAAAAAAATACCGGTTATATCATTTCTTCGAGCAGCGATGCGGCCGATTCAAGCATTTTGTCAATTCCCGACGGGTCCTTTCCTCCTGCCTGAGCCATATTAGGTCTTCCTCCGCCACCACCACCTACCATGGGTGCGAGCTTCTTGATCAGATTCCCGGCATGGGCTCCCATTTCAACAGCTTTATCTGCAGCCATGACAACCAGGTTGACCTTCCGGTCCTTTTCCGAACAGAGCACAAATACACCGTCCGGCGTTTTGGCCTTCATCTGGTCGGCCAGATCACGAAGGGCATTCATATCGGCATCAGGTACAGATGTAGCGATAAGTTTTACTCCCTTTACATCAACTGTCTTATCCGCAATATCGCCAACCGCTTCCTTTGCCGCTTTTGATCTTAACTGCTCCAGCTCATGACCGAGACTCTTTATCTCATCATTCATCTTTCCAAGTCTTTCCGTAAGTGTTGCCGGAGTAGCCTTTACAACTGATGCGGCCTCCTTAAGACTGTTTTCCATATCCCTGTAGTATTTAAGTACGGAAAGGCCCGTGATACCCTCAATCCTTCTGACACCGGCTGCTATGCCGCCTTCGGATATTATCTTGAAGCATTGTATATTACCGGTGGATGTAACATGAGTACCGCCACACAGCTCCTTTGAAAAGTCACCCATATTTACGACTCTGACAACATCTCCGTATTTTTCACCGAACAGTGCCATCGCCCCCGACCTTTTTGCTTCATCAACCGACATTATGTCCGTAACTACGGGAAGATTTGCCATAATCTTTTCATTGACCAGATCTTCCACCTTTTCGATCTCATCCGCGCTCAGAGCCCGTCCGAACGAAAAATCAAACCTTGTCCGTTCGCCGTCCTGATATGAACCCTGCTGTTTGACATCATCTCCGAGAACGATCTGAAGGGCTTTCTGGAGAAGATGGGTCGCCGAATGGTTCCTGCATGTATTTTTCCTGTTTAAAGGGTCAACACACAGCTCAACTTCATCATTTACACTGAATGTACCTTCCTTAACAACTCCCACATGTCCGACACGGTCTCCGGAAAGTTTCACGGTATCGTTTACAACAAACAGGCCATTCCCCGAAATGACACCGAAATCACCCTTCTGACCGCCCATGGTAGCATAGAACGGAGTCTTATCGGTTACGATCACACACTCGGTACCTGCCGAAACACTGTCTGTAAGTGAATCTGTTGCTATCGCCACAACTCTGCCTTTGTCTGTTATCTTCTCATACCCCGTAAACAGAGTTGTTATACTGCTGTCAAGTCCGTCAAATACGCCTGTGTCTCCTGCACCGGTCTTAAGAGAAAAGCTGGCGTTGTCTCTCGCTTTCTGCTTCTGCTCCTCCATGGCCTCGTCAAAACCTTTTTCATCGACACCGAGACCGTTTTCAGATGCCATCTCACATGTGAGTTCAAGCGGAAATCCGAACGTATCATACAGATAAAATGCATCACGTCCCGATATGACCTTATCTTCTGTACCCTCTTTTGAGGACATTATCTTCACAAATTCCTTCATACCGTTTTCAAGTGTTGCGGTAAAACGGTCTATTTCCTTCCGAAGTTCCCTGAGAACAAATTCCCTGTTTGCTGTAAGGTTGGGATATGAATCGGAATATACCCTGTCAATAAATATCTGAGCGATACTGATAAGATCTTCTGCCGTAAGTGACAGTATTCTTCCATGACGTACGGCACGTCTGATAAGTCTTCTGAGCACATATCCGGGACCGCCGTTTGCAGGTACAAGTCTTGCCTCATCTCCGATCAGCATGACAGATGTGCGCATATGATCGGCAAGGACACGCATCGAACGGGTTTTTACTTCATCCGAATCATATCTGACTTGCGAAGCCTTCTCAATGTATTCTATGACTTCCGCAAACAGATCGGTCTGATATACATCTTTTGTCCCGTTCAAAAAGGCAAGGTTTCTCTCAAGCCCCCATCCCGTGTCAACGTTCCTGTCCTTAAGAGGCGTCAGATGTCCGTCACGGTGTTTTTCATACTGCATGAACACATCATTACCAAGTTCCGTATATTTGCCGCATGAGCATCCCGGGCCGCAATCAGGGCCGCAGTCGGGAACGTCGGCGATATAAAACATCTCCGAATCCGGACCGCAAGGACCATATTCAAGTCCCCACCAGTTATCCTCTGCCGGCAGATAATAGATGTTTTCCGGCTTGAATCCCGAATCGATACGGCATTTTGCTCCTTCTTCGTCTCTCGGAGCATTCTCATCACCCGCAAATACGGTGGCTGCAAGATGATCGCTGTCAAATCCGAACACTTCAGTCAGAAGCTCATAGCTCCATTTACACCGATCCTCTTTGAAGTAATCACCGAGACTCCAGCTTCCCATCATCTCAAAAAAGGTTACATGAGACCTGTCGCCGACGGAATCGATATCATTTGTACGAACGCATCCCTGAACATTACACAGTCGCGTACCCATGGGATGTTTCTGCCCGAGAAGATACGGCATCAGCGGCTGCATTCCGGCCACATTGAACATTACACCTGTGGATCCGTCTGACACGAGTGACACAGCGCCAACATCAACATGCCCTCTTTCCTTATAAAATTCTTTCCATGTGTTCCTTAATTCTTTTGAAGTAAACTGTCTCATATTATCTCCTGTAATGATTTATAACAGACTGATCCCGGCCTTTTGTGCAGCCTTTACATCACTGTCAAGCCATATTGAACTTTGTACTTCCCCTATATGTGCCCTTCTTAAAAAGAACATGCATATCCGGGACTGCCCTATACCGCCACCTGCGGTATACGGGAGTTTTCCCTCAAGTACCGCCTTATGAAACGGAAGTTTGCTCCTGTCGGTACACTTAGCCTTTTTAAGCTGTGCCTTAAGCGAATCCTCATCAACTCTTATACCCATGGATGACAGTTCAAGTCCCATATCAAGTACCGGATAATAAACGATTATATCACCGTTAAGCGCCCAGTCATCATAGTCCGGAGCTCTGCCGTCATGAGGCTTTCCATCCGAGAGAACATCTCCTATCTGCATCAGGAATATCGCCCCGTATTTTCTGGCCGCCTCGCTCTCACGCTCTCGGGGGGTCAGATCCGGCCATTTGTCAAGAAGTTCCTGTGTTGTTATGAACTTTATGTTTTCAGGCAATATGCACTTGATCTCGGGGTGTCTGGAATTAATGAAGATCTCGGTATTTTTAAGCGCCTCATATACTTTCTTTACGATGGATTTCAGCGTTGATACCGTTCTGTCCTTTTTGTTTATGATCAGTTCCCAGTCCCACTGATCCACGTACAACGAATGGAGATTATCCGTATCTTCATCCCGGCGTATTGCAGTCATATCCGTATACAGCCCTTCGCCCGTCTTAAACCCGTAATCACGAAGAGCCTTTCTCTTCCACTTTGCCAGAGAATGAACTATCTCTACTTCCTCGTCATCTCTTTCTCTGATACCGAATCTGACAGGACGTTCAACACCGTTTAAGTTATCGTTCAGACCTGATGACGGTTTAACGAACAACGGCGCTGAGACTCTGGTAAGGTTCAGCTGTTTGGCCAGCATCCTCTCAAAATAGTCTTTAACTTCCTTGATCGCTATCTCGGTTTCCTTGACAGATGACGGACTCTTATATCCGTCGGGTATAATGATGCTCATTTTCCTACGCTCCGTTCCGCTTTCCTGCTCATTTATGTTCGGCCAGTCTTTCAGGTATCAGCTGTATCAGTCTTTCCAGCTCGCTGATCATCGGTTCATGATATTTTGCGGCTTCCGGCCATCTGCCTTCTTTTATCAGCGCATTAGACTCGGTGGCAAGTTCCACAAGATGTTTTGCACCTGCACTTGCTCCCGAACCCTTAAGTCCGTGAACAAGAATACGGTAATTCTCAACATCAGCCGCAGCAAAGGTTTTCTGCATTCCGTCGACTGTTTTTACTATCTCTTTTTGAAATGTCTCCAATACAAGTTTGTAAAATGTATAATCCCCGTCATAGATCTCAAGAGCGGCATCCTCTTCTATCCCGTCCGATGCTTGAAACAGTCTGTTGGCCATAAATATCGCTCCTTATCAAAAAACAATGATTTATTATAAACTTTCATCGGTAAATGCGCAAGATTACATATCGCAAAGCCGGATCCTGATCTCACCGTCCCTGAATGTCTTCCTTACGCCGTCTGTTTCAAGGATGATACCGCCATCATCAGCTATACCCGCCGCCTTGGCCGTAAAGGTTTTATTGCCGCTTAAATATTCAACCGTCCTGCCTGTTACAAAATCCACTTTTCTGTAATCTTCAACAGCCTCGGTCAGTTTTTTTGTATCGTAATAATATGAAATATGATCTATGATCGAGCCCGAAAGCCTTACAGCCTGTTGGCGCGCCATATCGTCCGGCATATCACATCCGGCTCCCATAACACTTCCGTAACGGCCCACAATATCTGCCGGGATATCATCACTTTCATAAATATTGATCCCGATACCGAGAATGACATATTCATCATCACAGCCCAGATTTGCAGCCTTTGCAACAATACCGCAGACCTTTCTGCCATCCCTGTATATATCATTTACCCATTTGATATTACAGCCCACGCCCAGAATATCCTTTATGGCATGAACGGTCGCCACAGCTGCGATTACCGTTATCATGTTGAACAATTCGATATTCTTCGGTCTTAACAGAAGGCTCATATACAGATTGCCGCCGGGTGGGGAATAGAAACTTCTGCCGCTCCTTCCCTGCCCTGCTCTCTGGCAAAAAGCCACTACACACGTCCCTTCACGGGCACCTTCTTCGGCCATCTCCTCAAGCACGGTATTTGTACTGTCAACAGTATCAAAAACTTTTATATCTGCTTCCATACGACCTCATATTCATTCCCGAAGCGGTAATACGGGCATTTATACTCCGATTCAAATGCTATCCTTCCGTATTCATCTTCATCAAGATCCATCTGACAGTAGTATTCTTCGTACTCCTCATCATATATGTAATTGGCACATGTTTCACAGTTAACCTGCATCAAGACACTCTTCCTTTTCTTCCGCAAGCCCGGCCGTATACAGTTTCCTGTAGAATCCGTCCCTTTCCATGAGAGTTTCATGGTTTCCCTGTTCAATGATCTTACCGTCACGCATGACAAGGATCATATCAGCACCCTTAACAGTCTGCAGTCTGTGAGCGACAATAAAGCTTGTCCGCCCTTTCATGAGCTTTTCAAAAGCGCTCTGGATCTTCATCTCCGTCCTTGTATCTATCGAACTTGTAGCCTCGTCCAGTATGAGCATCGGAGGCGGATTGAGCATTACCCTGGTTATACACAGAAGCTGCTTCTGTCCTGCAGAAAGACCTTCTCCGTCTTCTCCGATCACAGTATCATATCCTTTTTCAAGTCTTCTTATAAATCCATGGGCATGTGTCGCTATTGCAGCTTCCTTTACCTCTTCCGCGGTCGCGTCGGGCTTGGCCATGAGAATATTGTCCATTATGGTCCCCTGACGAAGCCAGGTATCCTGTAGTACCATGCCGTACGATCTTCTGAGGCTCCTGCGTGTATATGACCTTATATCACCACCGTCAACGCTGATCGTCCCACTGTCAACGTCATAGAATCTCATCAGAAGGTTTATGATGGTCGTCTTACCGCATCCCGTCGGACCCACTATAGCCACCCTCGATCCGGCACTTACATCAATATTCAGATCTTTGATAAGTTCCCTGCCCGGATCATATGAAAAATCAACGCCGCTTACCCTTACATTTCCGGTCAGATCCTTAACCTCGAGAGCATCACTGTCGTCGGGCTCTGTCGTCTCATCAAGTATCTCAAATACCCTTGCGGCGCAGGCAAGTGCATTCTGAAGTTCCGATATCACCGATGATATCTCGTTAAACGGTTTTGTATACTGATTTGCATATGCCAGAAATATCGTAAGAGTTCCGACCGTTACAGTACCTGATACCGAACTTCCCCAACCGATACAGAAAAATGCTCCGGACAGTGCCACCAGCGCATAAACAAGAGCGTTTACAAATCTTGTCGATGGATTCGTGAGCGAGGAATAGAAAATCGCCTTTAATGATGATGCGGCCAGATTATCATTTAATCTGTCAAACCTCGTAAGAACCTCTTTTTCCCTGGAAAATGCCTTGACGACCTTCTCATTACCGATCATCTCATCTATAAGACCCGTAGCAAGTCCGCGGTCATTGCTCTGTTTTTTGAACATGGAATAAGTTCTTGATGAAATGAATCTGGCTATAAATATCGATAAAGGGGTGATAAATACAACAACGAGTGTTATCAAAACATTCATTGACAGCATATACCACAAAGTACCGATGATCGTCATTATCCCCGTGAATGCCTGAGCGAACCCGAGAAGAAGTCCTTCCGCAAACTGATCCGCATCCGCTACAACACGACTGACTATGTCTCCCCGGGAGTGTGTATCAATGTACTTAAGCGGAAGATGCTCAATTTTTTCGATAGCAGCATTCCTGATATCTCTGACGGTAGAAAATGTTATCGCATTATTTATCATGTTCATGATAAACTGTGATATTCCGACGATCATGGCAAATATCACTGCGCTCCTTAACGGTGCCGACACGTCCCCTGAGCCGTCCAGCGCATCGATGGCGTTACCTATTCGTATCGGGACAAGCAATGTGAATATGACCGATACGGCAGACAGACAGATGGATAATATTATCCTGATACGATATTTTGCAAGGAATGACAATACACGTCTTATCGTCTGTTTACGTCCGGTCTTTTTCAGC
>JBGUNV010000166.1:0-9403 GCA_045117595.1 Lachnospiraceae bacterium
GGATACGCGGATCCAGGACGCTTTATTTTGATCCGTGGCAGATAGAAGGCGAGCCTCATGACGGGGAACTCGTATTTATAACACATGAGCATTACGACCACTTCTCGCCTGATGATATAAACCGTGTCGTGGCCTATGACGGATATGTTGTGATCCCCTCGACGATGTCCAATCTGACCGGAGGCATCATAACGGTTCCGGGAAACCATATAATCACAGTAAGACCCGGGGAAAAACGAGAGATATCAAGACTGCTCGTCGAAGTATTTCCTGCCTACAATCTGGGAAAACCTTTCCATATTAAAAGGTACGGATGGGTCGGATATATGGTGACGCTCGATGCCGAGAGGTTTTACGTATCCGGAGATACCGATGCGATCCCTGAGATAAGGGACATAAGATGCGATGTGGCTTTTCTGCCTATTGGCGGTACTTATACAATGGACGCCTCGGAAGCTGCAAAACTGGCGATCCGTATCGACCCGAAGGTTGTGATCCCGACACACTACGGAAGCGTGGTCGGAAGCCCGGTTGACGGTGACTTCTTCCAGGGATTGCTGCCGAAGGATCTGAGGTGTGAACTGCTGCTGTAGGTGACAGGTGACAAAGGGGACGGTTCTTTTTGACAACTTTTTTAAGCAGCTTTGATACACTGCCGGTTCGCTTGAAAAGTTGTCAAAAAGAACCGTCCCCTTTGTCACCATCTTCACAGAATATACAGATATATCGCAAAGAACTGCAATATCGATCCGGCAAGGACAAACAGATGGAAGACGGAGTGCATGTACCGTTTTCCTCTTTTTTTACCTATACTGTACAGCACGGCACCGATCGTGTATGAAACCCCGCCCCCGAGTATCCACAGGATAGGAGCCCAGCCGAGAGCATCGACCGTGGGCTTTACTGCGATGACGATACACCAGCCGATCGCGATATAGCAAATCATGGACAGCTTCTGGTATTTGTTATGATCGATCGCGGTAAAGACAGCAGCCGCAGCAGACAGCCCCCATACAATCCCGAAGATCGTCCAGGCCCATCCCGGATGTGTTCTGCGGACACCCGTAAGCATTATCACCGTATATGATCCGCCGATGAGATAGTAGATCGTGCAGTGGTCGATCACCTGCAGGACCTTTTTTCCCATATTTCTGTGAAGCCCGTGATAAACACTGCTTATCGTATACAGTACAATGAGCGAAGAACCGTAGATCGATGAGGAGACAACACCGTATGCGTCACCTTTTATGGCTGACCTGACCACGCACAGCACAAGGGCGGCGATACCGAGTGCTCCGCCCACGATGTGGCTGACCATGTTAAAGATCTCCTCGCCTTTTGTGTAGTCGGGAAGTATTCTGTCACGGAGTTTGGTTCTCGGCTGACGAAGCCTTGATACTGATTCGCTCATACGGATTCCTTTCTGTAAATAATATTCACCGCTACCACATCTAATATAGCATATTAGATACCATCGTTCAACCCCTTCATTTAATACTTGTACATGGAAGTTTCATAATATATAATAAACCGAAAAATATGGCGCGCTCTTACTACAGGCAGACAGGAGACGGATATGAAACAGTACAGTGAACTTACCAGAACCGAACTTATTGAACTTGAACAGAAGCTGTTCCTCCGGTATGAAGACATGAAGGCGAGAGGACTGAAACTCAACATGGCAAGAGGCCTTCCTTCGGCAGAACAGCTTGATATGGAAGCTGATTTCTTCGGGATACTTTTTCCGGATTCCGAGTTCATATCCGAGGAGGGAACGGACTGCCGTAACTACGGCGAGCTGACCGGAATACATGAAGCGAGGAGACTCATGGGTGCTATGATGGAGATCAGTGACGAGAACGTCATCGTATTCGGTAATTCGAGCCTGAACGTAATGTATGATACGGTCGCAAGATCGATGATACTCGGTGTCTGCGGATCCACCCCGTGGTGCAGGCTTGACAAGGTTAAGTTCCTGTGCCCGGTACCCGGGTATGACAGGCATTTTGCCATAACGGAGCAGTTCGGAATCGAGATGATCAACATCCCCATGACCGATGAAGGCCCCGATATGGATCTTGTTGAAAAATACGTGAACAACGATCCTGCCGTCAAGGGTATATGGTGTGTTCCGAAGTACAGCAATCCCGGCGGAATAACATATTCCGATGAAACGGTAAGACGCTTTGCAAACCTGAAGCCTGCGGCAGAGGATTTCAGGATCTTCTGGGATAATGCCTACTGCATCCATCATCTGTACGATGACAGGCAGGATAAGCTCATAGAGATACTCAACGCGTGCGAGAAGGCCGGCAATCCCGACATGGTATACAAGTTCTGTTCCACATCGAAGGTCACATTCCCCGGAAGCGGGCTGGCTGCCCTCGGAACGAGCAGGAAGAACCTGGATTACATCAGGAGTGTGATCACGATCCAGACTATAGGCCCCGACAAGCTCAACCAGCTGCGTCATGTCCGCTATTTCAAGGACATAAACGGGATGAAGGCTCATATGAAGAAACATGCGGCGATACTTCGACCGAAGTTTGAACTCGTTCAGAAAAAACTTAACGAGGAGCTCGGCGGTCTCGGGATAGGTACATGGTCCAATCCTGTCGGCGGCTATTTCGTATCGTTTAATACACTGCCCGGATGCGCCGGAACGGTCGTTTCGATGTGCAAGGAAGCCGGCGTTACGATGACCGGGGCCGGAGCGACATATCCGTACAAAAAGGATCCCGGGGATTCAAACATCAGGATCGCGCCGACATTCCCGCCGATAGAAGAACTATCCCAGGCGATGGATATTTTCACGCTTTGCGTCAGGATCGCGAGCGTACGTAAGCTTCTCGGCTGATGATGCCGGAGATGATGATCAACAGATGACAGTTAAACATGAAGCACCGGCTCTTGGGCGTTGGCTGATTCCGAAGAGCTGGTGATCTTCACGAGAAGGAGAAAAATGGAACTTCGACCTGAGAGGATAGGACGGACACTGATACATAACGGAGCGATTGTGGACATCTACCAGGACCACATGCAGCTACCGGACGGTTCCGAGGAGAATTTTGATTTCATAAAGCACAAGGGCGCGGCTGCGGTCATCCCCGTAATGGATGACGGCAGGATAATCATGGTCAGACAGTACAGGAACGCGATCGACCAGTACACGCTTGAGATACCGGCGGGCGGGCTTAACGGTGCCGATGAGCCAACAAAGGTTGCTGCTCACCGTGAACTTGAAGAGGAGACCGGATATTACGCCGATATGAAGGACGTGGAGTTTCTGCTGTCGCTGTATACGACCGTTGCCTTCTGTAATGAGAAGATCGACATTTACGTGGCGCATAACCTCACCAGGACACAGCAGCATCTCGATGATGATGAATTCATAGATGTACAGTGTTTTACGATCGATGAGCTGAAGGATATGGTCCTTGAAGGGAAGATCGTGGATGCGAAGACCATATCCGGTCTGATGGCATATTATGTAAAATATTTATTGTAAACTTTTCACAACATGTAGTAATGCCCGAAAAGTGTTTTAGCGATATCTTGTGTCAAGAACAAAAAAGTCCTGTAAATGCGATAAAATCAAGGAATTTTAAGGTTGATTTTATGAAAAAATCTGCTTATAATGTAACGAGCGAGGCAGATTTTTTATGGAACAGGCTATTCAAGGATTCATAACTTATTTACATAACGTCAAGAAGAAATCCCTGAACACGGAACTTTCATATAAGAGAGACCTTACTAAGATGCTCGACTATTTTGAGAGCATCGGGATAAGGGATATTGCCGATGTTGACGAGACGGCATTATCTAAGTATGTGGAACATCTCAACGAGTGCGGGTTTGCTGCAGCGACGGTTTCAAGGTCGGTCGCTTCGGCAAAGGCGTTCTTTCATTATTGTGCCAATGAGGGTATCATCACCAAGGACCCCACAGGCATATTAAAAGCCCCCAAGATAGAAAAAAAAATGCCCGAGATCCTGACCATGGACGAAGTGACAAGGCTTCTTGAACAGCCGAAGGGTGATACTCCGAAGGAGATCAGGGACAAGGCGATGCTTGAACTTTTATATGCTACGGGTATCAGGGTTTCGGAACTGATAAGCCTTGAACTTTCCGATGTCAACATGCAGATGTGCTACATTACATGCAAGGACGCATCCAAGGAACGTGTGATCCCTTTCGGACGCGAGGCAAAACATGCACTGACCAGATATCTGGACGGCGGCAGGAGTGCTATCGTGGAAGATCAGACATCGAAGGTACTGTTCGCGAACTGCTCGGGGCAGAAGATGAGCCGTCAGGGATTCTGGAAGCTCATAAAGTATTATGCCAAGAAGGCAAAGATAACAGCCGACATCACACCGCATACGCTGAGACACTCGTTCGCCGCACATCTTGTGGAGAATGGCGCTGACCTGCGCGCGGTCCAGGAGATGCTCGGACATTCGGATATATCAACGACGCAGATCTATGCGACGATGAATCATAACAAGATCAGGGAAGTATACGCGAAGGCTCATCCGAGAGGATAGAGCTCGGGTTTCCTGTTTTCAAACACAGCGTATTCTCTATAGCCGCATTCAAGCAGCAGCCTTTCCACCCTTTCAAAATCATAACAAAGGTGAGATGCAAGGTGGGCGTCACTTCCTACAGTGATAAGCTTTCCGCCTATCTCCTTGTATCTTAAGATTATATCCTGGCACGGATTCGGCTCGCCGAGCCCGCACAGGAGTCCTTTGGTATTTACCTCCAGTGCGATACCTTTATCAACGATGAGCTCAAGTATCGGATCGATGTATTTCGAATACTTTCTATAAGAATAATATCTGTTCTGGTTCGGACCGTATCTTACCACATAGTCCATATGACCGAGCGTATCTATATCATTGAACAGTTCAAGGTTTAAAAGCGTTTCCTCAAAGTATCTGATATATGCTTCCTCTTCGGTACGGCCTTCAAAGAAAGCGGGATAGTACGGGTCGCGGTTTTCGGGGTTGTGCTCGCTGCCTATGATATAGTCGAAGTCATACTGGTTTACATAACTGGTAAGCCAGCCGGCAAGATGCGGCTGGAATCCGAGTTCAACACCCCATAACAGGCGGATCTTTCCTTCGTATTTATCCTTCATCTCCAGAAATTTTTCCCTGTACGCTTCAGTGTCGAGCCAGAATTCCCTCGGAAGATTCGGATCACGGTCCGGATATATGGGATAGTCCTTGTCCATGTGCTCGGTAAAGCAGAGCGTATGAAGATTTTGCCTTATGGCTTCGCCTATAAGGTCCTCCATCGGCGTATCGCAGTCGGTGGAAAATGTAGTATGTGTATGTATATCTGCGTTGATCATAATATATGAGCATAATGACATTGCATTCAAAAATCAAGAAGATATGATAAAAAAATACATTACTGCCATTATGTGATATAATCAATAAATTTTAACGTCTTATGACGACACGGAGGGTTATAAAATGACGCAGAAAACAAATGGTACCCGTAAAATGAAACCGGCAGGGAGAGGGTATCGTAGAGGACCTCAAGGCAGGCAAGAAGTTAAAGCCCGGATCGGTACTGTATGAATACAAGGATGCGTTAAAACTTGCAGGCTATGCATTTACATCATCGGGAAACATTATGATCGTCACAGCCGATTATGATGAGTTTATGAAGATAGATTACGGTATCCTCCTCGGCAAGATAACCATTGACGGCGTGGAAGGGTCATATGCTTACATGGTATCGCCTGACGGCATCATGCTCTATCACAAGGATCCCAACAAGATCGGCCAGCCGGTAGAGAATGCAGCGGTCAAGAGTATAGTGGCGGATCTTGCAGCCGGCAGGGAAGTACCCGACGGTTCGTGCACATATGAATATAAGGGATCACAGAAAGTCGCGGGATATGCGTTCACGAACGCCGGTAACATAGTCATAGTCACGGCGGACCGGGATGCGATGATGTCAGGCGTGGATCATATGAGGCTCATGCTCATCATCATAGGTATAATAAGTCTTGTCATCGCGATCATACTTGTTGCGTTCTTCACGAAGTTCATGCTGAAGGCTCTTGAAAGACTTGTTCCGATGATCAACAAGACCTCTAATTATGATTTTACCGAAGATGCGGAGTCGGAAAGACTTGCAAGGCGTACTGATGAGATCGGCGGCATTGCGAGAGCGCTCGCCAAGACGAGGGATAACCTCAGGGATATGGTCACCATGATATCGCATGCCGGAACGAGTATCGATGCCAACGTCAATATGCTTCAGGCTACAATAGATAAGGTAGGAACCATATGCGAAGACAACTCCGCAACAACGGAGACACTTGCAGCGGGCATGGAGGAGACGGCGGCCACAACATCCACGATAGCACAGAATGTTTCGCATGTTCAGGAGAATGCACGTGATATCGACATGCTTGCCGATGAAGGCGCCAGGATGTCCGATGAGGTATCGAAGCGTGCCAATGAGCTTGCATCGACTACCCAGATCGCGAGCCGCAAGACCATGGATATGTATGAGACTGTTAAGCTCAAGTCCGATAAAGCCATTGTCGCATCGCAGGCAGTTAACAAGATCAATGAGCTTACCGGAACGATCATGGCCATTTCGTCCCAGACTTCGCTTCTTGCACTCAATGCTTCGATCGAGGCGGCCCGTGCGGGAGAAGCCGGAAGAGGATTTGCGGTCGTTGCAACCGAGATCGGTAACCTCGCGAATCAGACATCGGAAGCAGTCACGAATATCGGAAGCATAGTCGAGGAAGTAAACTCTGCGGTCGGACAGCTCTCAGAGTGCCTGACACAGACAACTTCGTTCCTCGAGACAAACGTTCTGTCGGATTACGAAGAGTTCGGCAAGGTCAGTGTCCAGTACAAACAGGATGCGGATACGTTCGGAAACAGCATGAACGAGATCAGGAGCAGCATCGGAAGCCTCAATACAGACATCGAGAAGATCGCCGGAGCGATAAGCGGTATAGATTCGAACGTGACCGATACGAGCCACGGTGTTGTAGATATCGCGACCCGTACAACCGAGATGGCAACCGAATCGCTTAACAGCGCGGACAAGGTCAATGAATGCCGTGATGCCGTTTCGGATCTTAATGATATAATCAACAGATTCAGTCTGTAAGCGGGTTTTACGCATCAGAAAAAAGTGTTGTATTTTCATTCTGATGTGTGTAAAATAGACGTGCTGGTAATTAGAGCGCTTTGCGCTTTATCACAATATTTAATGTTTAGGAGGATTTACACATGGCAGTAAAAGTTGCAATCAATGGTTTTGGTCGTATCGGTCGTCTTGCATTCAGACAGATGTTCGGCGCTCCCGGTTACGAGGTAGTAGCTATCAACGATCTTACAACACCCAAGATGCTCGCTCATCTTCTTAAGTATGACAGCGCTCAGGGTAAGTATGCTCTCGCTGATAAGGTTTCGGCCGGTGAAGATTCCATCACAGTTGACGGCAAGACTCTGAAGATCTACAAAGAGCCCGATGCAAACAACTGTCCTTGGGGCGCACTTGATGTTGACGTAGTTCTTGAGTGCTCAGGTTTCTATACATCCAAGGAAAAGGCTCAGGCACATATCAATGCCGGCGCCAAGAAGGTAGTTATCTCTGCTCCTGCAGGAAACGATCTTCCTACTATCGTTTACAACGTTAACCACACAACACTTACCAAGGATGACAAGATCATTTCAGCAGCTTCATGTACAACAAACTGCCTTGCACCCATGGCTAAGGCTCTTAACGATCTTGCAACGATCAAGTCAGGTATCATGAGCACTATCCATGCATACACAGGCGATCAGATGATCCTTGACGGACCTCAGAGAAAGGGCGATCTCAGAAGAAGCCGTGCAGGCGCTATCAACATCGTTCCCAACTCAACAGGTGCTGCAAAGGCTATCGGCCTTGTTATCCCTGAACTCAACGGTAAGCTCATCGGTTCCGCACAGCGTGTTCCCACCCCTACAGGTTCAACAACTATCCTTGTTGCTACAGTAGAGAAGAGTGTTACCAAGGAAGAGATCAATGCCGCTATGAAGGCTGCTTCATCAGAGTCATTCGGATACAACGAGGACGAGATCGTATCAAGCGATATCATCGGCTCAACATACGGTTCGATCTTTGATGCAACACAGACAATGGTTGGCGCTGACAACCTTGTTCAGGTTGTTTCATGGTACGACAACGAGAACAGCTACACATCACAGATGGTACGTACAATCAAGTACTTCGCTGAGCTCGGCTGATCTTTATTAAAATCATAACCCCGGTCATTACTGGCCGGGGTTTTTTACCACTACAAGCCCTATAATGCACGGGGCCTGTCCTACAGGGCACCAGTCGCTCAAACAGTCCTCGACGCTTCGCGTCTGCGGAACTCGCTTTGTGGCATCCCTGCGGCCACCCGTGCACAAATAATCATGGTTAACAGGAGGAAAAATCATGGCACTTAACAAGAAGAGCGTTGACGATTTCAACGCAAGCGGCAAGAGAGTACTCGTAAGATGTGATTTCAACGTACCGCTCAAGGACGGCAAGATCACTGATGATACAAGGATCAGGGCAGCACTTCCCACGATCGAGAAGCTCATCAAGGACGGCGCAAAGGTCATCCTCTGCTCACACCTCGGCAAGGTTAAGGAAGGCCCCAATGAGAAGGAAACTCTTGCACCCGTTGCAAAGGCTCTGTCAGAGAAGCTCGGCAAGGACGTTGTATTTGTGGGCGACTATAACGTAACAGGCGCAGCTGCTACAGAAGCTGTTAACAATATGAAGGACGGAGATGTTGTTCTTCTTCAGAATACACGTTTCCGCGGCAAGGAAGAGACCAAGCCCGAAGATGCAGGCGAAGCATTTGCAAAGGAACTTGCAGATCTTGCTGACGATTATGTATGTGATGCATTCGGTTCGGCTCACCGCGCACATGCATCAGTTGCAGTAGTTACCAAGTATATCACCCAGAAGGGCGGCACAAACGCAGTCGGATATCTGATGCAGAAGGAGATCGACTTCCTCGGTAATGCGGTAGAAAATCCCGTTCGTCCCTTCGTTGCGATCCTCGGTGGTGCCAAGGTTGCAGATAAGCTCAAGGTTATCGACAATCTTCTTGAGAAGGCAGACACACTCATCATCGGCGGCGGTATGGCATTCACATTCCTGAAGGCCAAGGGCTATGAGATCGGTAAGTCACTCGTTGATAACGAGAAGATCGATTACTGCAAAGAGATGATGGCTAAGGCTGACAAGCTCGGCAAGAAACTTCTTCTTCCGGTAGATACTGGTATTGCAAAATCATTCCCTGATCCTATTGACGGACCTGTTGAAGTATCTTACGTTGATTCAGACAAGATTCCTGCTGATATGGAAGGTCTTG
>JBGUNV010000167.1:0-3324 GCA_045117595.1 Lachnospiraceae bacterium
TTACTTGACGATTGTTCAAATCATGGAGCAACTTGACAAAGACTACGGTATCTCCACTTCACGCGGCACTGTCGGTGACGATATCAAGGCTCTCCAGGAGCTCGGAGTAGAGATTGTCGTAGAGTCATCTACGCAAAAACGGTATTATATGATCGGTCGTCGCTTCGATTTGCCGGAGCTCAAGACAATGATTGACGCCATTGAGTCTGCCCGATTCATTCCAAAGGAAAAGAGCGCAGCATTAGTCAAGAAGATCGGCTCTCTCACGAGTTTCCACAACACAGAAAAGCTCGTGAGAAACGTGGATGTTGAGAACCGCATCAAGGCAGACAACGAGAAAGTCTATTACATCATGGAAGCCCTGAATGACGCAATCAACTCCCGAAAGAAGGTTTCCTTCCAGTACTTCACCTTCAACGTGCGGAAAGAGCAAAAACTGCGCCACGATGGATACACCTATGTATTCAGCCCATTTAAGCTGATCTGGAATTCTGGATCGTGACGCCAATGTCACGAAGGTGGAGAACACCTATCTGCGGCACAAGGTGATGACAGAAGCCGAGGATGAGACTGAACCCATATACCGCTTGGAAGAGTTTTTGTTTCTGCAGCCTCATTCCTTTAACATGACGGTCTTCTCTGATCGGCGTTCGATCATCGTTCTACACCAGAGTTTACCGCACTCGATGATCTCCTCCAGCGTCACGTTATAGTCATTGTGATAATAACGGATAAACTGCATGGCGATGCCGTCCGAAAATGCAGAAACTTCCAGTTCAAGCAGGTGTTTATCACGAATAGAGTCGTCTTTGTTTACTGCCTCGTAAATTCGTCCTTTACAGATGTTGCCCAGATGACGCACAAAATTCGTCACTTCATCTGAGATGAAGATCAACCGGAAGAAGGAATCGTTCTTCTTGATATAGGCATAAATCTCATCAAAGAAAGGTTCAATGTCATGTACATTGGATATGGTTTTGTTCTCAAAGAAGGCTTTCAGTGTTTCGGCTTTAATATCCTCCGCAACGTGCCGCACATCATCATAGTGAGAATAGAAAGTGCTCCGGTTAATGTCCGCTCGCTGCACCAGCTCTGTCACTGTGATCTTGTTAATATTTTTCTTTTCGTAAAGCAGCTCTGCAAAAGTATCTCTTATGAGGTTTCTTGTTTTTACAGATGAAGCGTTCAGGTTCTTTGCCTTCATAAATTTCCTCCTGAATATATCGACAAATATGCGTTGAGTGTGGATATATCAACACTTCGCATAACATCAATGGTTGCTCCATAGTACATTCCTTATTATAATATAGACAGTGTTGTGATTTCAACACTGTTTTGAAAACTTTTCAGAAAGGAATGTATGCCATGAACATTTACAATCTGTTTTACAAGGCTCCCGCACCTGAAGGCATAGAAGAAAGGAACGCCCACATCATTGGCGGAGGAATGGCCGGCCTTGCGGCAGCGGTCTTTCTGATTGATGATGCCGGAATGCCGGGAAAGAACATCACGCTGTATGAAAAACGAAATTCCCTTGGCGGCTGCTGTGACGCTTATTCCGGGGAAGCGGGCTATATCTGCCCCGGTGAGCGTGAACTGGAGCCATTTATGGAGTGCCTTTGGTATCTGTGCAGCAAGATCCCGTCCTTGGAAGATCCATCGATCTCGGTGCTTGATGAATCAGTAAGAGCCAATAAGGATATGCCGATCCATTCCGAAAGCAGACTCCTGTGCAAACAGGGACATATTTACGAAAAGGTGCATGACTACCGCATGAGTCCGGAGCTGCTCCTGAAAATGGAGCACTTCACCAGCATCCCGGAAAAGGATCTGGAGGATATGACGATTGAGGACTATTTCGGAAAGGACAGCGAGTTCTTCCATAGCTCTCTGTGGTGGTGCTATCACTCTATGCTGGCTTTTAAGCCCTATCACAGTGCATTGGAGGCGCAGCGGTATTTCAACCGATTCGGCCTTCTGAACAGGCTCGACTATCTGGAGGGCATTCTGCATACAAAACGCAATGACAAGGATTCTGTGATCAAGCCGATTCATAAATGGTTGGAGGATCAGGGTGTCACCTTCCGTATGGACACTGCAGTCTATGATCTGGAAATGGATGAGGCCTGCAATACGGTTTACGGTATTAAGATCAAGAATCAGGAAACCATTCCTGTAAGAGCTCAGGATTACGTCCTTCTTACCAGCGGCTCCATGATGACAAACGCCTCCTACGGTGATAATACACATATCGCTGAAATTAACCGGGACACGGAAGATATGGGCTTGTTCACGGTATGGAAAAACCTTGCCGCACGGAATAAAAAGTTCGGCAATCCAGATAAGTTCTTAAGCCATATCGACAAGACCAAATGGATGAGTTTTTTCCTCACCGTAGAAGACTATCCCGAATTTTTTGAACGATTGGAGAAGATGACCGGAAGCAAGAGCGGTACGGGCGGCGGAATCACCTTCATGGATTCCGGTTGGGAAATGTCGCTGGTCATTTATGATAGGGACTATTTCCCGGATCAGCGGGAGAAGAACCGTGACGTTCTGTGGGGAGATGGCCTGTTTGGAGAGCGTATTGGCAGCTATATCAAAAAGCCTATGGCGGAGTGCACAGGAAATGAGATCATTGAAGAGATGCTGTACCATTTTGGAATGTTGGATATGAAGGATGAGGTGCTGGCACATTCCCATATCTCTACCTGTATGATGCCCTATATCACCTCGCAGTTCATGCCTCGCAAGGAAAGCGACCGCCCGACGATCATTCCGAAGGACTGCACAAATCTCGCTCTCATTGGACAATATGTCGAGGTTCCCCGTGATGTGGTGTTCACCATTGAAACCTCTGTCCGCACACCGCTGGAGGCAGTTTACATGCTTACGGGTCTGGATAAGGAAATCATCGAGGTGAATCCTGCCAGATATGACCTTCGCTATATCAAAGAAAGAGTCATGAAATTCGGCGGTATGAAGGGTAAGATTACGGAGGAAGACCTTCCGAAGATCAATCCTCTCAAACTGTGGCTTGGGAAGGCAAAGCTGATAAAAGAGCTCTTGAAAAAGGCAAACGAGATTCCGCCTTATTACATCATGTATCCGGGCAGAGATAAGAGCATAGCACTAAAGGATTCTGTTCTGAAACCACAGTTTCCGAAAGACAGTAGATAATCATTCATTACAAACAGGCCGCGAGACGGAAATCAACCATCAAAGCGGCCTGTTATATTATTCCCTATATCGTGACTTCCTTCCTGTCCTTGAAGGTGAATACCACATTGTCATCATAAGTTGTCGCCCTTTGGCTGACTGTAT
>JBGUNV010000168.1:0-52836 GCA_045117595.1 Lachnospiraceae bacterium
CTGCAAAAACTCCTGGGATGAACATCCTCTGTATGTCATCTTGGACTTATCTGTCCTCACTTCCATAAGAAGCTGGGTGATATCCTGTGCATCCCTTCCCTTGGTGAAATCTGCAGTCGTACCGAATTTGCTCACATCTCTCATCATATCCGAATTGATATTGAAGTTTCCCGCGGTAAGCTGCTGATAATTGTCATCGAGCGAATAGACAATTACATACGGCTCGGATCCAATCTTATCGCATCCGGTCTCATAATCATAACTTGTAAATTTATGCTCATCCGAACCGCTTGTAAACAGCACATCGGCATATGTCGGAGTGGTACCGGTCACATCGGTCTGGGCTGACTTTTCAATTTTGTTCATCGCCTTGGCAAAGGATCTGACCCATTCGTTCATCTGTGCCTGATAATAGGGAATACCCTGATAATCTATCGAAGCACCAATATACGCGTCTTTGCCGTTAAGTGCGGTTGCATCGGGACTGCCCGGAGCCAGCGTGAAGGTGTATTTTTTATCTTCCGTATCGTAACTCCACGATTCATACTCAAGTTTTACGTTTCCGACTACGATCGTACCACTGCTGTTCATTGTTATCTTGTTCATATCCGTGAGAAAATCATAGTTGGGATTGGATTTGTCGATCTGAACCTCAACGGAACTAATGCTTGTACTGACAAAAGCGCCTTTTGCCGAGAAGTTCTCTCCGTTATTTCCGTCCCTTACCTCGATAAGGCCCTTGAGCTGCCCGCCGAGACTTCCTCCGTACAGATTCAGGGGTATGCCATTAAGATATATGTCATACAGGCCGTCGGCGTCCGACTGGTTTACCTTTTCTTCGCCCTTTCTGCTCCTGCATTCAAGCGCTGAGTATTCATAACCATTTACGAGATTCTGTCCGCCGGCGATATCAACTATGTATCTGTATATACCGGACTCCTCTGATCCGCCTTCTGTTGTATATATCGGGACCTCTGTAACCTTAACATCGACTATTTCCGAAAGCTCATCGATAAGAAGATTTCTCTTGTCGCGAAGTTCATTCGCTCTCATCTTATTGACCTCGATCGTATTGATCTGCTTGTTGATCGTTGCGATCTCGGATGCCAGTGAATTGACCTGGTTCACCTTGTTCATTATCTCATTATTTGCATCCGTCTGCAGTCTCTGCAATGATGTATACATGTTGTTGAAGTATTCGGTAAGGCTCTTGCACTGTGACAGGAAAGCGGCCTTTCTTGTATCATCGCCCGCACTCTTGTATACTTCATCCAATGCATCGAACATATCCGAGAATACTGCATTGAATCCCTGTACATCATCAGTATCGGTAAAATAATCCTCTATCTGACGATAATACTGCTGCTTGATATCGTATATTCCCTTGCTGGCATTGTTCTGCCAGTATTTGAGATCATAATATTCGTTCCTGATCTGATCAATCGACTTCGTATCAACACCGGCACCTGCCATTCCGTATGAAGTATTGGTACGAAGAGCATCTGCAGCAACCTGGTTTGCTTCCTGTCTCGTATACCCCTTGGTCTCTACATTGGAGATGTTATTGCCGGTAACGTTAATAGCCGCATTTGCCGCCTGTAATCCTGTATACCCTATATTTAAGCCGAAGAATTGTGATGTTGCCATATCGTTCTCCTATCTCACGCGAGACTTGTCATGTCATCCTAACCTAAACTTGACAGCAGCCTGTCGAGCATATCATTACATGTCGTGATATATCTTGATGCGGCATTATACGCATTCTGATACTTGATCATATTGGTGAGTTCCTCGTTGGAAGATACTCCCATTATCGCATCCCTGCTGTCGGAAAGATTGTGGGTTGCGGTCTGCTGTGCAGTCACGATGCTCGAATATACCGAACCTTCCGTTGCAACCAGTCCGACAAGAGCCGAATAATAATCCCTGTAATCATATTTGATCGTAAGATCGGGTGAAAGGCTCGAGAATGGCGTGTTAAACGCGTCAGCAAGCCTGTCTGCCTTGGCATGATCGACCTCTCCCTGATCCGTCATAAATGAATTACCCAACAGAGACGGTACCTTCTGAAGATCCGGATTTATCTTCATGTTGGATATCGTATATAGACTGTCTATATCGGCATGCGAAGGCTTATCGTTCTCGGGAACATACCTGTAATAAGTTTCTCCGCCTATATCCACTTTTTCATATCTGGATGTTCCGAGACGAACGAAAAGCTCCTTGGGCAAAGTGGCGTCCTCCTCATATTTCGGAAGGATGTCCTTATTATGATAGTCCGGATCTGAAGGGTCATTGTACCTGTCGATCAGATCCTTCTCACCGGTAAGTATGTTGTTAACTTCCGTCATAAGAGAGTGAACCATCTGGTCGAGCTGTGCCTGAACCTTCATGACAACCGACTTGGACGTAGGGATCAGATTCTCAGTAACATCCGTATCGGTATTCCTGTCATGATACGTATATGTTCCGTTAAAATAAGTACCATAGTTCATATCCGTATAGTTGGCGTGTCTGTCACCTCTTGCAAGAACTATCGATTTGAGCTGCCCTATATCGGTATTGTAATCTGTAGCTATCTCCTCATTTCGGATGAACACTTCCGTATTCATGTTCTGCGGCCATACGGGTGTATAAAAGCCCGTACCGTTATCCGTTACCGTATCCATATGGAACACTCTGTCGCGGGCAACGAGTGATACGCCCTCTACAAGGACCTCCGTAGCCCCGTCCGCATTCGTAAAATATGAAATATTGGCAAGAGACGATAGTTCATCAAGCGCCTTGTTTCTGCGGTCTCTGAGGTCATTTGCCTCCTGATCGCCTATCTCTTCCTTATGGATCGCCTCATTGAGAGAGTAGATCTCATCACCGAGACTGTTGATCTTGTCAACATATTCCTTAACTCTTGCGTTCAGATTGTCCTGATATGCAGTCAGTCCGTTATAAACAGCCTGGGCTCTTTCAATAAACTGCGCCGCTGTATTGATGAATGAGCCCTTTGTTACGGCACTTGAAGGATCCTTCTGAAGTTCCTGCACCGAGGTCCACAATCCGGCTATGGAATCCTGGAACGCAACTCCGTCAAACTCTCCGAGAAGAGTCTCTATCTCATTTGTTGTCTCCTGACAGATCTCATAAAAAGAAGACCTTCCGGATTCCCTACGATATGACTTGTCAAGGAACTCATCCCTGACCTGACGTACGATATCGTACTCGACCCCAAGGCCTATCTGCATCTTGGAAATAGATGCGTTTGCTATATTATTATAGGATATATCCGCATGCAAAGTCTGCTGACGGACATACCCCTGTGTTTCTATATTCGAAAGGTTGTGTGCCGTTGTATGAAGAGAATTCTGACTTGTCTGAAGTCCGGATGCTCCTACGAAAAGACCGCTCATGAGCGACATAATATCACCTCTTGAATCAACTGCTTAACTTATTGCTTCGCATCAAAGCCTCTGACCGATCCGAGGGTCTCTCCGACACTGACAGCTCCCCTTCCGTAGTTATTCGTTTCAGGTGCCTGTCTCATGGCCCGGAGCATATTGATATCAAACTCCACCATCTCGAGAGACTGGTCTATCAGCTGTCTGTTGCTTTCATTGAGGCGCCGTACGCTGTCTACGGTAGTCTTCAGTCTGTCATGTACATCCGACAGCCTTTTCTGTTCGTCCGGCTGTTTTGAAAGCAGATTTATCAGTACAGATAACTTTAATGTTTCAACATCCTTGTTGATCACGTCAGCGATATCGGCAGTTACCTGAGCGCGCTTGGCGTCAAGATTGCCGATAGTCGTCAAAACGATCTGTTCATCATCCGTGATTTTTTCAATGGCCGAAATATTTCTTGCGACTATTGCGGCCGATTTCTGCGTGGATAATTCCAACAGCTTGCCATATTCATCATTTTCCAGGTTTAATGTGTCAATGAGTTCCTCTATAAGGCTCGCCACAGTTTATCCCCTTTAGAAACTAAGCTTTTCCTCGTATTTTGCCATCAGTTTGGATGCAAAATCATCATTGCTCACATTATAGGTACCGTTTGCAATGGCTGCTTTTATAGGCTCTACAACATCCTTCCTTATATCGGAAGCATTTGCCACAGCGCTCTTCGCAGTCTGGATATCCCTTCCTATGCTTGAGATCTGTACCTGATCCTTTCCGTAGGCTGCCTGTGCCTTTCCGACCTTACCCGGCTTCTTTGCCTGATATATCTGGCTTACGGCATTATATGCTTCTATACGCATAACAGTTCCTCCTTCCTTCCCTGTTCGGAGATATACTCCCCGCTCATCCCTTATTATACTTTATTTATCGGCTGATCCGGGAGAATCTTTATAGTCCAGATAAAACTTTTTGCGGTCATGTTTTGGTGACTATGTGACATTATCGTCTTATGATCGAATGTCCTATCCCCGCCATGAACAGTTTCCATGCCCCGATCATGCATGATGTTGCTTCTTTTCTCGTGCTCGGGACTATATACATAAGGGAAGCTTCATACGCCCTGATGCTCTGCCAGCTTCCCGCAAGTTCGTTAAAATCCACCACTCCGGGTTTGCCCCATGTTGTAATAAGAAGTCTGTCCTTATCTATATCGGTGATCGTCGTAAAGTGGCTCTTGATCTGCTGATCATGCCCGTTTTCAAGCCTCTTCGACAGATCTGAAGCCGCGTCAAACAATCTGGCATTATGTTTGTTCCGGCATGTCAGAAGCACAACAGCTCCGCTTTCCCGAAGTCCATCGGTTATGAACTGTCTCGCTTTTTCCTTGGAAAGAAAAGCTGCCGGAAGAGACTTTACTTCTATATCAAGCGAGAACTTCCTGGCAAACCTGATGATCCCTATGATAAATCCTACATTTGTAAGACCGAATGTACTCTTTACTCTGGTAAAAAACTTTGATGACCGCTCGCTGCGGTCATAGATATGATTAAGAGGAAACACCTCTATAGACCTCATGGTCTCATATACTCCGGTCATAAGAAGCGAGAAGCTCTCATGACCGGGAGACTCTTTGCATATAGCGTCTTTAATGGGCGCCGGTATTATCTTTGATCCTTCGATCTGCTTTCGAAAAACCTCGCTGCAGCCCGCAAGACAGCGCAGCGCATTTGCGCCCGCAACAGACCCGCAACCGCCCATGGCTTTCGTATTTGACGAAAACCACTGCTGGTTGCCCCCGTAACAAACCCTGTGATCGGGGCCTGTGATCTGCAGTTGTCTGGCCCGGGTTATATTCATACGGTAATCCGTTATTTCCTGACGGTAACCTTGTCAAGATGCCATATATCGTCAACGTATTCCTGGATCGTTCTGTCTGAAGAGAACTTTCCTGCACAGGAAACGTTCATGATAGCCATCTTGTTCCACCGCTTTGTATCCTTATATGCTTCACTTATCTTTCTCTGTGTTTCCGCATAGGACTCAAAATCCTTGAGGATGAAATACGTATCCGCCTTAGCCGTGCACTGTGTATTGAGCAGTGAATTATACAGATCCCTGAAAAGCTCAGTGTCATTCTGGCTGTACGTTCCGTTGACAAGCTGCATGAGAACCTTACGGATATCCGCATTGTTATTGAAGATCACATTGGGATCGTATCCGCCGTTCTGCTCAAAGTTTATGACCTCATCAGATGACAGACCGAAAATAAAAATGTTATCTTCGCCGACTTCCTCGTGCATCTCGACATTAGCTCCATCCATAGTACCGATCGTTACGGCGCCGTTTAACATGAACTTCATGTTACCTGTTCCCGATGCTTCCTTGGATGCTGTAGATATCTGCTCGGATACATCTGCCGCAGCCACGATGAGTTCGGCATTTGATACGCAGTAATCCTCTATGAACACTACCTTGATCTTGCCGCCGATCGAACCGTCATTATTGATGACATCCGCAACCGAATTGATGAGCTTGATCGTAAGCTTGGCGTTCTTGTAGCCTGCTGCCGCTTTGGCACCGAATATGAACGTACGCGGCACAAAATCCATATCGGGATGTTCCTTGAGCTCATTATACAGATACATTATATGAAGGATGTTCAGGAGCTGACGCTTATACTCGTGCAGACGTTTTACCTGAACGTCGAATATCGATCTCGGATCCACCTCGATACCGTTGTGCTCGAGTATGTACTTTGCAAGTCTTACCTTGTTCTGGTACTTGATGTTCATGAACTCATGCTGGGCTTTCTTGTCATCAGCATATACCTTCAGGTGGCGCAGTACCGTCAGATCGGTGATCCACTCATCTCCAACATGCGCTGTCACCCAGTCGGCAAGAAGCGGGTTGGCGTGAAGCAGGAACCTTCTCTGTGTGATACCGTTCGTCTTGTTGTTGAACTTCTGAGGCATAAGCTCGTAGAAGTCCCGAAGTTCCTGTTTCTTCAGGATCTCCGTGTGGAGTCTTGCAACACCGTTTACAGAATATGATGCACATATTGCCATGTGCGCCATCTTGACCTGTCCGTCATAGATTATGGCCATCTTGCGGATCTTATCGACATTACCGGGATGTGATGCCTCGATCAGCAGGCAGAATCTCCTGTTGATCTCCTCAACTATCTGATATATTCTCGGCAGAAGGTTTGAGAACAGCTCGATAGGCCATTTTTCAAGAGCTTCCGACATGATCGTATGGTTCGTATAGGCTACTGTCTTCGTTGTAACAGACCATGCATCTTCCCATCCGAGTCCGTACTCATCCATAAGGATACGCATGAGTTCGGGGACTGTAAGAGTCGGATGGGTATCGTTCATCTGGAACGTTACCTTTTCATAGAGTTTTTTGATATCATCATGCTTTCTCATGTACTTCTCGACAGCTTCCTGAACGCTTGCCGATACGAAGAAGTACTGCTGTTTAAGTCGAAGTTCCTTACCTGCATAGTGATTATCGTTGGGATAAAGGACCTCGCAGATGTTACGGGCGAGGTTTTCCTGCTCAACTGCAAGACGGTAATCACCCTTGTCAAATGAATCAAGCTGGAAGCATTCTACAGGCTGTGCATCCCATATTCTCAAAGTATTTACGACACCGTTGCCGTAACCGGGTATCGGAAGGTCATACGGGATCGCCTGTACGGACTGGTAATTTTCCTGTGAAAAATGGTTCTCACCCTTTTCATCAACGCTGACACTTACCGTACCGCCGAACTTGACGATCTTCGCATATTCGGGACGACGCAGTTCAAACGGATAGCCATCCTTGAGCCAGTTATCCGGAACTTCAACCTGGAACCCGTCCTTGATCTTCTGGCGGAACATACCGTAACGGTAGCGGATACCGCATCCGTATGCGCTGTATCCGAGTGTGGCAAGAGAGTCAAGGAAGCATGCTGCAAGTCTTCCCAGACCACCGTTTCCGAGTGCGGGATCTCTCTCCTGATCCTCAACAAGATCGATATTTATACCAAGTTCATCAAGCGCCTCGGCAACCTCACGGTACTCCTTGAGATTGATCATCGCATTTCCGAGCGCTCTTCCCATAAGGAATTCCATCGACAGGTAATAAACCGTCTTGGGATCCTGCTTCTCATATGCCTTCTGGGTCTCGAGCCAGTTATCGATTATCGTATCCTTGACCGTATATGCAACGGCCTGATATATCTGCTGCTCGTTTGCCTCCTCAAGAGTCTTCCTGAATAACGCCTTGACGTTCTCCTTTACCTGTTTCTTGAATGTTTCTTTGTTGAATCCGGTCTTGCGTGCTGCCATTAACTTTCCTCCTAACAGTATATTCTATTGCTTCTTTACACCGAGTGTAACGTTCTCTCCGTTTATGTTCCAGTCCTTGACATATCCGTCCGCCTCACCTGTTACGATGTCATCGGCAAGTACTTCGGTCATTATCGTATCCCTGTTCGATGTCAGTATACCGGCTATCTTGTCGTTGTCCTTTGCATAGACCATTATCCGGTCCATAACCTCGAATCCGGCTTCCTTACGCATTGTCTGAACCTTGGAAACGATCTCCCGGACGAATCCTTCTTCGATAAGTTCGGGGGTAAGCTTTGTATCGAGTACGACAGTAACATTGCCCTCGTTAAGCGACTCAAAGCCCTCCTGTTGTGTCATCTCGATCAGAAGGTCATCCTTCGTAAGCTCGATCTCATTTCCGTCAACATCAAACTTAAGCGCTCCCGATTCGTTAAGTGTATCCATAGCCTCGTTGCCGTCAACGTTTGCGAGATACTTCTGGATACCTCCGAGGAACTTTCCGTATTTCGGTCCGACGGTCTTGAGCTGGGGTTTCATCGTATATGTGGTAAATGCCCTGACATCATCGGTAAACTCGACCGATTTGATGTTAAGCTCGTCTTCGATTATCTCCTTATAGAATTCATCAAGCGTAAACTCTGCCCTGATGAACATTTTTGCTATGGGCTGCCTGTTCTTGATGTTCGCCGCATTCCTGCAGGCTCTTCCCATTACAACACTCTTGAGGACATGACCCATATTCTCCTCAAGCCCGGTATCGATCCAGTCCCTGTTAACCGTCGGAAAATCACACAGATGCACGCTCTCGGGTGCTGAAGGGTCTATTGAGCATACAAGGTTACGGTATATCTGTTCAGACATGAAAGGTATCATCGGTGCCGCCGCCTTTGCAGTCTCCACAAGAGCTGTATAGAGCGTCATATAGGCACTGATCTTGTCCTGCTCCATACCCTTCGCCCAGAATCTCTCACGGCAACGTCTTACATACCAGTTCGAAAGATCCTCAACAAAGTCCTGCAGCGCCCTTGCGGCTTCGGGGATCTGATACCTGTCAAGATTTGTGTCAACACTGTCTATAGCTGACTGCAGACGGCTTAATATCCACTTGTCCATTACGGTAAGCTTGTCATATTCAAGCTTATACTTCGTGGCATCAAAGTCATCGATATTCGCATACAGTACAAAGAAAGCATATGTATTCCACAGCGTTCCCATGAACTTCCTCTGACCCTCCATAACGGCCTTTTCATGGAACCTGTTGGGAAGCCAGGGTGCGGAATTTATGTAAAAATACCAGCGGATGGCATCTGCACCCATGGTTTTCAGTGCCTCAAACGGGTCAACCGCATTACCCTTGGACTTACTCATCTTTTCACCGTTCTCATCGAGAACGAGTCCGAGGACTATTACATTTTCGTATGCAGCCTTGTTAAACAGAAGCGTAGACTCGGCAAGAAGCGAATAGAACCATCCTCTCGTCTGGTCAACGGCTTCTGAAATGAACTGTGCCGGGAATCTGGATTCGAACAGTTCCTTATTTTCAAACGGATAGTGATACTGTGCAAAAGGCATCGCACCCGAATCAAACCAGCAGTCGATAACCTCCGGAACACGCTTCATCTGCCTGCCGCACTTGGGGCAGGTGATCGTAAACTCATCGATATACGGTCTGTGCAGTTCGACCGTAAGCGCATCCTCACGACCGGACATCTCCTTAAGTTCCTCGCGGCTTCCGATCGCATGCCTGTGACCGCATTCGCATTCCCAGACATTGAGCGGAGTTCCCCAGTAACGGTTACGTGATACGGCCCAGTCCTGTATGTTCTCAAGCCAGTTGCCGAATCTTCCCGTTCCGATCGACTCGGGGATCCAGTTGATGGTATTATTGTTTCTGATCAGGTCATCCCTGACCTTGGTCATTTCTATATACCATGACTCCCGTGCATAATAAATGAGCGGCGTGGAGCATCTCCAGCAATGGGGATAATCATGTTCGACCTTGGGAGCAGAAAACAGTATGCCTCTCTTGTCAAGTTCCTTGAGTACCTCCGGATCTGCGCTTATCGCACCGGCCCTGACCTCTTCTTCGGTCGGTTTCGCACGCATTCCCGCAAACGGTGTCTCCGGCTTCATGACACCCTTTTCATCAACCATCTGTACAAAAGGGGCATCATATCTGCGTCCGACCCTCGCATCATCTTCACCGAATGCCGGTGCGATATGAACGATACCGGTACCGTCAGCCATAGTTACATAGTCGTCGCAATATACAAAGAATGCTTTCTTGCCCTGTTCATCGGCAACATCCTTCGCGCACTGATACAGAGGTTCATATTCCTTATATTCAAGATCGGTACCCTTATATGTCTCAAGCACCTCGTAAGCAGGTGTGCCTTCTTCTCTTTCGATGCCGCCGAGTACCGAATCGGCAAGTGCTTCCGCAAGGATATAGGTATACCCGTCTGCAGCCCTGACCCTTACATATGTATCCTCAGGGTTGACGCAAAGCCCGATATTGCTCGCAAGCGTCCAGGGGGTGGTCGTCCATGCAAGGAAGTATGCGTCCTCATCCTTTATCTTGAATCTGACGATCGCAGTCCTCTCCTTCAGGGTCTTGTACCCCTGAGCGACCTCATGGGATGAAAGAGGGGTTCCGCATCTCGGACAGTACGGAACGATCTTGAAACCCTTGTACAGGAGCCCCTTGTCCCATATAGTCTTGAGTGCCCACCATTCAGACTCGATAAAATCATCATGATATGTGACATAGGGATCGTCCATATCGGCCCAGAATCCGACCGTTCCGGAAAAATCCTCCCACATGCCTTTGTATTTCCATACACTTTCCTTACACTTATCGATAAAAGGAGCGAGTCCGTATTCTTCTATCTGTTCCTTGCCGTCAAGACCGAGGAGTTTTTCAACTTCAAGTTCAACAGGAAGTCCGTGTGTATCCCATCCGGCCTTACGCGGAACATAGTAACCTTTCATGGTACGATATCTCGGAATCATATCCTTTATGACCCTTGTAAGTACGTGCCCGATATGAGGCTTGCCGTTAGCAGTCGGAGGTCCGTCATAGAACATATATGTCGGGCAGCCCTCACGGATCTTCAGACTCTTCTTGAAAATATCATTCTCAGACCAGAACTTTTCTATCTCCTTTTCCCTGTCCACAAAGCCCAGATCTGTTGAAACCTTTTTGTACATTTACTTCTCTCCTGTTACTTCATCTTTATTTTCTGATGTATCTGTCTTATCTTCCGTTACCGTAGCGGTCTTGCCATCATCTGACGGGAAGAGTTTTTCCTTATGATCCTCCAGTCCCAGCATGAGTGCTATACCGAGCACTCCGCATGCGATGGCCTCACCTATTCCTATCGTCGCAACATAGTACCAGAATGAATCCTCATACCTGTATACATATGTAAAAAGAAGCGGTATGACTATCATATTGATCGCGATCGGAGGAAGCGGCGCAAGGAACTTGTATTTTCTGATCGAATAGGTTCCTATCGCTGCTATAAGCGTGGCAAGGCTTCCGAATATGATATCGTATGTATGACAGCCCACGATATAATTCGATGCCAAGCACCCCAGGAACAGTCCCGGTATCGCAGCCGGGGTAAAATACGGCAGGACCGTAAGTGCTTCGGATATCCTGACCTGAATGATATCCTTGGTCATTCCCACCGCGGCATTTTCCAGAAAAGTGATCGCCACATATATCGCCGCTATGACAAGCGTCTGTATCAGCTTGGCTGTTTTTCCCTTATACATTTTCAATCTCCGTAAGATCCAGTCAGACTTCGAGTGTTATGCACACTATGAATTAGTATATCACGCAAACCCCGATTATACAAGAGAAGTCGCAAGGCAGGCGACAAATATCAGGGTTTAATTACTTCCCGTTTTGGTGTAGAATAAAGGAGATTGAGAGGAGGCTTATCATGTCTGACAGATTATTCGTTATTATTCCGGCGTACAATGAGGAAGAAAATATCCGGCAGGTCGTGAACGACTGGTATCCGATAGTTGAAAAATACGGCACGGATTCGCGTCTTGTCGTTATAGATGACGGCAGCAGCGACAGCACATACGGGATACTTGAAGAACTTGCGAAGACCATGCCGAAGCTTACAGCCCTTACAAAGTCCAACGGGGGACACGGAGCTACCGTTTTATACGGTTATAAATATGCTCTTGATAATGGTGCCGATTATGTCTTCCAGACGGATTCCGACGGACAGACACTGCCCTCCGAATTTGAACCGTTTTGGATAGCACGGACCAGATATGATGTTTCGATCGGCTACAGGAACAAGAGAAGAGACGGCTTTATGAGGGTTCTTGTTACCAGGATCCTCCGGCTGGTCGTATATATATGCTTCAAGGTATATGTACTTGATGCCAATACCCCTTACAGACTTATGAGTGCCGACACGCTGCGGGAGAATCTCAAGTATATCCCGGAGGACTTTTTCCTGTCAAATGTGGCGATAAGCGCTATCTACAAGAAGAAGCGCCAGCGGGTACACTTTATCCCGATCTCATTCAGGCCGAGACAGGGTGGCGTAAACTCCATCAATATCATCAAGATATTCAAGGTAGGACTTTCATCCTTCAGAAGTTTTATCGTCATCAATGACAGGATAGAATCTACCATACATAAGTGATGAACCTGTTCCCTGCCTTTTCAAACAGTGCTTTGGAATCGTTCATCCCGTATTTATACACTCTGTCCTCCTTAGGATCATACAGGATCGTATTCTTTGCATCATAACCCGTTATGATAACGGCACTTCCGCTTCCCGTCATGGCCATGACGGGATATTCTTTTGAAACGTAGTAAAGTACATCTGACAGGCTGCAGCCGGACAGATCGAGAACATCGGCATCCAGGTTATCAGAAAGCACGCGTACAATGGACTTGGTCCTGATCTCTTCTTCGGAACTCTTATATACACCACCCGACTGAAGCATCATATCAATACATCTGACATATGAAGAGTCAGGTGCCGTATCATCTTCTGCCTCTTCTTCGCTTTCCTCTCCGCCTTCTGCCTCCTTTTCGTTATCAGCCTTTCCCGTTTCTGACCCGTTTATCTCCAGATTTGCAATTTTTGCCTCAGGCTTCCTGTTTTCAGCTTCCCATATATAGGCCATACGTTTATCGGTCACAACCCCGTGAAGGCTGCTCGCCTTTTCCACTGCTTCCGAAGCAGATGTATATATCCCGTCCAGTTCCCCCTTTGCGTATACATAGTAGCGTTTTACCGTATCCTCTCCGGAAAGCGTGACATCCCTGTTTCCTTCAAACACCACTTCCTTGGGATTGGTGAGCTTTACTGCGGACTTTTCGGTTTCCGGCGCCTTATACAGTACGGTCTGATATGTTGTCTCCTCTTTTTCGGTAACAACTCCCGACAGACGGTTCCTGAGTGTTGTCCTTGTCTTGTTGTTGATTATCTGATCATCATCGATCGAAATGAACGCTCCCGTTTCGGGATCCTTCTGAACACGTGAAAGGATAAGCATGTTATCACTTTTTTCGACCTCACGTATATATATCCCATCCTGATGATAGTCCTTGAGAGTGTTTCCTGCCTGATCCTGTATCCTTACACAGTACATCGGTATGAGTGTCCGTCCGGTCTCATCTGTAGTTACATCCGAGACTTTGGCCGCACCATATACGACGTCGTTATCCATGAAACCGAGAGGGATGACTATCTCGCCCGCATCCGACGGTATGACGGAGGGTGTCATCGTGTTAAGTTTGAACAGCTGTATCTCCGTATAATCGATAACCGTATCACCGCTCTGCCATGCAATCGTACTCTCATCATCAGACGAATAAAAACCGGTCTCACTGATATTGTCCTGCATGACTTCGGATTCCCTCGTATCGAGTTTTATCGTATATACGCAACCGTCGAGCAGAACATACATCCTGTTCCTTGTACTGATATATGCCAGACTGTCTATGTCCTTTTCAAGTATCTCAAAGGACTTGGTATAAGGTATAAAAAGCTCCTCTTCAACCGTGTTCATGGCACTGTCATAATAATACAGCGAAACACCCATTCTTCCTTCGTTATGGCCGCGGTTCATATATCCGTATACGATAAACCATATATTCCCCACTCCGTCGATCATCATGGGTTTGATCGAATGGGCATTATATCTCGTCCTCGCATCATCATTATTTTTATCTGCAAATGAGAACAGCCTTGCCAACGTATTAGAGGATATATTGTATGAGTACAGACCGTTCTGCTGTACAAACGCATATATTGTCGCGGTATCGTTTTCTATGCGTACCGGCTTTTCATGGATTATCCCGTGCAGGATCTTTCCGTTCACGACAACATTCTTTTCCTCATCGAATACCTGATCGGTTATCCTCTCATACTCCATCAGATACATACGCTTTCCGCGCTGCAGGCGGAAAAATTCCGAAACATTATGGATCCTGGACATGATATCAACCTGATATGTCAGTCTGATCGATGCTGTGGTCTCATCGATCTCGAGCAGTTCCATATCCTTGTCTCCGACAAGCACCGGATCGAGTTCACCCCAGGTCAGCTGGTTGAAATTGGAATGGATATTTACATATGCGTAGCTGCTGTTATCTCCTTCAGCATTGGATTCCATATATTTCTTGATCTCATCCGCATCCTTTTTGTCCATTGTCTTGTCGGAAAAATACCTGGCAAATTCCATTTTTTCCGTAAGATAGAGTTCGGCCCGGTTGATGACCCTGGCATAATACCTTATGACGTCTCCTCCGGAGGTCGTAAGTTTGATTATGAGCATGTATTCCTTATCATCTTCGATGAGATCCTTAAGTGTCGCAGTGGCATATATCACATCGCCTTCATAGGAAAAATCCGAAACCTCGGTCTCTTCTATGAGCCTGGACATGTCGACAGGCCGTACTTCGTATGATACTTTTGCTATGACCGCATCATACAGATTGGCCTTAAAAGAAACAGATCTGTTAGCCATAAGAGGTGTTATCGGCCCACGCAAATAATTCCCCTCCATCTCGGTTGTATAACCATGGAGAGGATTTATATATTCGTCATTGACATTCATGTATACGATTGGGAGCGTCGCACCGGACATCTCCGATGTCATGTCGGTATTACCCCTGTTAAGAAGGATATTCGACACAAACAGAGACAGGAGAAACAGTACGAATGTGACACCGAGCTTAATCGCTCTTCTTTTTATCTTGCTGCGATCCATAAGAATGTGAGGATCATTTCTTGGCTGCTTCTATACGCGCCGCACTCCTCTTCAGTGCCAGTATGGCACGTCCGATATCGGTTCCCGCAGGTTTTTCGGAAAGGAATCTCTCGGCTCTTACACGTGCAGCCTCGGCTCTTCCGACATCGATCTCATCAGGCCACTCACACACATCAGCGAGTATCGTCATCTTGTCCTGAAGAATCTCAAAGAATCCGCCATGGATCGCACAAACCTTGGGATCCCCGTCCGGAACATGCAGATAGCATACCCCCGGGGCGAGAACACTCGTCAGGGGAATATGATTCGGAAGAACGCCTATCTGGCCTTCCGTTGTATTTATCTCCACCATCGTCACTTCCCCGTCAAAAAATATCCTGTCGGGGCTGGTGATCTTAAGATGAAATGTACCGGCCATATTGACTCCTTATGCTTTCTTACTGTTTTCGTATTTCTCTATAACATCTTCGATGGCTCCCGCATTGAGGAAGAAACTCTCGGGGATGTCGTCATGCTTACCGGAAAGGATCTCATCAAATCCTCTGATCGTATCCGCAACAGATACATATCTTCCGGGAAGTCCGGTAAACTGTCCTGCAACGAAGAACGGCTGAGAAAGGAAACGCTGAACCTTTCTTGCTCTTGATACGGTGATCTTGTCTTCTTCGGAAAGTTCGTCCATACCGAGGATCGCTATGATATCCTGGAGTTCCTTGTATCTCTGAAGCATCTCCTGTACGCCTCTGGCAACCCTGTAATGATCTTCTCCGACGACCCTGGGATCAAGTATCCTCGATGTTGATTCAAGAGGATCAACAGCAGGATATATACCAAGTTCAACGATTGAACGGGACAGAACCGTGGTTGCATCCAGATGTGCAAACGTCGTAGCAGGAGCGGGGTCCGTAAGGTCATCGGCAGGAACGTAAACGGCCTGAACCGATGTGATGGATCCGTTCTTGGTGGAGGTGATCCTCTCCTGAAGGGTACCCATCTCCGTCTGTAGCGTCGGCTGATAACCAACGGCAGAAGGCATACGTCCGAGAAGCGCCGAAACCTCGGAACCGGCCTGTGTAAATCTGAAAATATTATCGATGAACAGCAATACATCCTTACCGCCTTCATCACGGAAATACTCAGCCATCGTAAGACCTGCAAGGCCTACTCTCATTCTGGCTCCGGGCGGCTCATTCATCTGTCCGAATACCATTGTAGTCTTGTCTATAACTCCGGAATCGGTCATTTCATGATACAGATCGTTACCTTCACGTGTACGTTCCCCGACACCGGTAAATACCGAATATCCGCCGTGCTCGGTCGCGATGTTTCTGATCAGTTCCTGTATCAGAACCGTCTTGCCTACACCTGCGCCTCCGAAAAGTCCGATCTTACCACCCTTCTGGTAAGGGCACAGAAGATCAACGACCTTGATACCTGTTTCAAGCACTTCAGCCGAAGTAGACTGTTCTTCAAAACTCGGGGCTTTACGGTGAATGGGAAAACGTTTCTCAACCTCGGGAGCCGGCTTGTTGTCTATAGGTTCTCCGAGAACGTTAAAGATCCTTCCCAGTGTATTCTCTCCAACCGGAACAGAGATCGGGGCGCCTGTTGCCTCAGCGTCCATTCCCCTGACGAGTCCGTCCGTGGGTCCCATGGCGATACATCTTACAGTATCATCACCGAGGTGCTGTGCAACCTCAACAACAAGAACACTTCCGTCGTCCCTTGTGATGCGTATCGCTTCATTGATCTCGGGTAATGCCCCTACGGGAAACTTAATATCAAGCACCGCACCGATTATCTGGGTAATCTTACCTGTGTTATTATCTGCCACTTTCGCATTCTCCTTCTGTTTATTATTCTGTATTCCGTCTATCCAAGTGCCTCTGCACCACCGATGATCTCGGTAAGCTCCTGGGTGATCGCACCCTGTCTTGCACGGTTGTACTGAAGTTCAAGTGAAGATATCATCTTTTCCGCATTGTCGGTAGCGGAATCCATAGCCTGCATTCTCGCACCGTTCTCACTTGCAACCGCCTCTATCAGCGCGCCGTATATCAGATTTGCCACATACTTCGGTATGATCGCCGAAAGCGCTTCATCCTCATCCGGCTCATATGTCATAAGGGCACGCTTTGCGCTCTCTGTTTCGGCATCGGGAAGGATCGTTTCCTCTCCTTCCACTCCCGCTACCGATTCGGTAGGAGTACTCTCCTTGCCAAGCGGCAGAAGCTTCTGAAGCCTGGGAACATGTACAACGGTATTCTTAAATATTGTATATGCGATATAGATCTCGCCGATCTCGCCGTTCGAATATTTTGAGAGAAGTTCTCCTGCCAGATCCGAAGCATCCGCATATATCGGTTCATCGATCATGCCGGCATTCTCATATACTACTTCGTATCCTTTTCTTCTGACACCGTCACGACCTTTTCTGCCTATCGCATAGACTTCGGTCTTATCCGTATCCCATCCGCTCTGTGTGACGAGCTTTATTATGTTGCTGTTGTAACCGCCGGCAAGACCTCTGTTAGAGGTTATCAGTATGACTGCCTTCTTGTCCGATCCGTTGGGCTTCATATACGGATGGTCGATATAGCCCGATCTGTTAGTGATGGAAACGATCGTATCATACATCTGTATCGTATAATTCTTGATCTGCTCCGCACGTGCCTTGGCACGCTGGAGTTTGACCGTAGATACCAGTTTCATCGCCTTGGTGATCTGCTGGGTAGACTGTATGCCGGTTTTACGCCTTTTTATGTCGCGCATCGACGCCATGGTCTGTATCCTCCCTTTAAGGGTACTACTGTTTCAGAAACTCATCCTTGAAATCAGCGATCGCCTTTTTAAGCTTTTCTTCCATTTCCTCCGAAAGTTCCTTCGTCGAAGCGATCGACTCGGGAATCTCGGAATATCCTGTTCTGATATATTCAAAGAATGACTCTTCAAATTCTCCGACTCTGTCAACCGGAACATCCAGAAGCATTTTTCTGGTCACAACATAGATGATAAGAACCTGGAACTCAACAGGCATCGGCTTGTACTGACCCTGCTTCAGGACCTCCTTGATCCTTTCACCCTGTGCCAGCTTCTCTCTCGTATCCGCATCAAGTTCCGAACCGAACTGGGCGAATGCCGCGAGTTCCCTGTACTGCGCAAGTTCAGTACGTATAGGGGCTGCTATCTTCTTCATGGCCTTGATCTGTGCCGCACCTCCGACACGCGATACCGAAAGACCAGCATTAACAGCCGGGCGGAATCCCGAATTGAACATTTCGGTCTCAAGATAGATCTGTCCGTCAGTGATCGAAATTACGTTAGTGGGGATGTAAGCCGATACATCACCGGCCTGCGTCTCGATGATCGGCAATGCCGTAAGGCTGCCTCCACCGTACTCTTCACTCATCCTTGCTGCACGCTCAAGGAGTCTTGAGTGAAGATAGAATACATCTCCCGGATATGCCTCACGTCCCGGCGGACGACGAAGCAACAGTGAGAGTGTTCTATATGCCGTTGCATGCTTACTCAGGTCATCATATATAACAAGAACATCTTCGCCGTTCTCCATCCACTCCTCACCGATGGCACATCCACTGTAGGGAGCGATATACTGAAGCGGTGCCATCTCACTGGCAGTAGATGCAACGACTGTTGTATATGCCATTGCACCGAACTCTTCAAGCGTCTTAACAATCTGGGCAACCGTTGAAGCCTTCTGTCCTATTGCAACATATATACACTTAACGTTCTGGCCTTTCTGATTTATGATCGTATCGATCGCTATAGCCGTCTTACCGGTCTGTCTGTCACCGATGATAAGCTCTCTTTGTCCTCTTCCGATCGGGATCATCGAATCGATAGCCTTGATACCCGTCTGCAAAGGTGTATCAACTGATTTTCGCGTGATAACGCCGCTTGCGACACGCTCGATCTTACGGAATATGGTCGTATGGATCGGGCCCTTACCGTCTATAGGCTGTCCGAGTGCATTTACAACACGTCCGAGCATCTCATCACCCGCAGGTACTTCGACAACTCTTCCCGTAGTCTTGACCGTGTCACCCTCGTTGATGGATCCGGCACCGAGAAGAACCGCACCGACATTATCCTCTTCCAGGTTCATGACCATACCGTACACTTCACCGGGGAACTCAAGAAGCTCACCCTGCATTGCCTTCTCAAGACCGTGTACACGCGCTATGCCGTCAGCCACCTGAATAACGGTACCGACTTCGGACACCTGCAGATTGTCTGCGTACCTTTTGATCTGATCCTTGATCACCGAACTGATCTCTTCTGGTCTTAAATTCATGGATCTTTTACCTTCCTTATATTCTTCTTAACATACTGTTACTAGCAAAATACGTGAATACGACGAAGTTCTCTCGCCAGTTCATTTATCTTTGTGGATATGGTGCTGTCGATGATCCTGTCACCAAGCCGTATCTGCATACCGCCGATAAGTGACTCATCAACAGAGTAGTTCATCTCCATCTTCTCATATCCGGAAGTCTCGATAAGCTTCTTCTCAACCTTGTCTTTTTGTGCATCTGAAAGTTCGACAGCTGTTACAACATATGCAACACCTATCCGCTTGTGTTCCTTGACCATGCCGATAAAGCATTCGAGAATGCCGTCGATCTCCGTATAACGGTTATTTGTGACCGTCTGATGGAGCAGTCCGCACAGTTCATCGGATACTCTTCCCTTGAAGATCTTCTCAATGGTATCAAGCTTCTCGCTCTTATCAACGCCGGGATGTCTCATCATGGAATCAAGCTCCGGATTGGATTCAAGTATGTCGATAAGGCCGAGCACTTCCGAATACAGTTCATCAACCCTGTTTTCTTCAACAGCGAGCTGGAACAGGGCATCCGCATAGGTTTTTGTGACTAGCTTTGCCATGTGCTCTCACCTACTTCTTGCAGGGTTTCCTCGATAAGAGTATCCTGAATGTTCGTGTCAATACGATCGGCAACGACCTTGCCTGCCATAAGTGCCGCAACGTCGATTATCTGAGTCTTAACTTCGTCAGCTGCCTTCTGCTTCTCAAGCTTTGCTTCGTTCTTAGCCTGTCGTATAATGTTCGCCGCTTCTTCCTTGGCCTCGGCTATGATCTGTTCTTCATTTCTGACAGCCTTCTGACGTGCCTCCGACATGATGACTTCGGCCTCTCTGTGAGCACCGTCGATCTTCTTCTCATATTCAGTCTTTAACGCATCGGCTTCTTCCTTATCCTGCTTCGCCGAAGCAAGATCTGCCATTATCCTGTCCTGGCGCTTCTTTAAAAGATCACGCGCAGGCTTGAACAGCATGTAGGACAAGAAAAGGAACAGAACAAAAACGGCAACCGCTGTAATGACCGCATCATGCAGTAACTGGAAATCCAGGTCAAACAGACGTTCCATTAATATTTCTCCTTTCGATCATCAGTCTTTAAGATCACGTAAAAGGCTTAACGAATAATAACAGCATCGCAATGAGCAGACCGTACAGACCTGTTGTCTCCGCAACTGCCTGACCCAGAAGCATGGTAGATGTAACGTCAGACTTTGCACCGGGATTACGTCCGACAGCTGATGCAGCATGTCCTGCAGCAATACCCTGACCTACACCGGGGCCGATACCTGCTATAACAGCAAGCCCCGCACCGATCGCTGAGCATCCGAAAATAAAATCCTGTCCTGAAATGTTCATAAAATGATCCTCCTGTTGATTTTATGATTATATATTATTTTATTAATTGGTATCTCCTATCGCATCCGCAACATAAGTCATTGTCAGCATACAGAATACATATGTCTGTATCGCACCTGAAAACAGGTCAAAATACAGATGAAGGAATCCCGGCCATCCCCATGCGATCTTGTTGAGGAGTCCGTATACAAGCGCCATCATAACCGTACCGGAAAGTATGTTGGCAAAAAGACGAAGCGAGATCGAAACCGGAACCGCGATATCACCGATCACATTGATGGGTGCCCATATAGGCCACGGATCACACAGTCCCTTGATGAAACCTCCGACTCCCTGATGCTTGATCTTGTTATAGAAGATCATTCCGAAGGTGATAAGTCCGAGAGGGAACGTTACACCGTAATCCGCTGTAGGCGGACGCAGTCCCAACAGACCCGAAAAGTTGCTGATAAGTATGAATGAGAACAGAGTTGAGATATAACCGAGAAAAGGTCTGGCACTCTTTCCCATACATCCGGTGATCATGTTATCAAGCATCTCCACCATCAGTTCGACTATATTCTGAAATGTTCCGGGTTTTTCGAATGGATCGGCATTTACGATAACATGATGCGCGCATAATCCGAACACAACAAACAGAAGAAAAACGATCAGAAGACTGACATGAGTGGTTGTGATCCATACAGTCTGTCCGAATATCTGATATGAGAACAAGCCTTTGATCATGAAATTGACATCGGCTGCCAGTAAAACGCTATTCAATCATACTCCTCCAATCTACCATTTCATTATTTTATGGATCGTCGGCTGAAGATATGCTCCGGCCTTGATCGTGATAAGCGATATCACCAGAAAAACGGGATCCGCAATTTTATAATACAGGCTGACTGCGGCTACGACAGCGACAAATACGTATCTGACCACCATATTCTTACGGACGGATGACACCGCGCCCCTTTCATCAAGGCAAAGCGCATCATCAATCGTTACAGCCATATGTATCACATATATTATCGCAGTCACACATCCGATTAGTACTGCTGTTATTGCTGATCTTCTGTCGCCAACAAACAGTGTGGCAAGTGCCGGCAGTATATTGGCTGCCACTATTCCGATAATCATCTCATGGAGGGTATGGTTTTCTTTAAGAATGATCGCGAGTCTCTTCATTCAGGTTTTCCTTATATACCCTGTCCATGGTCTCGGCAAAATCTTCTGTGGCACGTCCCGACAGATTGTCCTCGGCATCGCTTCCGAGATGAGTTGTCTTACGGTTTATTTTGCCGGCAAGGATATAGATGTTGCGAAATCCGGCTACCGCGCCAAGAAAAAACAGTATTATGACAATAAACGATGTGCCTGCCAATCTGTCCAGAAATATCCCGGCAAATGTGCACAGCAGTATCGGAACGATCATATTGATACCGAACTGCAGGATAAGCGAAAAACTGTGAAACACTTCCTTCTTATACTTCACCGGATCACCTTCAAACACGCCGTATGCTTAAGATTATACCCATTTATGCGCGAAAAGTCCACACCAGAATGTCACGATCAGTAAAAAACGTGATCTCCTATTATGGTCCCGTTGATCTCCGGGATCACCGTACGGAAGTACAGGCAGTTACCTACGGGTGTTGCTCCGCTCATTGCTTCATCGGCTGCCCTGTAGCATTCGGCCGGTGCACCGAGCGCCAGTCTCGTTGCAAGTCTTCCGCTTGCGACCGGTGAAAACTGTCTGCTCTGATATATGACTCCGGAGACGGTGCCGGGAAATGCCGCAGAACGCACACGGTTAAGTACCACCGCTCCAACGGCTACTTTTCCGATATACGGCTGGTTTCCCGCCTCACAATAGATCAGGCACGCCAGAAGATCCCTGTCGCTCTCCTGAAATCCGACTTCCGAGATATTTCTCCACGACATCTTTGCAGCCTTTGCGATCATCGCCTGTTCTTCCGCAAGCTGTTTCTTGAGTGAGGCCAGGTTCTCCTCCTGAGCCTTCAGTTCTGCTTCATATGCCGCAGTCTCAAGCTCCGCTGCGGATATCTGTCCATCAGTCTGGGCTATGGATCCGTTTGTCGAAGTCACAAGGCTGTTGACCCTCAGTTCCTCCGTCTGAGCCTGCTTTTTCAGGCTCTGGAGCTGTTCCTCCTCGGTCTTTAATACATTTTCCTTATCTTCTATGTCCTTACGTATCTGGATAAGGTTGTCATACATCTTCTTGTCGTAATCTTCGATACGGTCAATGTAGTCAGCCTTGTTCAGAAAATCCGAATAACTCCGTGATGAAAAAAAGGTAGTCAGCAGCGTCTTGTCACCACGCTCATACATGAACTTTATCCTTTTCTTCATAAGTTCATACTGACTCTTCTCCTCGTCAAGCGCGGCCTGAAGATCCTGCTGGGTAAGACCTATCTCGTCCTGCTTCTGTCCTATCTTCTCTTCTATCTGTCCGATATTCTCGGTGATCTTGGTGAGATTGCTGTTAAGCTCATTGAGATAAGACTCGAGTTCCTGCTTCTGATCCTCAAGCCCCTCCTTTTTCAGCTCGGTAGCCTCCTTCATCTCTTCGGTTGTCCGTTTCAGTTCCTCGGCATCCTTGATCTTCTGAGATGTGCTCTCAACGGATGCTGATACCGCAACACTCCCGCAGACAGATGAAAACATGCATACCGTGCTTATAAGAACGGCTATTGATTTGTATAATACCGTATGATTACGTGGCATGGACTATACCGTTATTACGATCTGCCTGTCGGTCGGCTCATATCTGTAATATCTGACGCCTGCTGCATCAAGCATCTTTCTGGAAGCTATGACCGGGTCTGTACCGGAATACTTGTCACAGTCATATATTATGGTCTTGATCCCGCTCTGGATAATGGCCTTGGCACACTCGTTGCACGGAAACAGCGAAACATACAGCTTGGCACCTTCAAGACTTCCGCCTCTGTAATTAAGTATCGCGTTCAACTCACTGTGAACCGTGTATACATATTTGGTATCAAGCATATCGCCTTCCCTTGCCCAGGGAAATACATCATCGGAACACCCTCTCGGAAATCCGTTGTATCCCATCGAGAGTATCTTGTTATCTTCACTGACTATGCACGCACCCACCTGGGTATTCGGATCCTTGGATCTCATACCGGCAAGCTTTGCCACCGCCATAAAATATTCATCCCACGAAATATAATCCTGTCTCTTGTCACTCATTACTTTGTACCGAATATCCTGTCACCGGCATCTCCGAGACCCGGAACGATATAACCGTGATCATTGAGTTTCTCGTCAAGTGCTCCGATATAAACATCCACATCCGGATGTGCGGCATGCATCGCCGCTATTCCTTCGGGAGCCCCGATTATGCACATAAAGTGGATGTTCTTGCATCCTTTTTCCTTGAGCATGGTGATCGCCGCACAGCTTGATCCGCCTGTTGCAAGCATCGGATCCACCACAAAAACTTCACGGTTCGCACAGTCTTCGGGAAGCTTGCAGTAGTATTCCACGGGCATCAGTGTCTCGGGATCCCTGTACAGACCGATATGTCCCACCTTGGCTGCCGGGATAAGTGACAGCATGCCGTCAACCATTCCAAGACCGGCACGGAGGATCGGAACGATGGCCATCTTTTTACCTTTTAATTCCTTGGCTACTGTCGGGCAAATGGGAGTCTCTACCTGAACATCGCTCAGTTCGAGATTTCTCGTTGCCTCATAACAGATCAGCATGGCTATCTCGCCTATTGTCTGGCGAAAATCCTTGGTTCCGGTTTCCTTTCTGCGGATATATCCGATCTTGTGCTGTATGAGCGGATGATCCATTATGTAGATGTTGTCGATTCCGGGATACTGTTTCATAACTGGTCCTCCTTATAATGATTTCTCTATTTCAGCCACCTGCGAGAGTCTTCTTACATGTTTTTCTTCATTTGAAAACGGTGTGTTCATAAACATATCAACAATATCCATCGTAAGATTCGGGCCTATTATCCCGGCTCCCATCGAAAGCATATTGGCATCATTATGTGCACGGGTCAGCCTGGCACTTGTAACATCATTGCAAAGTGCACATCTGATGCCCTTTACCTTGTTTGCCACGATCGATATTCCTATCCCCGTGGTACACATCACGATTCCCCTGTCAAATTCCTTTGATGCGACCGCTTCGGCAACACTTTTTCCTATTGCGGGATAATCACAGCTGTCAGGAGTATATGTCCCGAAATCCTTAACCTCATGGCCCGCTGCCTTCAGATGTTCGATTACTTCTGCTTTCCTGTCAAAAGCGCCATGGTCGGCTCCTATTGCTATCTTCATTTTCTCTCCTTTGTTCCTGTGGTGTTTATACTTTTATTATCTCATGGCCCGCTGCCTTGATCAGTCTGTTCATGATCGCAAGACCGAGCCGTGGGGTATTGAATTCTTCCGAATAGATCGCGTCGATATTCTCCTCATCACACTGCCTTAGCATGTCATAGAAACGGAACGCGATCTCATCCTCATTGGTCCTGCTGCCGATATCTCCCGTAAAATCCGCATCATTATATAACGCACATCTTTCGGAACACGACAGCACTCCGATCCTCTCTTTTCCGGATCCTTCCTTTATCTTCTGCCTGATATAGGCTGTCACGTTATCGGGCTGCCCGGACACGATCACGAGCCTTCCCTTTGGAGCGTAATGTCTGTACTTCATCCCGGGGGCTCTGGGCTTAATGCCCGCAGCATTTTCCCCGAATACCGCCGGATCCTTGTCTGTCCGGCCAATGACTTCTTCAAGCATCTTTTCGCTGACATATCCGGGACGGAGCATCATCGGAACTTCCGTTGTAAGATCGATTATGGTCGATTCAAGTCCTATGTTACATGCACCCGAATCTATGATCATATCTATCCTGCCGTCCATATCCTCCTTAACATGCCTGCCAAGTGTGGGTGACGGTCTTCCGGACAGATTTGCGGACGGAGCTGCTATATATCCCCCTGCCTCTTCAATGAACGCCCTCGCAACGGGATGCGACGGAAACCTTATCGCAACTGTATCAAGCCCTCCGGTTGTCTCGTAAGGGACGATCTCGCTTTTCTCAAATATCATCGTCAGGGGACCCGGCCAGTATCTGTCTGCCAGTTTAAGCGCTTCCGGCGGGACTGACCTTACAATGTCATATATGCTGCCGGTATCCGCAATATGGACGATAAGGGGATTATCACTCGGTCTGCCCTTTGCCGCATATATCTTTTCGGAAGAAGCTCCGCACAGAGCATCGGCGCCCAACCCGTATACCGTTTCCGTCGGAAACGCGACAAGCCCTCCCGATCTGATCACCTGTCCGGCCTGCTTTATCACCGACATGTCGATATTTGCGGGATCAACCGGTTTTATTACAGTGTTCATTGTGAAGGATCTTTTCCCTCCTCAATATCGTTGATCATTTTCTGTATACGGGAAAATTTCCCCGAATAAATTATACCCAGAAGAGCATCAAGACTTCTAAGAGCCGGTATCATCTCCTCTACCGTAAGTGTTCCGTCGGTCAGCGCATCGGCTATCTCTCCGACATCCACAACTTCAATACGCCCGTCGGGATATATCAGGACATCTGCCAGAAGATCGGTAAAAACATACGAATTTGCTGCGGGGTCATACGAATGATTGATGATATCACAATACCAGTATATCAGGGACCCGTCCTCACGGTAAAACTTGCTTACCTTGTAACCCTCTTTCAGGAAATAGCATGAACATCCGTGGTGAAGTATCTTCTTGGGTTTGATCGTATTCCATCTGGTCACGATATGTTCCGTATCCTGATACAATATCTCATCTTTGTCCAGCAGAATGATCTCTTCGGGAATTATACGCTTTCGGTATAACGTCGGTTTGTCCATGAAAATCTCCTATCCTAATGTGCCTTGTTGGCAAATTTGGTCAGATCGGGTATCCATACAAGCTCTACCTTGCCTATGGCACCGTTTCTCTGCTTGGCGATTATAACTTCCGCTATATTTTTCTTTTCCGTATCGGGATTATAAACCTCATCACGGTACAGGAACATGACAACATCCGCATCCTGCTCGATCGCACCCGATTCACGCAGATCCGAAAGCATCGGTCTGTGCTCCTCTCTTTTTTCAACGGCACGGGACAGCTGTGAAAGTGCGATGACGGGAACATTCAGTTCTCTTGCGATAGCTTTTAAGGCTCTTGATATTTCCGCGATCTCCTGCTCTCTCTGAATGCTCCTGCCGGAACCTGACATGAGCTGCAGATAGTCTATTATGATCATTGAAAGGCCTTCATTCTCGGTCTTGTACTTACGGCATTTCGAACGAAGCTCGCTGATGCTGATACCCGGTGTATCGTCGATTATCAGCTTGGATTCTCCGATGATACTCGCTCCCTCGATTATCCCTTCCCAGTCCTTGGCGGATACATTTCCGTTTCGTATTGATGCGGAATTGACATGGGATTCGAGCGACAGCAGACGTGTGGCGATCTGCTCCTTGGACATTTCCAGCGAAAAGAAGGCAACTCCCTTTCCGCTCCTTAAGCAAACATAATCGGCTATGTTAAGAGCGAAGGCAGTCTTGCCCATGGAGGGTCGTGCTGCTATAAGGATCAGGTCAGAAGGCTGCAGTCCCGCAGTCATAAAATCAAGATCCGTAAATCCCGTTGCGACCCCGGTAACGGAACCGTCAGTCCTGGCGGCGATCCCGATCTTTTCAACCGAATTTTTTATTATCTGTCTGATGGGTACGTAATCACTTGTAGACCTGCTCTGTGTGATCTCGAATACTTTCTTTTCCGTCTCCTCAAATATCTCCGAGACCTCTCCCGAATCAGAATAGCACCTGTTCTCGGTGTACTGACACAGTTTGATCATCTTACGGAGAAGAGACTTTTCCTTGACTATACTGATATGCTGTTCGATGATCGCGGAAGTGGATGCCCACATGCACAGATTACGAAGAAATTCACCCGAAGCGATCTCGGCGGGAGCGTTCATTTCCATGAGCCGGTTTGATACCGTTGTGGGCTCCACGATACCGCCCTCATCCAATACCTGCTTGATCGCATCAAAAACATATGCATACTCCTTCAGATAAAAATCCTCGGAAGTCAGGTTACTGATGGCTGTTATGGCAGCGTCCTTATCGAGCATCATTCCGCCCACGACGCCTCTCTCGGACTCCCTGTGATGAGGAGGAAGTTTCTTGAGCGCAGCTTCTTCCATCATCATATCTCCTCAACACTGACTTTAAGAACTGCTGTTACTTCGGGATGAAGTTTTACCGGAACCTCAAATACACCGAAGGACTTTATAGGCTCATTTAAAACTATCTTCTTTTTATCAAGTTCAAGTTCGTGCTGCTCATGGGCAGCCTGGGCTATCTCCTTGCTCGATACGCTTCCGAAGGTTTTGCCTCCTTCTCCGCCCTTAAGCTTTACCACTACGGTCTTGTTCTCTATCACCTTTGACAGCTCGCGGGCTGCTGCAAGGTTCTGGGCCGCGAGCTTTTCATCATTTGCCTTTTTCAGTTTCAGATCGTTCATGTTCTTGGGATCAGCGATCGTTCCGAGTTTTTTCTTCAAAAGGAAATTCTTGGCATATCCGTCCGATACATCCACCACATCTCCCTTTTTTCCTACCGATCTTACATCCTCAAGTAATATGACTTTCATTACAGTTCTCCTTTACCTTTCATTTCACGGAGCACATCAATAAGTGCCGCCTTTGCATCTTCGATCGTAACATCCTTTATCTGTGTTCCGGCTATGTTCATATGTCCTCCTCCTCCGAGTCGTTCCATGATAACCTGAACATTGACATCATCTATAGAACGGGCACTTATGAACACTTCTCCCTGGTAATACGTGAATACAAATGATGCTCTGATACCGTTGATATTGAGCAGTTCATTTGCCGCCTCCGCACCTATTATCGTCGGGCTGTCCACAACCGTATCCGGAGTAACGGCCATTGCAAATACGCGGTCATATATCTCAGCATTGGAAACTATCTCAGCTCTTGCCTTATAGGATGATACGTCATCTCTGAACATCTTGCGGACTCTCGTGACATCTGCTCCGTTCTTGCGAAGATATGCGGCAGCCTCAAATGTACGGACACCCGTCTTGGTCATGAAATTATTCGTATCTATCATCATTCCGCCATACAGGCAGTCCGCCTCATCCGCCTTTAATGCTACTTCATCACTGATATACTGCAGAACTTCCGATACCATTTCCGATGCACTCGACGCATAAGGCTCTATATATGAAAGTGTGGCGTTCTCAATCTTCTCGGCTCCCTGTCTGTGATGATCGAGTATCACGATAACGTTACACAGTTCAAGCAGCGGGGGACACCCTGTATAGCTCGGTCTGTTGACATCAACCACAACAAGGGTACAATCCGACGAAGAAGCGATCTCGACAGCCTTTTCGGTCGAAACAAACAGATCATCCTCATGTGCCCCGTCCTTAGTTATCATTTCAAGCATCGACCGTATGGACGTGGTGACCTCATCCACGACTATGTTCACCTTTTTGTTGAATGTCTTGGCCACACGGTATATTCCTATGGATGATCCGAACGCATCAACATCAAGGATCTTGTGACCCATGATGATTATGTGATCACTGCTCTCGATGATCTCCCTGAGTGCATGGGCCTTGACCCTGGCCTTGACCCTGGTGTTCTTGCCCTTTACCTCACGCTTGCCTCCAAAGTAACTGATCTCATCATCCGTTTTGATTATCGCCTGATCTCCGCCCCGTCCGAGTGCCAGATCGATCGCAGTCCTCGCGTACTCGTAATTCTGCAGGAACGAGTCATTTCCCGCACCGAATCCTATCGACAGACTTATGGATATCTCATTTCCTATATTGGCGTTCTTGACTTCCTCAAGTATCGCAAAACGGTTCTTGGCTATATCATCAAGTTCGCGCCTCTGCATTATGACAAGGAACTTATCCTTCTCCAGCTTCTTGACAATGGCATCTATCTTGGAAAAATACCGGTTTATCTGTCTGTCGATAAGAGCAACAACAAGCGAACGTCTTGCCTCATCTACCGACTCAAGTGCCTCGTCATAATTATCCATATATACAAGGCCGCATACCATCTTCTGTTCTTCTATCTGCCGGGTCAGGGAATTGACTTCGGTAACATCGAACATGTACAGCGCGATCAGGTAACTCCTGTAGTCGATGTCCGTTGAAAGAGCCTCTTCCCCTCCTTCTCCTTCCGGATCATCGATCAGCTCCTTCATGGTCACTTTGTTCATGCTTGCGCGAAAATCATGACCGTCGACGGTGATGACGATCTCCGTTTCATGTTCCATTCCGGGGAACTTATCGCTTGTGATCTCGGGAATTAAATTTGTGATGCTTCCATACTTCTTCCTGGTAATATTCATGGTCTTCTCGAAAGCATCATTGGCCCATATTATCTTGCCCGTCTCATCAAGAAGCGCATAAGGTATTTCCAGGTCAGTCAGTAACTGCTTCTGTATCTGTCCATATTGCGTGGCGAAGGAAATGAGTTCCTTAAATACGGTAGTCCTGTCATGAAGGTACAAAAAGCATGCAATACCGGCATATATGACTAGGAATATGGTTGCCGCTATTCCTGCCCTTATATCCAGAAAATACATGGATATGGCAAACAGACCGACAAGGAGCGACATCCATATCGGCCACATAATATATTTTTTTATCTCACCTTTGTATCTGATGCTTGCATTAGTCATATCATTATCCGGATCAACCTTTTGACCCTAATACGGTATTATACCTCATATATCAAAAAAATGGAATGCCGGCTGTGTATACAGTCGACATTCCATTTCAGGCTCTGCCCGGCAGTTATTCCCTGTCAGCCTTCTTCTATGGCACCTACAGGGCACTGTGCAGCACATGCGCCACAACTTACACATGTATTCTCATCGATCTCGTACTTGCCGTCTCCTTCAGAGATAGCACCTACGGGGCACTGACCTGCACATGCACCGCATGAGATACATCCGTCTTTGATCACAAAAGCCATAATAGTTTCCTCCTTTTTTGAGACCTGATTGTAATGGTCATTTTACAACATAAATCAAAAAAACTCAAATGTATGTTGACAGGCTCTACATCAGTCGTTTCAGTTCCTGAAGGAGTCTTGCGACCGGAAGTCCGACCACATTGTAAAAATCTCCTTCTATTGATCTGACAAATGCCGATGCTCCTGTCTGGATACCATATGCACCGGCCTTATCAAGTGCATCGCCTGTTGCAACATATCCGTCTATTTCATCGTCATCAAGCGGGTAAAAATTTACTCTTGTCTCCTCGAAAAAAGTGTATTCGCCTGTGCGGCCTTCCCTGCTCATAAATATGAAAGTCACTCCGGTATATACACTGTGAACATCGCCCGACAGCTGCTTCAGCATGCGTTTTGCATCGGCATCATCCTTCGGTTTTCCGAGTATCTTGCCATCCTTTGTAACGATCGTATCCGCACCGATAACAAGGATATCTGTCGCCGTGGTAAGATCAGGGTGGGTATCGTTATATATCCGGATCTGCGATGCCACATCTACTGCCTTGCTTCTGGCAAGCTCCGTGCAGATTTTATCCGGTGTTCCGGATATGGGATTCTCCTCCTTGTCGGACGGCCAGATCTCAAATTCGACACCGACCCGTTCAAGCAGTTCCTTACGTCTCGGGGATGCCGAAGCCAGGATTATCCTGAATTTGCTGTTTAGGTCCTTAACAAAGCTCATAGCTTTTGATGCTGCAGTCCGTCAGCATTTCTTCTGTCTCTCACACCGTTAAGAATGATCTGTTTTTTCTCTATCAGATCCTTCTTGTCCATCGGCGGTGTATCACCGAGCGGATAATCAAATCCCAGTTTTTCGTATTTGGGTTTTCCCATCGTATGATAAGGAAGTGCATCAAGAGCCTTCAGACTCGACAGTCCCCCGATAAAATATCCCAGATCATACAGATACTTGTCATCATCAGTAAGATTCGGTACTATAACATGCCTTATCCATGTATCCACATTTTTATCCGAAAGATACTGTGCGAATGCAAGTATACCGTCATTTGGCTGACCGGTGATCTTCTTATGCATTTCCGGATCGATATGCTTGATATCAAGCATAACAAGATCCGTGAGTTCCATAAGTCTGTCCAGTTTCTTTTCAAAATCTTTGTTTTCCGGACGATATGCTATCCCGGATGTATCGATACAGGTATGAACACCGTGCTCCTTGCACAGCGTGAAAAGATCGATCAGAAAATCAACCTGCATCAGAGGCTCCCCGCCCGTAACCGTGAGTCCTCCCCCGTTTTTATAAAACGGTTCGTTATGAAGATACTGTTCAAATATATATTCGGGATCCATCTCCTCGCCGCCCGTCATTGCCCAAGTATCCGGGTTATGACAGTACAGGCATCTCATGGGACACCCCTGAACAAATACGACATACCTTGTTCCGGGACCGTCAACGGTTCCGAAGCTTTCAAGAGAGTGTATGCGGCCCTTGGTCATATCCTGCTTCTCCTTTATTTTTGTGATATACGGATTGCTCCGCACTTCGTGCTCCCGCAATCCTACAGGTATTCGGAATCCGCTGATTTGCCTTGCAAATCACTACTTCCTCATACCTGTTTTGCTGACAAATCAACGGGGCATAAGATGCAAGCATCTATGCCCCGTCGTCCTGTCAGCTTATATCACCTAGATGGATTCGTGGAATGTTCTTGAGATAACGTCTGCCTGCTGCTCCGGTGTAAGCTTGATGAAGTTTACGGCATATCCGCTGACCCTGATAGTAAGCTGAGGATAATTCTCGGGATGAGCCTGAGCGTCAAGAAGAGTCTCTCTGTTAAGTACATTTACATTAAGGTGATGTCCGCCTTTTGTTGCATAGCCGTCCAAAAGGTTTACAAGGTTATCTACCTGTGCCTTATTTGCTGCCATTTTTTTGTCCTCCTTTTTTAATTGGTTAAGGTTCCTCCCGCTTTAGCGGGTCTCCCCTATCTGTAGTCATCGAGGCCCTGATGAAGCGTCGGAACACTGCATGCGAGCGGCGTTCTGGAGCAATCCGTACAGCCCATGGTTTCCGTACTTCTCATCTCTTTTTGCGCTTCATCGACATCTACGTTCAAATGTCCGACTCCGGCCTCTACTGAACCATCAAGAAAAGCTACAAGATCATCAACTTGATCCATAAATGTCACCTCCTGTCTTAGATCAATATTATTTATTCAGATCCAACTCGATATCGCCTGCGAATACCTGATCTTCCTTACCAAGTGCTCCGGGGATGATGGTGAAGGTATTCGAGATACCATCCTGTGCATCATTGAACGGAAGCTTTGATACGGATGAAAGTGAAGCGATAGCACCGTGGGTATCACGGCCGTGCATCGGGTTTGCACCGGGTGCGAAAGGCTGTCCTGCACGACGTCCGTCAGGTGTGTTACCTGTTGCCTTACCGTATGTAACGTTTGAAGTAATGGTAAGGATCGAAGTCGTAGGAATACCGTTCCTGTAAGTATGATGACGTCTGATAGCTGTCATGAACTTATGAACAACTTCCTTGGCGATAGCATCAACTCTGTCATCATCGTTTCCGTATTTCGGGAAGTCGCCGGTGATCTTGAAGTCTGTGATGATGCCGTCTTCGTCCCTGATACACTCAACCTTTGCGTACTTCATGGCTGAGAAGGAGTCGGCAACGATCGAAAGACCTGCAATACCCGTTGCGAAATATCTCTTGACATCCCTGTCATGAAGAGCCATCTCAGCTCTCTCATAGCAGTACTTGTCATGCATGTAATGGATGATGTTAAGCGTGTTGACATATACGTCAGCCTGCCACTCAACCATGTCGATGAACAGTTCCATAACCTTATCATAGTCAAGAACATCACCGTCATAAGGACGATACTTGGGACCAACCTGCTTCTTGGTCTTCTCATCGATACCGCCATTAAGAGCGTACAGAAGACATTTTGCAAGGTTTGCACGTGCTCCGAAGAACTGCATTTCCTTACCGATGACCATTGAAGATACGCAGCATGCGATACCGTAATCATCACCGTGTACAGGTCTCATAAGATCATCGTTCTCATACTGGATCGATGATGTGTTGATCGATGTCTTGGCACAGAACTTCTTGAAGTTCTGGGGAAGTCTTGTTGACCAAAGAACCGTAAGGTTGGGCTCGGGAGCTGCACCGAGGTTCTCAAGTGTATGCAGGTAACGGAAGCTCATCTTTGTAACCATATGACGTCCGTCAACACCGATACCACCGATAGACTCGGTTACCCATACGGGATCGCCTGCGAATATCTGGTTGTACTCAGGTGTACGTGCGAACTTGACGCAACGAAGCTTCATGATAAAGTGATCAACGAACTCCTGGATCTGCTCCTCTGTGAATGTGCCGTTCTTAAGGTCACGCTCTGCGTAGCAGTCGATGAATGTTGATGTACGTCCGAGTGACATTGCTGCACCGTTCTGCTCCTTAACCGAGCAAAGATATCCGAAGTATGTAGCCTGGATAGCTTCCTGAACGTTTGTAGCGGGCTTTGAGATATCGCATCCGTATGAAGCAGCCATTTCCTTCATCATCTTAAGAGCTACCATCTGCTCTGAAAGCTCCTCACGAAGACGGATAACATCATCTGTCATAACACGACCGGTTGAGTCCTTCTGTGCCTGCTTGTCTTCTATAAGGAAATCGATACCGTAAAGAGCAACTCTTCTGTAATCACCGATGATACGTCCTCTTCCGTATGCATCCGGAAGACCTGTGATGATATGAGATGTACGGCATGCTCTCATTTCCTGGTTGTAAGCATCAAAACATCCTGCATTATGAGTCTTACGATGTGTTGAGAAGAACTCACTGATCTCGGGATCAACTTCGTAGCCGTTATCGGAGCAGGCTTTCTCTGCCATACGGATACCGCCGTAAGGCTGAAGTGAACGCTTGAAAGGCTTATCTGTCTGGAAACCTACGATAGTCTCCTTACTCTTGTCAAGATAGCCGGGGCCGTGTGATGTGATGGTTGAAACAACCTTTGTGTCCATATCAAGAACACCGCCGTTTTCTCTTTCCTTCTTCTGAAGGTCGAGTACCATCTGCCATAAATCCTTTGTGTTCTGTGTAGGTCCTGCAAGGAAAGAATCATCTCCGTCATAAGGAGTGTAATTCTTCTGGATGAAGTCACGTACGTTGACTTCGCTTTCCCACTTACCGCCTACGAAACCATTCCATTCTGATCTCATTGCAATGCCTCCTATAAAAATTTTGTTAAATGTGATAAATCCGTCGACCGGATGTTGCACGTTTTGGTAATTGTTATTATAGTCAGTGGATTGTATACACGTCAAGGTGGTTATCTGTATTTTTTTGCGTACAAATTACCTTATTTATTAAGCAAAATCACTATCTGTCCACTGATTGTACCCGTGCTGATCAGAACCACCATATAGCGGTATGAATCATATCCGTTTTTCTTGACTTGATAAATCAAAAATGATAATCTTTGTTCGTTCGGAGGTAGAGATCATGGAAATTACAAAAGATATGACAATAGGTGAAATACTTGTTACCAAGCCCGAGGTTGCTCCGATACTTATGGAAGCCGGAATGCACTGTCTCGGATGCCCTTCGGCTCAGGGAGAGTCGTTAGAGGAAGCCGCAATGGTTCATGGCATGAACATTGACAGTCTCATGGAAAAGATCAGCGCGCTTGCATAACAGAAATTGCACCAAAAAAGGGAACGATCGATTCGTTCCCTTTTTTATTGCAAAAATATCAAAAACCGTCTGCGACACATATCAGGATAACAGTACAGTTATTGCATTATCCGCAATTATTCTGTTATCATGTTCCTCAAAATATGCCTCCGTAGCAGGTGTCGACCTTTCCATGGATCCGTACTCGGACAGTACGTTACATATCCTGTTAAACTCCTCGGTCGTATGATCTCCCTTAGAAAGAGCCAATATATAACAATCATCGCTTTCATCCCGGTACAGTGAGTTCTTGCCCCTGTAAAACTTCGAAACGACCCCGGCTGCCTTGATAACATCGGCAAGTGTATCAAATGCAAATGCCCTGGATAATTCTCCTGCAGCATTAGCCTGCTCTATAAGCTTTTCCTTGGCCTCCTCAAGCAGATCAGGATTCTTGGCCACCTCGGCGGAAAGCTTTTTAAACAGATCGAGCACTTCCGGCATCTCTTCTGAAACAGACCTGAACAGTTCGGATATGACATCATCCTCTTCATCCCTGATATTCGGGGCAAAATTGGCGAATCTCGTATCGAGCTCGTCCGGATCCTCAACCTTTGTGATTATGAGTATAATGGATTCCGATGATAAAGGTATGGCTTCTATCATAAGAGGAATATCATTTGCCTCAAATCCGAGTTCATAGGAGGCCTGCTGCATCATATCCCGAAACAGCGTCTTGGCTTTTTCGGTTCCATATGCAAGTTCTGAAAGTTTCAACTGCCTGTCTGCAAGGTCGGCTTTTGTCAGCGTACACCTGATCTGATGATCGTTAACACGCTCGAGTTTCATGATATCACCTCCTCTTCCTGCAAATATCGCTCTTTATGTTATGTAACATTTCATCATATATTATAGCATTTATTTGGTATATATTTATATATCGGCTTAAGCAAATTGTCAAATAATAAATTTTTTTAAAAAAATTTTTTCTGACAAATGATTTTTTTGTCAAACAAAAATGCCGTATTTACGGGCCTTTTCGGGCTTCGATGTGGTGGGGTTCCAAAACAGCACAAAATATGGCGCTTGCCGTGTCCCGAATAATACGCTACAATACATAAACGAGATCGTTCCTTCGCAATCAGTGGCGAAAGGAGGGTAGGGTAAGATCATATTTCTTTATCTAGATTTTAAGATATATGTCTTTAATTTTCCAGTAGATTTCCTGTGACGACAGATTATCTACGCATTTCAGGAGTTAGTTTCTATTCGGGGATTCCCCGAACTTATCGATAATTATTCACTCGATAACTCCCCTGGTTTGTATGTAAATGTTAGTTCGTGATCAGATTCGTGAAATGAAACAAAGCAAAAGTATAAAAATCCCCACACGCGAGAGCGATCTCAGTAATGATAAGTTGTATCACAGTACCTAGAAAAATAATGCAGGTACCTTAAGGCCGGGTTCTTTGTCAAAAATATCAAATGAGTTACCGATACCGCAGGCAAAGAACCCACCAGCCTGAATCAATGTTTTTTTACCGAGTAACCGAATTTACCGATCTTTTCTCCCAGCGTATAGTATTCGCCATGTGAATAAGCAATGGGAAATGCCTTATTAAGATCGAACTTTCCGTTCTCATCCATGTATTCTTCCGAAACGTTAACGGCAACGACCTCGGCAATGAACATGTCGTGAGAACCCAGCTCCTTGACATCAACGATCCTGCACTCTATATTTACCGGACTCTCAGCTATGATCGGACATGAAACGACCGATGCAGGTGCGGCGGTAAGTCCCGTTTTACCGAACTTATCAACGTCCCTGCCGGACCTTACTCCACAATAATCGGCAGCATATGCCAGGTCTTTGGTCGTCAGATTTATGACAAATTCCTTTGTCTTACTTATGATCGGATGAGAATATCTTTCCTTCCGGACCGATATTGATACCATAGCAGGATCTGAACATACGGTTCCGCACCAGGCTACAGTAATGATGTTCGGTGTACCGCCGGGCATACTGCAGCTGACCATTACAGCCGGCAGCGGATAAAGCATATTTCCGGGCTTCCATTCTTGTTTGGCAACTTGCTTTCTGCTCATATTGAACCCTTCTCGAAAAACCTTCATTTCCTATTCTTCATGGGGCCTGTAATACTCGTCAACGAGTGTAAATGCTTCTTCCGTTCCGAAAGCAAGTTGCCAAATTGCAACTCCTCCGACTTCGTGCGATCTCATGACATCAAGCTTTGCCTGCAGAGATTGTGCATCTTCAAGCCATATTTTGTTAACGATATCCCCTGAGGACCACTCGGCATAGTTCTGACCGGTAGCAGCATCCCATTCGATTGTTGCACCCGCAGATTTTGCCGTATCCGTTCCTTTTGCCATCGGAAGGCTCTGAACATCAACGATATTGTTATCCTTACCAACCGTCCAGTATCTCACATAAAAAGGAAGTGCATTAATAACCTTCTCCCTGGGAACCTCATCAAGTGTTCTCTCTATCCCCTCCAGAACAAAGTCGATAGAAGCAACGGATCCTGCCTCTTCAGAAGCACTTGTGTGCTCATCATAGCCCATGATGATCACATAATCCGCAAATACACCCTGTTCTTCACGATCATAGTGCATGGTATATTCTCTCGGAACATAGTTGTCCACCGAGACCACCAGGCCCTTTGCGTGCGCTTTTAAACAAAATTCCCTTATAAACTGCACATATGCCGGACCGTCCTCAGTTGATATTGATTCAAAATCAAGATTTATCCCGTCGAGACTGAACTGATCCGCATAGGCCAGGAGCTGCTCGATCATAAAAGCTCTCTTTTGAGGATCTGACAGAACTTCCGATGTGGATACTTCCGGATGAGTCAGATTGCTCACCAGACCCCATACCTTCACGCCCCTGGAATGACACGTTTCAACATATGCAGATGAAGCTATCGAATCTATGGATCCCTCATTGTCTGCCAGAGAAAACCATGTGGGCGAAATAGTATTTATACTATCCAGATACTTCTCATAATCCTTCAATGAGGAAACGGATGTATCATTTGTGACATTATGCCAGGCCAGAACTACCGGATGTGAATAATCGGCAACTTCCGCGACATCTATCGGCGGAACATCATTTACGGGCGTTTCTTCCTGCTCATACGGGTCTCCCAGATGTTTCTTTTCCACATATCCCGTAATAAGATCATCCGACATAACGCGCATCCACTTCTCATCCTCAGATGCGATCACACAAACCTTGCTTCCCTTTCTGAGTTCCTTCAGGATCTCTCCTTCCTTGTCAGCCTCGGTCCTTATTGCCACATCATCGTCCGTTATATCGGCAAAAGTTTTCTTTCCCCATTCTTTTTTGATCTCAACGCGATACGGCTCACTCTTTACCCCGCCGAAAAGTTTATATTCAAAATTTGTGAACAGCCTGACATAATCAAGGCATATCATCAGTGTATCGCCGTTTTTATAGCAGATCTCGTATCCGGTCTGGATCCCGTTTCCTTCAAGGGAATAATGATCCTCATTGTAATTGGCAGCGTATACCCCGTCTCCGGTCGTATACAGAAGCCTCCCGCTAGAATCTTCCATATAGAAATCTTCATTGTATTTTTCTCTGACCGTATCATAAGGCACATACAGTCTGCCGTCTCTGACAACGATCTTATCATCGGTCACTTCTCCGTTTACGATAACAGATGCCGTATCATCCGATGATGATCTGAAATACTTATACAGATCAGCTTTTTTCTCCGAATATCCCCAATCGTCAAACAGCCCCGTGTTCATCGCCACCAGCGCTATTATTCCGATAAGTATCACTGCGACTGCGACCGGAATTACCGCCTGAAGTACCCTTCTTATACGTTTTCTCCTGCGTCTCGCCTGTCTTGAACTGTTGTATGGCATGTAATTCTCCTATCCCAGATTCTGCGCTTCAACAAGACCCTTTCCTCCGTATATCTCACGAAGTTTCGGCTTCTCGATCTTACCCGTAGGATTTCTCGGAATATCCGCAAATATGATCTTACGTGGTCTTTTATACCTCGGAAGGGCCATGCAGAATTCATTCATCTCCTCTTCCGTGACAACATAATCTTTCTTGAGTTCTATTATCGCACAACTGACCTCACCAAGCCTTTTGTCAGGAATACCTATTACTGCACAGTCATGCACCGCTTCATTTGTCCTGATGAAATCCTCGATCTGAACAGGATATATATTCTCGCCACCGCTTATGATAACATCCTTCTTACGGTCAACAAGCATGATAAACCCGTCTTCATCTTCCGTTGCCATATCTCCCGTATACAGCCACCCGTCTACCAGGACCTCTTTTGTGGATTTAGGATCATGATAATAACACTCCATGACACCCGGGCCCTTAACCGCAAGTTCTCCGACCTCACCGGGCTTGACGGGATTGCGTTGCTCATCAAGGATGGCTGTCTCCCAGCCGTATCCCGCTTTTCCTATACATCCCACCTTATCTGTATTCTCAACTCCGAGATGTACACATCCGGGACCGATCGACTCCGACAGACCGTAGTTTGTATCATATTGATGATTCGGGAAGATCTCTTTCCATTTTTTGATAAGGCTTCTGGGAACAGGCTGTGCCCCTATGTGCATAAGTCTCCACTGGGACAGTTCGTAATCAGCCAGATTAACCTTGCCGCTCTCGATCGCTTCAAGTATATCCTGTGCCCACGGAACAAGCAGCCAGACGATCGTACACTTTTCCTTCGAAACCGCGTCCAGTATGAGCTCGGGCGCCGTTCCCTGCAGCAATACCGCCTTGGATGCGGAATACAGGCTTCCGAACCAGTGCATCTTAGCCCCGGTATGATAAAGAGGCGGGATCAGCAGAAATACATCGTCCCTCTGCTGGCCGTGATGGTTCTGCTCACAGGCTGCCGAATGCATAAGCGAGCGGTGCTTGTGAAGTATGGCCTTGGGAAATCCCGTTGTTCCGGATGAAAAATAAATAGCTGCCTCATCATCATCCGTTATTTCCACATCGGGTTTAACACTTGAACAGTTTGCGACCGATTCCTTGTAGTCATCAGCAAATGTCGGGCAGTTGTCTCCCACATATATCAGAAGTCTCTTTTTGGACAGTTCGTCACATATTTCCTCTATACGCCCTATGAACTCGGGACCGAATACAAGAACATCTATCTGGGACAGTTTTGCACAGTAGAGTATCTCATCCGACGAATATCTGAAGTTAAACGGAACAGCCATCGCTCCCGTTTTAAGGACACCAAAATAAATGGGAAGCCATTCAAGACAGTTCATCATGATGATGCCCACTTTGTCTCCCCTCTTGATGCCTCTGGACATAAGATAATTGGCAAAACGGTTCGCTTTTTCATCAAATACACGCCAGGTTATCTCCCGACGATAGGATTCCTTTTGGGTGCTTTCGATAAGCTCGTATTCCTTCCAGGTCACACGGCGGTTTTCCTTGATCTTGGGATTGATCTCGATAAGTGCGACATCATCCGGATATAACGAAGCATTCCTTTCAAGCAGTTGTGTAATAGGCATATATAAATCCTCCAGATATTATTATCACTTTAGCACTATAAAGCGTTTAAGCGTACATTGATTAGTTTATCTTTTCATTATGGAATTGTCAATTAAAAGACCGACCGTCTGAAGACGGCCGGTCCGTTTTACTGTTAGGATCGTCTGATGCATTATTCAGCCGTGTAAGGCATCAATGCAACGTGGCGGGCACGCTTAACAGCTACCGTAAGAGCTCTCTGATGCTTTGCACAGTTTCCTGTTATTCTTCTGGGAAGGATCTTGCCTCTCTCTGAAACATATTTCTTCAAAGTAGCGACGTCCTTGTAATCAAGTTCCTTTTCCTTACCGCAGAAAACGCAAACCTTTTTACGTCTGTGCATCGTGTTTCTTCTTCTTACGGGTGCATCCCCTCTATCGCCATCACCTTGCGGTTTACCAAAAGCCATAATACTTTCCTCCTGATCAAATTACGAGAGCAGATCAATTAAAAGGGAGCTCTTCATCGATCCCGTCCGGGATATTCATGAATCCGTCTCCTGCATCAGCCGACTGGCCTTCTGAAGCACCTGCGTACTGATCAATGCTATCCGAACCCTGTGCTGCCCCTTTACTCTCTACAAACTCATGGTTGTCAACAACAACTTCCGTTCTGTAAACTTTCTGTCCATCCTTGTTGGTATAATTGCTCGTCTGAATACGTCCCTCGACAAGGATCTTCGTACCCTTATGAAGGTACTTGCTCGCGAATTCTCCGTGATTCCTGAAAGCAACAATATCAATGAAATCCGCTGTTGGCTGATCGCCTCCGCTGCTATCCCTTCTGCCTCTTCTGTCAACTGCAAGAGTATATCTGGCAATGGCAAAAGGTTCATTGCCTATCGTATATCTGACATCCGGTTCACGGGTCAATCTTCCAACCAAAATAACTTTATTCATATAATCTCTCTTTCTATTACGCTTCTGCCTTAACGCAGAGATAACGAAGAACGTTATCCATAATGCGGACACGATTCTCGATCTCAAGAGGCGCTGTGGGCTCGGCATCAAACTGGACGAAATAGTAGAAGCCTTCTCTCATCTTCTGGACTTCATAAGCAAGACGCTTCTTACCCCATTCGTCAACGTTTGTGACCGCACCGCCGAAACGATCAACATAACCCTTGATCTTTTCGATTATCGCAGCTCTTTCATCGTCTTCGATCTTAGCATTAAGAACAACGCATAATTCATATTTGCTCATGCCTGGTACCTCCTTCTGGACTACGGGAGTCAAAATGATACAAAGGACTCCCTGTTATGGCCTCCGGTCATCATCTGAATATGCCGGAAGCAAGGATAAATTGTATCACGAGTAGGTATAATACCACATACCGTTACCCATTTCAAGGGGTTTTACCTACAAAAAATCAGACCGTAACAGCCCCCAGAACGGCCCCTATACTGTCATTAATCACAAGATCCGCCCGACCGTCCATGGGCGTTTTGGACTTATTGATCAAAACAAGTTTGTGCCCCCTGTAATAATCGATCAGTCCCGCGGCCGGATATACCGCAAGGGAAGTCCCTCCTATTATGAGAACATCTGCTTCCGATATGTAACGTACGGACTTGCTCATCACATTACTGTCAAGTCCTTCCTCATACAGAACGACATCCGGTTTGATCGGTCCGCCGCATTTATCACATTTAGGAACACCCTCACTGTTTATGATATAGTCGACATCAAATGCTTTATGGCACGATTCGCAGTAATTTCTGAGAACACTTCCATGGAGTTCAAGGACCTCCTTACTTCCGGCTGCCTGATGAAGTCCGTCGATATTCTGTGTTACTACAGCCTTAAGTTTACCCGCAGCCTCAAGCTCGGCAAGTTTGAGATGTGCCTTATTGGGCTTTGCAGTGGTGCAGAGCATCTTGTCCCTGTAGAATCTGTAGAATTCTTCAGGCTTGCTCCTGTAAAACGAATGAGACAGGATCGTCTCGGGAGGATAATCATATTTCTGATTATACAAACCGTCAACACTTCGAAAATCCGGGATCCCGCTCTCGGTGGAGACACCTGCGCCTCCGAAGAATACAATATTATCCGATTCCGATATCCATTGCTGTAATGTTTCCTGTGGTGTCATCTTAACCTCCTCCTTATCTTCAAGTCGTTCGCTTGATGTATTATTCCTGGGATACGCCGACCTGCATACCGGCCCTGCATACTTTTTCGCCTGCCTGGTTACGTATCGTGACCTTGATGATGATCAGCGAATACACATCATGCTTCTCCGTTACTTCTCCTTCTACGGTAAGCTCATCCCCGATATATACCGGATTTGAAAACTTTATCTTTACCTCATGGATAAGACTGTTCTTTCCCGGAAGATAAACCCCGGCAAGCGTTGAGAGCAGGGATCCTGTCAGCATACCGTAGACTACACGTCCCTTATGTCCCTTTGATCTGGCATATTCCTCGTCATTATGAAGCGGATTTATGTCCTGCGTGACAGCGCGGAAGGAATCCATCATCTCCGATGTCACGGTAACGCTGAAGCTTTCCCGATGTCCGATATTTATTTCTTCGTATTTATAATCGTTCACTGTCCGTCCCCTGTTACAGCTTGGATGCGATAAGGTCTGCCATCTCTCCCACGTTTGCAAGTTCATTAACTTCCTTAAGATCGAACTTCAGATTGAATTCCTTTTCCATTGAAACAACGAGAGTGATATGCTCCAGTGAGTCCCAGTCCTCGATATCAGCCGAGCTTGTGGAATCCCTGACGACAAGTGTCTCATCATCAAATACATCTCTGAATATCACCTGGATCTTTGCCATTATTTCTTCGTGTGTCATCTGTCTCTCCTTACAGTATTTCCAATAAGCCGGCGTCTACCATCTTGCGTATGGTCGGAAGCATGTCACTGACGCTGTGACCTATCAGATCACTGAGTTCAAATATATCATTCGTTCCGTCGGCATATGCGGAAATGTCCTTGAGAATAAGCGTATCCCTGTAACTTTCCTTGTTGCTCGTGGTCGGCATCAGTCCTCTCCTTCCAAGCTGGGGTTCGCACAGGCATTTGATCCTGTATTTATAATCATTCTCAAGCGCTTCTATACATTTTAGCAATACATCAAGACTTCCGGCAAGTCCGTCGGGAGAAATGATATCAAGATTATCCCCGCTCGTATGATATTCCGGATATATGTGATATTTGGACCTGCAGAAACACACAAGCGGTATGTCAACCCCGGGGGCCTGATACTGTCTCTCATCACTTCCACGTTCCAGATAGGAGTACTCACAGGGTTTCATCTCCCTGCCATTTAACACATTCATCAGTACTTTGTCTGCCAATGTATCACCATATCTTGAATGTACGATGGAATACGCCCTGTCGTCACCGACACACGTTACATTGAATCCGGCTATGATGTTCTTCTTCATAACATCAAGATTCCTGGAAATATATGTTATCGCTCCGATGGTCTCCGGAAGAAGAACGATCCTGTAAGAGTATCGTCTGTGCTCCATGTTCATTATGTATCTGGCAAGCTTTGTCAGTACCACGGGTCCGGAACATTCATTGTTGGCCATTGACGGATGACATATATAGGAACTGAAAAAAATCTCCTGACTGCTTTCACCCGGAATAAGAAGTTCTCCGTATGTAAGAGAACCGGAAGCAAGGGTGGAATCTATATATGCATGATACTGTCCTTCAGCCAGCGACTGCAGTTGATCCTCACTCATACAGAAGCCCCAGCGTTCCTTATAATAAGAAGTGCAGTACGGTATGAGGTCAGGCTGGTCCTTAAGCGTATAGATATGTTCCTTAAGTTCATCAAGTGTCATCCATTCATCAACGGGAGTGGAATAACCCATAACATGAAGATTGTTTACCTTCATATCCACTATGCGCCGGCCATCCGCATCCTCTATGTACGCATCCCTTATAGTCCACTCATTCGGAACGGTCCAGTCAAAAACCTGTGTTCCTGTAGGTACTTCATACAACTTCATTTCCGGTATATGCTTACGAAGTATTTCAAAAGTCTGCCTGACTCCGGGTCCGGTAATACTTCTGCATATAGGGAACAGTTCCTTTGCAAGTTCGAACATCTCCCTGCCGTCAGAAAGATATGGATTATCCTGTCCTGTGTATGAGCAGATCCTGCGGCTCCTGTTATGACGGACATCCTCCTGAAGTATGGGGTGAGACTTATCAAGCTCAATGATCTTGTATTCAATATCATTGATAAAGAAACGCTTCATGATGCCTTTTTCGATAAATTCATCCTCAAAGGCGTATATGACGTTCGTGACATCACGGTCCAGTGCACGAACATTCATGTCATAGGTACGTTTTGTCGTTACCCCGTTCTCATCGGTATAATCTGCGGTGAAGTCCTTCAGATACCTGTATGAGGCATGAAGATTGCCGACCGACTGCTCAGCATAATGAACAAAAACAAATGAATGCTCCAGATCCTTATCAATGAACAGGTTTCTGTAGCCCTTCCTGACCATATACGCAAAAGGCGAATCATTTCCGAATGAACTCTTGTTCTCAAGCGCGCACAGCTCATCCCGGTCAGCCCCCCATACCACAAACGAATATATGGGGTGCTTTGTCCTTTGAAAATCATCGCGCGCCATTGCGATCTTACACAAAGATCCCGTTTTGGCAGGTGTCCTGTAGTAATCAAACGGCGTTCCCCCGCAGAAACTCCAGTTAAATGCAGGAAACACGAGCGAACCCTCTTCCCCGATTATATCGATGATACCGTCAATAAGGATATTGAGATCCGTCTCATCATCATGATGCATCAGATCATACAGAAGGGATTTAACATCACTTGTTACATATACGCGATCGCCTCTTTTTAATCCGAGATTTGAAGCGATCTGTCGAAGCTTAACATATTCAGACATTTCATTCTCCGCCGTATAAAAATAGTACAGAAATATTTCTGTACTATTTTAACGCATATCAATGTTTTAATAAAGCATGATATTTACTTGACTGTTGCACCATCTACAGCAATCTCATCGGCCTTGTTCTTGACCGCACTTTTCATCGTATAACCCTTTCCGTAAGTCTCAACGGAGCTGTTGTAGAATTCATCGTCACCATAGATTTCCTTTACTATCGATTCCGCTTCCTCCGGTGTAAGATTGATCCCTTCGCTCTCAAGGATCGCCTGATATACCAGATCAGCCTTGGCAAATTCCTGAGCTCTGTTGATTATATCCGCATCGTACTCTTCATCACTCATGCCGATATAATCCTCAAATGACCCCATATCCTGTCCGTACTGTGCATACATCTGGCTCATATACTGATAGGACTGCACATCCGAATACTTGGTTGTCTCTTCAAGATTCTTCAGATACTTATTCGGGAATTTATTAACAGTTGAATTCTCGATAATATAATTGTCGACATAAGCCTTCAGCTGACCGTCATAATAACTGTCCCTTAATGACTTCTCATACTCGGCAACCGTTGATCCCATATCGGGATAATTGGTAGCTACAAACTCGTCATTATACTCCGGATTTACATATATACCGTGAATCTTAACTGCAAATTCAGCAGGCTTACCGGCCAGATCCGCTTTACCGTAATCCTCCGGGAAAGTTACCTTGACCGTAACATCCTCACCAGGTTTATGTCCTATGAGCTGACTCTCAAATCCTTCTATGAACTGTCCGCTTCCGATCGTAAGATCATATCCGTTGCCGCCCGAATTACCACCCTCGAACTCAACACCGTCAATGGTACCCACGTAATCGATATTTACCTTGTCCCCATCCTTGATGGTTCCGTCCGTACTCTGTACCTGATGTGCTTCAAGTGCCTGGTTGATGACATTCTTGAACTCTTCGTCCGTATATGTCACTTCACTCTCCGGAACCTCGATATTCTTATAATCGCACAACGTGACATAATCAAGTGCCTTCACACCCTTGATATATCCGTTATCATCCATCTGGGCGGAATAATCGCTGCTCGGATTAATGGTATTTGCCTCCTTGATGATAATGCGAACTATTCCATATACGACCAGCCCGATCAGTGCCGCTGCTATGACTCCGACCACGATCTTAATGATCAGGTTGTCCCTTTTCTGTTTGGCAACGTTTTTCGCACGCTCTTCTCTCTTCTGTTTACTCTTGCTTACCGTTGTCTCTTCCATTTTACCGTATCCTCTTTCTGTCTGGTGTTATATATCAAACCTTTCGGTTTAAGATCTCCTTCCCGTCATCTGCTATCCCGAAACGCTCCGATTCATCCTTGCGCCTCCACAGAAAATGGAACCTCAGTTCCTCTCCCGACCTGATCCTGGCTATATTCTCCCTGTGTTTATACAAAAGAACCGCAGATGCAACGGCTATGATCATCGAAGGTATCCATGTACTGTAGATCATTCCGACGGATAATGGCACTATAAACGCCATCGTAATAGGTGCAAAACATATATAATCCGTAACAATGGCGATAAGAAGCGCGATAATGAACAATACAACAAACAGCCTGTAATCGATCGCCAGAACCGTTCCGCCGTAGCAGGCGAGTCCTTTACCGCCCTTAAATCCCATATAAAAAGGAAACACATGACCGAGAACGGCACCTACTCCGGCAATGACTCCGGCGTAACTGATACCACCTGCAAGTGCCTCGGGAAACAGTAACTGCGCAAGCCTGAAAGCCGCATATGCCTTCAGGATATCGATCACGGCGATGGAAAGCCCCACCTTTTTGCCTACAACGATAACCATGTTGGAGGCTCCGGCATTTCCCGAACCTACGTGTCTTATATCAAAGCCCTTTAATTTGGATATTATATATGAGAGATTGATACATCCGATGAAATAACCGATTATCAGACTCCCCAGGATTATATTGATCATAATCTTCATACGTGGGATTATACAGCAAGCAATGAACGCTGTCAAAGTGGTTCTTAGTCCTGCGACTTCATTTTTTTTCTGTCATTTTTTATCATATCCCGAAGGTCCTCTGCCATGGGACGTACTATACCTTTTAGTCCTTTGTTCTGAAGAGCGCGCATAACATATTTGCCCGCATCGTCCAGCTCACCCTGTTCATACGACAAAGCTGCCATCAGATAATCAAATACAGGCTCGTTCATGTCGTTGATCGGAAAATCCTCATTCATCTCCGCATCTTTCAGATTCTTAAGAGCGTATTTGATAAGCTTCCGTTCCTCATCCTTACTCATCTCCAGGCCGTCCGTGGAATTTCCTGATCTTTCCATGGACTCACGCCACCCTCTGAGCAGCCACGCGGAATAAAGGGCGGTGTATGCCCTTTTACTGCTCTTGGCTCCCCGGACAAGATTACACCGAAGAGCCGCCTTGTAATGACCGTAGGCATCGGTATAACTCCTTACATAATCTTCACTCAGTTCACTGCGGTTTCTGCCTATGTTGTTCTGTTTCAGTGCATCGAACTCTCTCTTGCTCAATCTGCCGTAATACTTCAGCATATCGGCATATCCGCATACGGGGCATTCAATGACCTTATATTTGTTAACGTCGATATTCTTATATCTGGTCCGAAGATCCATATCAAGTCCATCGGAAGAAGCTTTACCGGCCTTTACTTCCTTTATGGAAAACTTCGTCGTACAGACAGGGCATTCATACAATCTGTCAATAAGCAGGGCGAGTTCGTCCATATCGTTTTCCGCGCTGCCGCCTTTTGCAGCACCCTTATCAGGGGTGGGGCTTCCCGGAAGTCCTCTCATATGATCACTACTCCTTTCATATATCAGGAAATACCAATACGGTGCTTCTTTTCAACCTTATTCAGCACGTTTTCCTTCAGTACAAAATATTTGAGAAGAAGCTGGTTCATAGTACCGATCTCATCAGCCCTTTCTCCCATGTAAGCAGCAAAGAACTTTTTCCAGAATTCAAGACATGACGCTTTGGAAAGTCCGAAATTCTTACGACAGTATCCTTCCTCCTTGGCCTCGATCGCAACGAGCGAACCAAAGAGCGCCGCCAGATCAAATATCGAATTCCCGTACGCGCTTCCGGACATGTCAAGCAGCAATATCTCATCATTCTGCACCATGACACTGTTCAGATTGATATCTCCGTGCACATATGTATCGCTGTCCGGAATAGATTCTATCATGTTGGAAAAAACGGCTGTCTGGCTGTCGGAAGGGTCATTGACCTCTTCTATCCATGCCCTGTATCTGTCCTTTATATCCGGAAGTTTGCCCTTGGGGATCTTCGTCGAATGAAGTTCCCTCATCATCTTACCGAGGGTTTCGGCATAAGCCCCCAGCTTGCCCGGGTCATGACTGATCAGATATGCCAATGATGTCATTTCAGCCTTCTCATATACTATGCCGTATCCTCTCTCACACTTGACCACATCATAAGGTATAAGTGTCGGAACTCCGTATATCATAGCGGCCTGTGCATAATCTCTCTCATGTTTGACATCATCAAGCTTAACCGAATCACCAAAGACTTTTATCATTTCATCCTCGGACAGCTGAAATATCTCTCCGTTAAGCGCGGAACTGATCTTCTTACATCCCCTCAGGGATATGGTCCGCATCTGCCTCTCTACATGGAAGATCTCACCGAAACCGGTCACGTCCAGAATATCAAAAACCTCATCGGATACATTTTTGATCACTATCTCCTTACCGGTCGACTTCTTGATCTTGAGAAGCACACGAAGCCCGGCACTTGAGATGTATTCAAGTTTTGATGCATCAAACGTGAGGTCAAGATCCGCAAAAAGAGGACTTTCATCCATTATCTCCTTTTCAACATCTGACGCGTTGTTCGAATCGATACGTCCTTCAAGAAAAAACGTCATTGCTCCGTCAATAAAATTACTTTTCATTCCGATCTCCCATTATAAGTTCATATTACAAAACACCGTTTATCATTATATCATATATGGCCGCTCTTATCATACATAGGATATATAAAAAAGGAGACAGTCCGAAACCGGACTGCCTCCTGACATAAACCTGATTACTTGTAAGGATTCTCTGCCTTGTAGAGATTTCCTGCAGGCCTGTTGAATTCGATCTCATCAGGGCATACACCGATGTATTTGAATACATCGAAGAGAGCCTTGCCATGATGTCCGAATGCAACGGCGCCGTGGTGAGGATAATTACCGTCGATAAGAGCATAACGGTAGAATCTTCCCATTTCGGGTATAGCGAATACGCCGATACCGCCGAATGATCTTGTTGCAACAGGAAGGACTTCACCTTCTGCAACATATGCGCGAAGAACATTGTCACTTGTCGACTGCAGACGATAGAACGTGATGTCGCCCGGTACGATGTCGCCTTCGAGTGTTCCGTTCGTAACCTCGATAGGAAGAGCACGTGCCATGATCGCCTGGTACTTCATCTCACCCTTTGTAAGCTTCTTGGAGCATGTATTTCCGCAATGGAATCCCATGAATGTATCGGTAAGCTTGTAATCGAACTTGCCCTCGATGGAATCCTTGTACATGCACTTCGGAACCGAATTGTTGATATCAAGAAGGGTTACGATATCATCACTTACGCATGTTCCGATAAACTCTGAAAGTGCACCGTAGATATCAACTTCACAGGAAACCGGTATTCCGCGTCCCGTAAGTCTTGAGTTAACAAAACAGGGAACAAATCCGAACTGTGTCTGGAATGCGGGCCAGCATTTACCTGCTATAGCAAAGTATGTCTTGGAACCCTTATGCTCCTCGATCCAGTCAAGAAGAGTGATCTCATACTGTGCAAGCTTATCAAGAACTTCGGGCTTCTTGTTTCCGTCTCCGAGTTCTGCTGCCATATCCTTGGCAACATCTGCGATCCTTGCATCTCCTGCATGTTTATTGAAAGACTCGAACAGATCAAGTTCCGAATTCTCTTCGATCTCAACACCGATGTTATAAAGCTGCTTGATCGGAGCATTACATGCAAAGAAATTCTGAGGTCTCGGACCGAATGTAAAGATCTTGAGATTCTTAAGTGCGTATACTGCTCTTGCAACAGGTATGAAAGTATTGATCATGTCTGCGCAATCCTCGGCATCACCTACGGGATACTCAGGAATATAAGCCCTTACATTACGAAGAGCAAGATTGTAGCTGGCGTTCAGCATTCCGCAGTAAGCATCACCACGTCCGCTCGTTGTAACCGAATCATAGTCTTCCTCTGCTGCAGCACAGAACATAACAGGACCGTCATACTGCTGTGCAAGCATTGTCTCGGATATCTCGGGACCAAAGTTTCCAAGATAGATACAAAGTGCATTACATCCTGCCTTTTTTACATCCTCGAGAGCCTGCTGCATATGGATCTCGCTCTCAATGATAGTTACGGGGCACTCATAAATATCAGCTGCATCATATTTTGCCGCATATGCATCCACAAGGGCCTTTCTTCTTCTGATCGTAAGCTCAGCAGGGAAACAGTCACGGCTGACACCTACTATACCAATCTTCATTTTGGGTGTGTTATTCATTTGTAATCCTCCTACTCCGTTCTGATTTGGTTATCAGTTGTAAGATCTGATACCTTCGAGATTTAATTGTATTGCAAATCATACCGAATGTAAAATGCAAATATCACTTTAATCGGTTGATTTTTTTATCCGTATTGTTCAGATATCTCCTGCGATATCTATGTTTACTCCCGTAAGGCCCACATATGCACCGTCTCCTGCCTCTGATGACTCTGCATGGGCAAGGAGCCACTTGTTGCACGCGGTCATCCACTTATCTTCTTCATTCTTTGCAGTAATAGCCGGAACCGGACCGTTTGTTCCCTTCGGAAGCACAACAATAACCTTAAATCCGTCACCTGCCTTGGCGCTGCATGGTGCATAATGAAGAGTTGTGCCATATACCTCAACAGCCTGTCCTGCCTTTACAAGGAATGCCTTAACTTTTGCAGTATCAAGCTTTCCGCCCTCTATCTCATCTTCCTTTGCAAGAAGAAGTATGAAATCGGTGCATCCGAGATTGATCTCGCTGTCACGATGATACTCAAGGCAGTTGAGCTTCGTGTTGTGTCCGTTACAATATCCTATCTGGATTGGCATTCCGCCGTACACATTGTTCTGAAGCAGACCCATTGCGTCTGTATACTCAAGTGCAGGAACACTTCCGACGTATTCAACACCCTCGGGAAGGGGTGTCTTCTCATCAAGAGCTTTTACCAGTGAACTGAAATCATAACCCTCAAGCACCTTACCATATGCGGCAAATTCCGGATCCGTAACCTTTTTGATCTCCATAATCCTGTCTCCTTTTCTTTCCAGTATTAAATTAATATAAGCACTTAACCGTAGGATAAATCTTCCTGAACTTCTGATATTTCTCTTCGTATTTGGCTGTAAGTTCCGCATCGGGTTCAACCGTACCGACAACCTTTACAAGTTTATCGGCTGCTTCCTCGACCGATGCATACTCGCCGCATCCGACTGCAGCAAGTATGGCTCCGCCGTATCCGGGACCTTCTTCGGACTCGATCACCTCAACGGTAATTCCGAGTACATTTGCCATTATCTTCTTCCACAGAGGGCTCTTGGCTCCACCGCCGCAGATCTTGGTCTTTGTAATATTGATCCCGAGAGATCTTGCTACTTCAAAGGAATCTCTGATACCAAACGCCACACCCTCAAGAACCGCCTGAGTCATATCGGCTCTCGTGGTATCCATGCTCATTCCGATGAACATGGCCCTTGCATCCGGATTGTTGTGGGGACTTCTCTCTCCCATCAGATAAGGAAGGAAGAATACGTTGTTTTCACCAAGTTTCGTTATATCCTTCTGCTCACCCGCAAAATCCTC
>JBGUNV010000169.1:0-22233 GCA_045117595.1 Lachnospiraceae bacterium
ATAAAGATTACCTACCTGGATCAGTATGACAGCTCATACCGTGAGATAATAACGGATGCAAAGGCCGGGGATTTCGGAAGCAATCATCCACCGGCAACCGAGCCTCCCGAGCATGGCGGTGTTAAATATGCAAAATGGGATGGCTTATATGATGATGCTACGATCTCAACTGTTCCGTTATGGGCTACCACGCCGCTGATCGGTGATGTAACATTTACAGCCAGATATGAAGCGGATGAGTTTACGGCAACATTTGCATTCCCGGACGGAACCGAGATTTATTCGGAACCCGGTATTCTGGACGGCAATGTTGTTCCGACATCAGCGATCACAGCGGCGGAAAAGACCGCCAAGTCAAGAACATTCGAAGGAATGGCGTTTACGGGATGGAACCCTGATCCTAATAATTATGTGCTCAATTCGGACAAGGTATTTACGGCTGTTTATAACACTCCGATAACCAATAATCATACGGTCAAGTTCTATATTGACGGAGCGCTTCGTAAAACAGTTACGCTCGCCGACGGAGAGATACTTGACCCTGCCAAGATACCGAGTGTACCCGAAGAGCCAGGCAGAAAATTCCTCTACTGGAGTCCGGATCCGGCAGGTGAGCCGATATATGAGGATATGACATGTAACGCCGTATTTAAGGGTGATTCATCGAGTTCTACATCAACGACAAGTTCTTCGAGTACAAGTACAAGTTCTTCAAGTACAAGTACAAGCTCATCGACCAGCACATCGAGTTCTACAAGCTCGAGCAGTTCAAGCAGCAGCTCGAGCAGGAGCAGCAGCTCATCGAGCAGGTCATCGAGCTCATCGTCATCTATGGCGTATCCGGTATATATCAACAGTACTGATGGTGTAGCCGGCGGATCAGGCGCTATCGGCGGAGTGGGTTCGACCGTTTACATGGATAACGGTTCGGGCGGAGGAAGCGGATCAGGCTCCGGTGGTAATAAGGGAAGCGGTAATACGACTGTTATATCAACTACAGGAGGAATATCCGATACCGACAAGATCAGTGCGACCGTAAACGGTTCGACGGATAATTATGTGATCAAGATCACCCAGACACAGGAAGCCGATGAGATGGGACTTGCGGCTCTTCATAATGAATACGGTGATGATATCAGTCCGATCAGGTATCTGCCGTTTGATATTTCATTGTATGACTCGACGGGTACAAACAAGATCAGCCCTGTACCTGAGGGGATCAGTGTATCAATTACGATGCCGATACCGGATGATCTTCAGATCTATGGAGCAAATGCCAAGGTTGGCAGCACGATAGGCGGCGTAATGGAGAAGATCCAGCCCAGATTTACGATGATAAACGGTGTTCCGTGCATGACATATACGGTAACACATCTGTCTCCGTATATCGTGTATGTTGATACCAATAATCTGGTAGAAGCGGGTATTGCAGATGCAACACCGAAGACGGCAGACGGCATTCATCCGAAGTGGTTCCTCTGCTTCGGCCTTGCAGCCATCGCAGTAGTATTGTTCCTGAAGAAGGATCCGGAGGAGTATTTAAAGAAGGCAGCTTGATCGTATGGGAAAGATCATTAGAAGAGTCATAGCTGTTCTGCTTTGTGCAACAGCTGTTGTTCTGGCGGTATTACCTGAAGGGAACGCCGAAGCGACATCGACTCATGGGGATTATGAATATGACGGGGCCACGGTTGTCAAATATCTGGGGAGTGACAGCGAGGTAACCCTTCCGGCATGGGTAAACCGTGTCGGAAAGGAAGCTTTTGAAGATTATGACAGGATGACTAAACTTGTCCTGCCGGATACTGTTACTACCGTTGATTTTGGTGCATTCTCCAATTGTGATAATCTTAAGACCGTAAAAATGTCCGAAAGCGTCAGAACGCTTGGTTCTGCCGCTTTTTCGGGTTGCCAGGATCTGTATTCGGTAAGTGTTCCTAGAACTGTCAGAGATATTGGTTCGGGCGTTTTTGCCGGATGTGATTCACTGGCTGAGGTTTCGGTTTCTCCGGCAAATAAGAATTATACTAGCTATGACGGCGTTATATATACCTCTGACGGACAAAAACTTGTCCAGTATCTTGCCGGAAGACCGCAAACAACATATCAGATGCCTGTTTCCGTCAGGGAGATAGAAGAATATGCATTCTGGGGAGCGGATAATCTCTCAAGGCTTTCCATATCCTATGGCGTTGATAAGATCCCCGAATATGCTTTTTCAAACTGTAAGGGATTGCAGCACGTTACGCTTCCGCGTTCGGTTCAGTCCATATTTGCATATGCTTTTGAGGACTGCGATAACCTTTCGTATATCAATATTCCCGATTCGGTAGGATATATAGATGACAGGGCATTTTCCAACACTTATGGTGCCAAGCTGCGTTTTGTTGATTCGAACGGTAATGTTGTAAAAACATTTAACTCAGAGGATGTTGAACAGTACGGTGACGGTACGGGAGGAGCCCCGGTAGTGGAACCACCCGGATATATGACGGGGCAGACAACAGCATCTGCCGATCAGAACCCGGAGGGTGCATCAGGCAGCGGTTCTGCTGCGGATCAGGGCGGACAGACGACTGCAGCAAGTGCTCAGAACACAACAACCACGCCGGATTCAACCGGAACGGCAAATACAGCAGGTAATACCGCCACTACAGCGAATACGACTGATACAGACAATAATACCAACACCACCAACACCGCAAATTCAGGCGCTGATGCGAACGCAACCGGATCAACTTCTGCAGGTGCAGACTCGAATACAACCGGTTCAACATCTGCAGGTGCCGACACTTCCGGTAACACATCAAATGCGGAAGGTACATCAGATGCCTCAGGTGCTTCAAGCGCTTCCGCGGCAGAATCAAACGGTTCCACAACATATTATGATGACGGTAACGGCGGGACCTATGGTGAGACATTCGATCCTTCAAATGTTACTCCTCTTGATGAGGGTGATATAGCAGAACCTTCAGGGACATCTTCCCCTGAACAGTCTCAGACATCGGCACCCGAGAATATACTAAGCGGTAACAATGCATATAATAACGGGTATTACAAGGCGTCCGACAGCGGTTCGCAGCCATGGGACACGCAGATAGAACATCGGGATTTTGAGGATAATCTGACCCCGTATGATCTCGGGAGCGGTAAGGTGCTCGGAGGAGTTGCCGTACTTCGCATGTCGAGCGATATCCCCGTGCTGGGATTTGATCTTGACGGTGCGGAAGATGAAGATGATTTTATCGGAACAGCCGGCAGGAACAGACGCAGGAGTGATGCCGATGTTATCGGAGATGTATATGCTGATTATTCGGGCGAGGATACATCAGTCAAGGTTCCGGCGGGTGTTACAACTGTCGGAGACCGCGCTTTTTATGCCGATGAGGATCTTTCGGATGTATCATTACCGGCCAGCATAACCGATATCGGTGAATTCGCATTTGCAAGGAGCGGTTTGTCTGATATCTCAATTCCGAGCGGTACCAAACGTATAGATTACGGTGCATTTTACATGTGTCCCAACCTTACAAACGTAAGCATTCCTGAAAGTGTGGACAGCATTGCGCTTGGTGCATTTGACGGTACTCCTTATCTGGAGAACTGGAAGAATACACCTGATACAGGGGATTATCTTCTGGCAGGAGACGGGGTATTACTTGCATATAAGGGAAAGGATAACCGGATAGCCATTCCCGATAACGTAAAACATATCGGTGCGGGAGCTTTTTCCGGCAACAAAAACCTTGAAAGTGTAGCAATACCTTCAAGCGTACAGGATATCGGCGAGGAAGCGTTTTGTGACTGTAACAATCTTCGTGAACTTGTTATGGATGAAGGCGTAAGGTCGATCGAAGACCGTGCTTTCAAGAACAGCGCACTGAAGGTCGTTAATATTCCAGATTCGGTTGATAATATCGGCCTGTCGGCATTTGACAACGGAGGAACACTCAGGACCGTAATATTCAACGGCAATAATGTTCCGAATGTCACTTACAACAACAGTGCGACCAGGCTGTCAGCCAAGGACCTTCGTTCAGACGCTTTTGAAGGGACAAAAAATGCAATAGTTTCAAGCAACATGGATCTTGAAAGTGGAACGCTGTTCAATCCGAGATTTTACGGATTTTCCGGAGAAGTGTATTCAGTGGATCCGAGCGGAGACAATACGCTTGTTCTTGAAAGGGCACTGACGAAGCCGGATATGGCCGGCAATGTACTGATCAACCAGGAGGTAGATATAGCAGGGGATCATTATACACTCGATTCCGTCAAGAGCAATGCCTTTGATAATTACCGTGACTGGTCCAACTGGGCTGATAACAAACCGACCAACGTTGCCGTAAACGGTGAACGTTCGGAAGCTCTTGATTCACTTCTTGCCGACGTAAATGCAAATGTTATCAGGGCCGCAGCCGAAAGTGGAGATGAAAACGATACGACAGGGCCGGCTGAAACCGCAGATACTGTTGAGGGTGATGAAAACGTCCAAACCGGAGAAAGTCCGCAGGACAGATTTAAATCGAATATTACCGTGGATGTTAACGGTAACAGATTCCCGACAAGAGGTTCGGCCAGGGCGACCATACCCGGTGATGATGATAAATATACTCTCAGCATATCAGAGGATGATTCCGCGAATAACAGGATAAATGCTGCATTTCTTCACAGCGCCGGGGCGGTACCGAACGGATATGTACCTCTTTCGGTTGATATGTATGATAAGAGCGGAACGGTACCGATCCATAAGCTTGGCAATTCCAAGATGGAAGTGTCTATCCCTGTTCCTTCCGGGATGGAAGATGATGAGGGTATAGGGATCGCCTATCTTGACGATAACGGGATGCTCACTTCGCTTGCAAGTGATATTTCCGATGATAACGGACAGAAGATGATCGATTTTGTTACCGGACACTGCAGTACATACGTTATCTATTCGAGATCATCCGGTAATTCCGGAAATGACGGTGTCGAAAACGTTGAAGAAACAAGTGCTGCCTCCTCCGGAGCATTTGCCGGGACCTGGCATACGATCAATAAAAAGGTTTATGGACCTGTCAGTGCCAAATGGTTTATAATTATTATCCTGATGGCCATGTCAGCTATACTTGTACTGTATGACCACGGCAGGAAGAAAAAGATAAAAAAATAACAGGAAGGTTTAGGGAAAATGGAAAAGATACAAATGATCACACCTCTTGTTGAGATGGACGGCGATGAGATGACAAGGGTTTTGTGGCAGATGATCAAGGATGAACTGCTCACCCCCTTTATCGATCTGAAGACGGAATACTACGATCTCGGTCTGAAGAATCGTAATGATACTGATGATCAGGTAACAATAGATTCGGCCAATGCAACGCTTAAATACGGAGTTGCGGTCAAATGTGCCACGATCACCCCGAATGCCGCGAGAGTGGACGAGTATGATCTGAAGAAAATGTATAAGAGTCCGAACGGTACCATAAGGGCGATACTTAACGGAACGGTTTTCAGGACCCCTATAATCGTAAAGGGCATAACTCCCTGTGTTTCCAACTGGAAGGAACCCATAACCATAGCAAGGCATGCATACGGCGATGTCTATCAGAATGTTGAGGAGAAGGTCGCAGGCGGTGACAAGGCTGAACTTGTTATAACCCATTCGGACGGTACGACCGAGACTAAGCTTATTCATGATTTCAGCGAAGGCGCCGGTATTGTGCAGACCATGCATAACGTAAACGGTTCAATAGAGAGCTTTGCCAGAAGTTGCTTTAACTATGCCCTTGACCAGAAAAAGGATCTGTGGTTCGGTGCAAAGGATACGATATCCAAGCAGTATGACCACACGTTCAAGGATATCTTCAATGATATTTTCGAGAGCGAATACAAGGAGAAGTTTGCCGAGGCGGGCATAGAATATTTCTATTCGCTCATTGATGATATAGTAGCCAGGATCATGAAGTCTCGCGGCGGGATGATATGGGCCTGCAAGAACTATGACGGTGATGTTATGTCCGATATGATAAGTTCCGCATTCGGCTCACTTGCAATGATGACAAGTGTTCTTGTATCTCCTTCGGGTGTTTACGAATATGAAGCCGCGCATGGTACCGTCCAGAGACATTATTACAAGCATCTGAACGGAGAAGAGACGAGTACCAATTCGGTTGCCACCATATTTGCATGGACAGGAGCTTTGAGAAAGCGCGGCGAACTGGATGATATACCGGAACTTGTGAAATTTGCAAATAAACTTGAGCTTGCGACGACTCTTACCATAGAAGAAGGCAAGATGACAAGGGATCTGGCGCTCATCACTTCGATGACAGAGACCGTCACGCTCTCATCACATGATTTTATCGTTGCAGTCAGAAAGTGTCTGGAAAACCTTATATAATGGATAACTTAAATATTTCACAGGCGGTCATAAAAAGACTTCCCAGATATTACAGATATCTCGGTGAGCTTGCGGATGAGGGCGTTCTCCGCATCAGTTCGCGTGAGCTTTCTTCCATAATGCGAGTAACCGCTTCCCAGATAAGGGCGGATCTCAATAATTTCGGCGGATTCGGACAGCAGGGATACGGTTACAATGTGCGCAATCTGTATGATGAGATCGGCAAGATACTGGGACTTGACAAGAACCACAAACTTGTGGTCATAGGCGCGGGTCATCTCGGCCAGGCCCTCAGTAACTATGTAAATTTTGAACGCAGGGGATTTCATATAAAGGGAATATTTGATAAGGATCCCGAAATTGTGGGCAAGAAGATAAGGGATGTTTATGTCAGCCCGATGGAAGACCTTGAAGAGTTCATTAAGAATAACGAGATAGACATAGCGGTGCTTACGATACCCAAAACAAGTGCCGTGGCGGTAGCGGACATTCTGGTAAGATGTAATATCAAGGCCATATGGAATTTTGCCCATGTGGATCTTGATGTACCGGATGATGTTGTGGTTGAGAATGTACACCTGTCGGAAAGTCTTATGCGGCTTTCCTATAATCTCGGTAATTCTCAGAAAAGATGACGGCTGATGCCCGGGAGGCAAAACATGGCAGCTTCTCATGATAAATTCAATGATGCTATAGGATCTGCCAAGATCCCTATCCTGATACTGGATAACAAGTGGCACAGGATATTCGGTAAGATGAATCCGACCGATGAGATCAAACAGCTTGAGAAGGAGCTGTCAGAGCTCATTAAACGCCAGGGAAAGCTTGTAAACGAAAATAAGGATCTCAAGAAGATCAAGAGTAACCTCATGTCCGAGATCACGGCAAATATCGATGGTGTCGAGAACCGTGACTCCGATGAATCGGTTGATAAGAAACTTAATGAGAACAAGCGTCTCATCAATGACGTTAATGAGAAGCTCGATAACAACGAGGAGGAACTTAAGGACCTCCCGCGCGAGATTGACGGAGTTAACAAAAAACTTATGCTTGCCACTATGGACCTTTGCTACGAAAGACTTCAGAGCAATACGGTCATGATCGAGGAGATTGCAGACTGGGTCAGGGATATCAGGGTCCAGCTCAAGAAAAACCTGGTAAAAAAACAGGATATGGAACTGTATAATGCAGAACTGTATTCTTACATGCATGATATTTTCGGTCCGGTCGTGATGGAACTGTTTGATATGAAATATGTACCTACCATACATAAGGCCCCTGAACTGAAAACACCCGATAATAAAGAAAATCCGCCGGATGAGGTAAAAAAAGAATGAGTTGTCCGTGCCGGGATATAATGTTACAATGTTTTTTTGGGAATAAAAAAGGAGACAGATATGTCAGGACATTCGAAATTTGCAAACATCAAACACAAAAAGGAAAAGAATGACGCTGCAAAGGGCAAGATCTTTACGATCATAGGCCGTGAGATCGCTGTAGCCGTTAAGGAAGGCGGCCCCGATCCTGCCAACAATTACAAGCTTGCTGCGGTCATCGCCAAGGCAAAGGCCAATAATATGCCTAATGATACTATAAACAACGGTATCAAGAAGGCGGCCGGAGACACGAACAGTGTAAATTACAAGAACTATACGTATGAAGGTTACGGTCCTAACGGGATCGCGATCATTGTTGAGACACTTACAGATAATGCCAACAGGACAGCAGCAAATGTCAGAAGTGCATTTACCAAGGGAAACGGAAGTATAGGTGCTCAGGGATGTGTTTCCTTCATGTTTGACAGGAAGGGACAGATAATCATAGACCGTGAAGAATGCGATATGGATCCCGATGAACTTATGATGATCGCACTTGATGCCGGGGCCGAGGATTTTAATGAAGAAGACGACAGCTTCGAGATTCTGACCCTGCCTGACGATTGCGAGACTGTACGCAAGGCCCTCGAAGATGCAGGTGTTGCCATGGTAAGCGCAGAGGTCACGATGATCCCGCAGAATTACGTCAAGGTAACTGATGAGGAAGCGCTCAAGATGCTGAACAAAACACTTGATCTTCTTGATGAGGATGATGATGTTCAGGCTGTATATACCAATTTAGAGGAAGATGGATAACAAAAAAAGTGATCCAATTTTACTGGCTTCTGCCGTTATCGCTCTCATTGCAACGGTATATGTGCTTTATATCACCGTATTTGAGCAGATAATCAATCAGAATCAGGGATATTTCTATGCTGTTGTTTTCGGATTTATCCTGCTGGTTCTGTTTCTTCTGTGTAATCTGTTCACCAAGCTCATAGCGATATCGGTAGGAGAGCAGCACAGCTCCTACAGAAAACTCGTGGTTGCGATCGGACTGGTCGTTATCGCGGGTCTGTTTCTGGTTACCCGTATGCGTTATAATACGGCATTGTCACCGGGCGGCTTTCCTGTCTATAACAGTGCGGTAGCAATGTCTGAAGGTACATATTCGCAAAGCCATGACCTGGTTGAAGAAGCCAATACCAACCCGGGGCATTACCTGTATTCTCTTATTTTATCCGTTGTATTCAGGATAGCGGGTCAGGGGACCAGACAGTTCTTATGGGTAAATGCATTTTTTATCATTCTTTGCGGATATCTGACATACAGGATTGTCAAGAAATTCACAAATGCCATGTGCGGTCTGTTTGCGGCGGCATTGTGTGCATTTATCCCTTCACAGACTTTTGCGGTATATTCTTTTTCATCCGAACCTATGGTTGCCGCTATATTCCTCGGTGCCATCTATACGCTGATATCACTTGTATCATATGACAAGCATGTTAAGGAGTTTGGAGAGGAGAAGGCCAGTCACGGAGGTCTTGTTCATACGATAGTCGGCTGCATACTTATAGGTCTTCTGATATTCGTGGAACCCCTTATGATCATTCCGATCGCACTCGTTGTACTGTTTGCGGCAATAACACATAATACCAAATCGCTCAATATGCTCGTTGCCTTTGCGGCAGGTATCGTGTTACTTGTTATTTTGTGTTTTGCCAGATCTGCCCATATGGGGGTTGATTTCGGTACTGTTATGACATCCGAGATATCTGCGTTCGATCCCGTAACGAACAGGAATACGACTGAGGTGTCGGAGATATCGGATGTATTTCACAGGTTCAATGCAGATCTTTCTTCTACGGATTCGAACATTGTAGATAATTACATGTTCATATCTGATTCTTCCAATTCGGGTGTTTATACGGAGATGTCATCATCCTGGGTCATCGTGCTCAATCAGATCATGTATATGTTTGTCCTGATGATGACGATCAGCTGTATTATCCTGGCTGTTAAGGAGCAGAAGGACTATGTCGTTTCGATCAGCATGCTGATAGTGGGTGCTGTTATCATGCTGTTCTTCCAGCAGAACCGTGAAAGCCAGAAATTCCTCTTTATCACTGTATTTATAATCGCTTCGGCGACCGGCATTCATTATCTGTATCTTGATCATCATCCTGAACTCAAGGTCGGTATCAATGCGCTTGATGCCCTTGAGAAAACAGGACGCAAGGAGATGGCTGCAGCTACAAGGACCAACCTGATCAATGCTGCCCAGATGACTGAAGCTGATTTTGTAAAGCGTGCGAAAGCCCTTATCTTTGTCGGAAATGATGAGGAACTGTACAGACGTATAAAGGCTGAAGAGTATAAGGGTGCATCAAAATATGCAGAAAGAAAGAACCCGGATCAGCAGGATTTTGATGATTATGATGAAGATTTCTTCCTCGATAAGGAAGATGACGCAGCGCTTGATGTTACGGTTACAACTGTCGCTCCTTCGGGGATCAGACAGACAGTTGCTGCTGATGCATATGAGCCTAATGCCGAGATGCACGAGAGCGCTAATGCGGCATACAGCAATACATCCGTTCCGGCATGGAAGAGACCGGAAAAATTCGGCGACGAAGAAATGTTTGATGAAGATGAACTCGAACTCGATAAGGAGCATTCCACATTTGAGGGAAGAGACAGTCTGATAGCAAGCGCAGGTCTTACCACAAATGAACCTGCTCCTGCCGTAGAAAAGATCAGGAGAAATACCAAGAAAGTCGCTGTAGCAGCAACACCTGTAAAGAAGAAAGAGGCCGTCAGAGAAGATGTTCCGTCAGCGGATACCGAAGATTCTGGATATGAAGAACTTGATGGAATAAAGGAACCTGCACCTGAGGAAAAGAAGAAGGGCAGGAAGGAAAAAGTAAAGAAGGAAAAGGTCAAAAAAGAAAAACCTGCAAAATCATTTGCTCATTCCGCAACTTCCGAATCGGAAGGCAGGGCGGTAAGACGTATAAAGACTGTAGGCGGCGGTGCCGCAGTCACGCAGACCGTAAGTTCTGCGCGCAAGAAAGTACAACCTGCAGAACCGGCTCCTTCCGAGCCTATCCCGAACCCGCTTCCCGTTCCAAAGAAGAAGGAGCATAAGCCTGTCGATTATGACCGTGATGTCAAACCGAAGAAGGATGATGACTGGGATTTCGATTATGACGGCGGCTCGGATGATGATTGGGATTACTGATCTTTTGAGCATTTAAAAGATATAACTTGCAATGATCTGACAGATTGATTATAATGAGGCGGTGTGTAATGACGCTTCCGTGGCTCAGCTGGTAGAGCAACGCATTCGTAATGCGTAGGTCGCCGGTTCGAATCCGGCCGGGAGCTCGAACGGGGACATCGTAATATCGATGTCCCTTTAAATTTATCATTTATGAGGAGATAATATGGCACAGCTGTGGGGCGGTAGGTTTACCAAAGAGACTGACAGGCAGGTATATGAGTTCAATGCTTCAATAGGATTTGACAAAAGGCTTCTTGACGTCGATATAGAAGGCTCAAAGGCGCATGTCGAAATGCTGGCAAAGTGCGGAATAATCAGTAATGATGAATGTGAGGCAATAATCTCGGAACTGGGAAATATACTGTCGGATGTACGATCCGGCAAACTCGAGATCACACCCGAATATGAAGATGTTCACAGTTTTGTAGAGGCAATTCTCATCAAACGTATAGGTGATGCCGGCAAGAAGATGCATACGGGACGGAGCAGAAATGATCAGGTTGCACTTGATATGCGCATGTATGTAAGAGGCAGCATAGAGGATACGGAAAATAAACTCATAGAACTTGAAAAGACCATCCTTTCCGCTGTCTGTGATAACACAGAAACTGTCATGCCCGGTTTTACGCATCTCCAGAAGGCTCAGCCGGTAACTCTTGCCCATCATTTTGCGGCTTATTTTGAAATGTTCAAAAGAGATCATGACAGACTCTGTGATATATATGAGAGAATGAATTACTGCCCGCTGGGTGCAGGTGCCCTGGCAGGCACAACATATCCCCTTGACCGTGATCTTGTAGCAGAGAAGCTCGGTTTTTACGGCCCCACAGCCAATTCGATGGATTCTGTTTCGGACAGGGATTATCTTATCGAATATTTAGCGGCACTGTCTATCATCATGATGCATCTTTCAAGGTTCTGTGAGGAGATCATCATATGGAACAGCAATGAATATAGGTTTGTAAATATTGATGATTCATTTGCAACCGGATCGAGCATCATGCCGCAGAAAAAGAATCCTGATATAGCGGAGCTTACCAGAGGTAAATGCGGAAGGGTATACGGAGCGCTTATGTCTCTTCTTACGACCATGAAGGGGTTACCGCTTGCGTATAACAAGGACATGCAGGAAGACAAGGAAGTTGCTTTTGATGCTATGGATACGGTAAGTGCATGCCTGACACTGTTTACGGGCATGATCCAAACCATGACATTCAATAAGGATGTTATGAGGCAGTCGGCTGCGAAAGGCTTTACTAATGCAACTGATGCGGCAGACTATCTGGTGGGCAAGGGAGTGCCTTTCAGAGATGCACATGGAATTATAGGACAGATTGTGGTATACTGTGACACAAATTCGAAATCGATTGAGGATTGTACATTATCCGAGCTGAGGGCGATAAGCGATCATTTTGATGAGGATATATATGACGCCATAAGCCTTAAGACGTGTGTTGAGAAACGTCTTACCAAGGGAGGCCCCTCACCGGAGGCAATGGATGAGTTCATCAGGGACTCAAAAAAGTGGATTGAGGAGATGATATTATGAGTGAAAAACTGAAGGTTGGTATCCTTGGCGGTACCGGAATGGTAGGACAGAGATTTATCTCGCTGCTTGAAGATCATCCGTGGTTTGAAGTGACGGTAATAGCGGCAAGCCCGAGAAGCGCGGGCAAGACATATCAGGAAGCCGTTGGTGACCGCTGGAAAATGACCACACCTATGCCTGAGGCGGTTAAGAATATAATAGTAGCTAATGTTAATGAGGTTGAAAAGGTAGCTTCTCAGGTGGATTTTGTATTCTCTGCCGTAGATATGACCAAGGACGAGATAAGGGCAATAGAGGAAGAGTACGCCAGATGTGAAACGCCTGTAGTGTCCAATAACAGTGCCCACAGATGGACAAATGATGTTCCAATGATAATCCCTGAGATAAATGCGGATCATGCCGGGATCATTGAAGCCCAGAGAAAACGCTTAGGAACGAAAAAGGGTTTTGTTGCGGTAAAACCCAACTGCTCGATACAGAGTTATACACCGGCTCTTGCCGCATGGCTTGAATTTGAACCTTATGAGGTTGTAGCCGCCACATATCAGGCGATCTCAGGGGCAGGCAAGACATTTAAGGACTGGCCTGAGATGGTTGAAAATGTCATTCCTTATATCGGCGGCGAAGAGGAGAAATCCGAAAAAGAGCCGCTCAAGATATTCGGACATATCGAAGGAGATTCGATCGTCGCAGCAACTGAGCCTGTCATCACATGCACATGTATAAGAGTACCTGTCCTTAACGGACATACCGCTGCGGTTTATGTGAAGTTCCGCAAAAAACCCACTAAGGAACAGCTTATAGACAGACTCGTGAAATATTCCGGTGAGCCCCAGAAGCTCGGACTTCCTTCCGCACCTGCGCAGTTTATCAGATATATGGAAGAAGACAACAGACCGCAGGTAACTCTTGACGTTGATTATGAGAACGGGATGGGGATCTCGATCGGCAGACTTCGTGAAGATACCGTATATGATTACAAGTTCGTCGGGTTGTCCCATAACACGGTAAGAGGCGCTGCCGGCGGCGGGATATTATGCGCAGAGCTTTTAAAAGCAAAGGGATACATCACGAAGAAATAACCTGAACGGGACTGAAAGAACATTGGAAGATTTAAAATATCAGATAGATCTGCTCACAGCATTAAATGAAAGACTAATGAAAAGCGAAAAGATGTACCGGCGCATCGCTGAATGCTCCGGAACTCTTTTCATGTATTTTGATTACAAATCACAACCCACTAAAGTTGATCTTGTAGGACCGTGGGATGATATGGTTGGTGAGAAGATCGCTAATCATCCGTATGATGAGTCATATATGCTGAACCTTCTCCTTGATGAGGATCAGGATAAATTCCGCATCCATATGCTTGAGATTGAAAGAGAGGGCCTTGAGACCGATTCCGTAGAGGTCAGGAGCCGTAACAAAAGATTCTGGCTTTCGTGCGATGTCAATGTCACTTATGACGAGGATGGTAAGCCTCTTGAGAAGATAATCTCCATAAAGGATATAACGAAGATCAAAATGAATTCCGAGGAGCTTGAGTATCTGGCTTATTACGATTCTCTGACCGGTGTATATAACAGGAATTATTTTGTCAGGAAATTCAGGGATATGTGCGAACTTGCCGACAGCGAGGAGACAAGCGTCGAGATAATGTTTGTGGATATCGATGATTTCAAGAAGATCAATGATTCTATAGGACTTCTGTTCGGTGACGAGCTTGTACAGGAATTCGGACAGTATCTGAAAAAGTTTAACGATGATGATGTTATAGTCGGCAGGTTCGGAAGCGATCTGTTCGTTATAGGTGTTTATAATCCTGTTGGCGGAAGAAGTTGTGACGTGATCTACCGCAAGATACAGGAAAGACTCCGTCATCCGTTCGCCCTGACCAACAAGACAGAGCTGATGTTTACCGTATCATGCGGTGTAGCCGAATATCCGGATGCCGGAAGGACCGCGCTTGAAGTCGTAAAGAATGCGGAGATAGTTCTGTATAAGGCCAAGGAACGCGGTAAGAACGGTATCCAGTATTTTGAACTTGATATATTGAACCGTTTCATCAAGAACGTTTCCGTTGAAAAACAGCTGAAGGAAGCAATCGAAACAGACAGTTTCCAGCTGTATTTCCAGCCCCAGTACTATGCAGAGGACGGTAAACTTCGCGGCGCCGAAGCACTTCTTCGTTGGCCGGATCCCGAGGGCGAAGGATTTATCACATCCCCGTCGGAATTCATACCGATCGCCGAGAAGAACGGAGCCATAGTTCCCATAGGTAATTTCGTACTAAAGGAAGCGCTTCGTACGATCACGGACTGGAGAAGCAAATATCATATTCCTATGATATTATCCATAAATATTTCGGCGGTATCGCTTGAAAAAGAGAATTTTGTGGATAATCTGTCGAATCTTATCAATATGTACGGCGTTAATCCCGAAATGATCGAACTCGAGATAACCGAAACCGCTTTCATCAATAATTTTGAAGATGTGATCGATAAGATAAAAACCCTCAGAGGCCTCGGTATGCGTGTGAGCCTTGATGATTTCGGAACAGGTTTTTCATCGCTTTCATATCTGAAACAGCTGCCCATCGATACGATCAAGATCGACAGGTCCTTCATTGAGACGGCAGTCAGGGATGACAGTTCGGCCATAATCTATGAGAGCCTTGTCGATATGTGCAAGAAACTCGGATTCTCAACAGTTGCTGAAGGTGTCGAGACAAGGGAACAGTTCAATTATCTTCGCGAGAATGATATCGACATAATCCAGGGATTCCTGCTCGGCAAGCCTGTCAGCAAGGTTGAATTCGAAAAGATCCTGATCAGACAGATGCCTTGATAATATGTACAGAAAAACAGATCTATATAAGCTTTCCGACACATTTGACAGAAATTCAAACGATATAGCGTTATTATACGGTACGCCCGATAACGGATTGTCTGAGATCATTTCCGATTTTATCAAAGACAAGGAATGTTTTTATTATCTTGCAATGTCTGTTGATGACAGAACACAGAAACGGCTGTTTGCAGCTCAGCTCCATGAACAGACGAAATCCCCACTGTTTCCTGATGATGACTACGGAAAGCTCATAGGAAGTTTCATAAACGATCATCCCGAAAAGGGCAAGAAGCTGATCGTTTTCGATAATCTGGAAAATCTATTAAGAGAAAACACCACATTCATAAACTATATCGCAAATATGATGTCCGAAGACTGCAAGCCTTCATCGGTCATGTTTTTACTTGTATCAGACGATCCGGTCTGGGTTGAGAAGGATATGCTAAGGCTCATAGGAGCGAAATCCTCCGAGATATCATGTATTGTCGGGTTAAAAGAATATACGCCTTCAGAGTTTTATTCCGCATTTCCGAAGATGCCGTTATCTGAGATGATCGCCATATATTCCGTTCTGGGCGGAAGAAGTTTCTATTACGACAATATAACGGAAGAGACAACGTTTCGGTCTTTTATAACCGGTCTTATACAGAAATGGTCTGTACCCGGACATGATCCTGATGGCTTTTTGCCGCGTCATACACGGGAAGCTGCGCTGTATAATACGATCCTTGTAAATATCGCGTCTTCATCAGGGAGGCTTAATGATCTGCACGCCGCAACAGGTATGGACAGGGCGAAGCTTGCGGTATATCTTAAAAAGCTGACGGATAACGGTATAGTGGAAAAAGCAGGAAGCGCAGTGTACCGTATTAAGGAAGGGCTTATAAGGTTTTATTACAGATTTGTTTTTCCGAACATCTCATCTGCCGTGATCATGAATGCAGACAGGTTTTACCGAAGATTCATAGAACATGGAATATATGATTTTATAGAAGATGTATATCCGCAATTTTGCATGGAACATATAAGATGGCTGGAAAAGGAAGGCAGGCTGAATTTCAGGGTAACCGCGATAGAAAGATTCCATGACAAATATAAGGCCATAGATTTTTTGATCGTTGCAGCCGGAGGTAATATGATAGCCTGTGCGTGCAGATATAATGCTCCGCATATGGCATATAAGACCTATGAGGATGTCAGGACAAGCGTTCGCAGGAATAAACTTCTGTGCGACAACATATGGCTGTTCTCGGCAAGCGGATTCGATCAGAAACTTTCCATGTTCCAGAAGGTGACGCTGGGAGTGAAGCTTATTGAGGGAAAAGACCAAAGGCTTCGTTGACATAAACGACAGATAATGATAGATTATATAAGTATTTCAGAGAAGTATCACAGATAATTGTGGGAGGATAATGATCATGAAAAAGACAGTTGTGTTAATGCTCGCCGTTCTTGCTGCTGTTTCAATGTGTGCATGTGGCGGTTCATCATCAAAGAAACTCGTTATGGCTACAAATGCCGCTTTCCCTCCGTACGAATCGGTTGAAGGAAGCGAGATAGTCGGTATCGACCCTGAAATAGCGAAGCTTATCGCTGATGATATCGGTCGTGAACTTGTTATCGAGGATATGGCGTTTGATTCTATCATAGCGGCTGTACAGTCAGGCAAAGCGGACATCGCAATGGCAGGTATGACTGTTACCGAAGACCGTAAGGAGAACATCAACTTCTCGGATCCTTATACAGAGGCTGCACAGGTCATCGTTGTCAGGAATGATTCTGATGTTGCAGTTCCCGATGATCTTTCAGGCAAGACTATCGGTGTCCAGATCGGAACGACCGGTGACATATATGCCGAAGATATCGAAGGCGCTACGATCGAACGTTATTCCAAGTACTTTGAAGCCATTAACGCGCTCCTTCAGGGCAAGATCGATGCTGTTATCGTTGACAGGGAGCCTGCCAAGGTATTCGTTGGAGAGAACGAAGAGCTCAAGATGATCGATGAAGAGTTTACCGTTGAAGAATATGCTATCGGCGTTTCAAAGGAAAATGAGGAACTTCTGAATGAGATCAATGCATCTCTCAAGAAGCTCAAGGATTCCGGAAAGATCGACGAGATAATCAATAAGTATATCAAAGCAGAATAATTATGAGTCTTAAGGAAAATCTGTATCTAAATCTCATAAAGGATGACAGATATAAGTATCTGCTGAATGGCCTTAAAAACACATTACTCATCACGATCGTTGCGGTCGTGGTGGGTATTTTGTTAGGCTTTCTGCTCGCTTACATCAGGACAACACATGACAAGACAGGCAGGTGGAAGCTCGCCAATCTGGTCGCGCACCTGTACATAACGGTCATCAGGGGAACACCTATGGTGCTCCAGCTTCTGATAGTTTATTTTGTCATTTTCGCATCGGTAAACGTTCCCAAGATCATTGTTGCATTCATTGCATTCGGTCTGAATTCGGCCGCATATGTGGCAGAGATAATAAGAGCGGGACTTATGTCCATAGACGAAGGTCAGTTTGAAGCCGGGGCCAGTCTCGGATTCTCGTACACACAGACCATGCTTTATTTTATTCTTCCGCAGGCGATCAAGAATGTACTTCCGGCTCTTGGAAACGAGATGATAGTTCTGCTAAAGGAGACATCCGTTGCGGGATATATAGCGATGGATGATCTGACACGTGGAGCCGATATCATTAGGAGTCAGACTTATTCGGCATTTACACCGCTGCTTCTTGCGGCAGCCATATATTTGTTCTTTGTACTTATATTTGACAGTTTAGTCAAGAAACTCGAAAGGAATCTCAAGAACAGTGACCACTGAATATAGCGGACCGCTCATCGAGGTCAGAAACCTGACCAAAAAATTTAATAACAACAGTCAGGATCTTACCGTGTTCTCGGATATTTCCACCAGCTTTAACAAGGGTGAGGTTGCGTTTCTCGTCGGGCCTTCCGGCGCAGGCAAGAGTACGTTCCTGCGTTGCCTTAACCGGCTTGAGGAGGCAACTTCGGGTGAGATATATTTTGAAGGCGTCAACATACTTGATAAGGATGTTGATATAGATAAGCACAGACAGAAGATGGGAATGGTATTTCAGCAGTTCAACCTGTTCCCGCATCTGAGCGTAATGTCCAACCTGACGATCGGTCCCATCAAGCTTCAGGGCCTGTCCCAGGAGGAAGCCGAAGAACGCGCCATTAAGCTTTTGAAAAGGGTCAAGCTTGAAGACCGCGCACATTCTTATCCCAACCAGCTCTCGGGTGGACAGAAGCAGCGTATAGCAATTGCCAGATCACTTTGTATGGAGCCGGATGTCATGCTGTTTGACGAACCTACAAGTGCTCTCGATCCCGAAATGGTCGGCGAGGTTCTTGAAGTAATGAGAGAGCTTGCCGAGGATCATATGACTATGATCGTTGTTACCCATGAGATGGCATTCGCGAGAGAGGTCGCCAACCGGATAATGTTCATGGCTGACAGTAAGATCCTTGAAGAGAACGATCCTGTCAATTTCTTTGACAATCCTCAGAATGAACGTCTGAAAGCCTTTTTGGAAAAGATGATATAAATGCCTAAGAGTGTCTTCATAGCAGAAAAGCCAAGCGTTGCAAAACAGTTTGCCGATGCATTGAAGCTTTCTGCCAGATCATATGACGGGTACATGGAGTCGGAAAACTGCGTGATAACCTGGTGTTTCGGACACCTGGTCACAATGAGTTATCCCGATGTCTATGACAGTAAATACAAGAAGTGGAGCTTTGCTACACTTCCTTTTTTGCCGTCTGAATACAAATATGAGGTCATAAAATCTTCCGCAAAACAATTTAAGACAGTAAAGGATATCCTGACACGCGATGATGTTGAGACGATATATGTATGTACCGACTCGGGAAGAGAAGGAGAATACATATACAGGCTTGTTGCCTCTATGGCACATGTGAACGGGAAGGTTGAGAAGAGGGTATGGATCGATTCCCAGACTGAAGAGGCCATAAGAGACGGGATAAAAAATGCCAGGGATCTGTCGGAATACGATAATATAGCCGACAGTGCATATCTTCGTGCCAAGGAAGATTATCTTATGGGGATCAATTTTTCAAGGGCACTTACGCTCAAGTACGGTGATACCATAGCGAAGTTTCTCGGTGAAAAGTATTCCGTTGTCGCCGTGGGACGCGTGATGACATGCGTTCTGGGTATGGTGGTAAGACGTGAGAGGGAGATAAGGGCATTCGTAAAAACGCCTTTTTACCGCATCTTTGCAGCCTGTCGTATAGGCGAGGTGCCGATAAAGGCAGACTGGAAGGCCGTTGAGGGCAGTGAATACTTCATTTCACCGAAACTTTATAAGGATAACGGTTTTCTGGACAGAAAAGATGCCGAAGATTTTGTAAAAACCATAACGGACAGATCTCAGGGCAAGGGAACGCTTGAGGGCGTTGAGAAGAAGAAGGAAACCAAAAATCCTCCTTATCTCTACAACCTGACAGAGCTTTCCGCAGACTGCTCCAAATACTTCAAGATAAGTCCTGCCGATACGCTCAATATCGCACAGGAGCTGTATGAGAAGAAACTGACAACCTATCCGAGGACCAATGCCAGGGTATTGTCGACAGCAGTTGCCAAGGAGATAGGAAAGAACATAAACGGTCTGAAAAAATATGCCCCCACAGCAGAGCTTGCTGCAAATATCATGGAAACCAAAGTCTATGAGAAAATTGCAAAGACCAAGTATGTGAATGACAAACTCATAGAGGATCATTATGCGATAATCCCGACAGGGCAGGGATTTGAAGCACTCAAGTCGTTATCGGATACTTCCGCAAAGGTGTATGAACTTATAGTACGGCGTTTCCTGTGCATATTCTGTGAATCTGCCGTATATCAGAAGGTAAGCCTTGCGATCGATATTGCAGGCGAGAGCTTTTTTGCCAACTTTAAGGTTCTGGACCGTGAAGGTTATCTGAAATATAACCTTCCTTCATACATGAAAGAGAAACAGGCAAAACCTTCACCGGATGAAGAGAAGGAAACCGGTGATGAGGATGATGAAGTTGCAATTGACGCCTCATTTCTCGAAACATTAAAGAAACTGAAAAAAGGATCCGATGTTTCGGTTGATGAACTGAATATCAAGGAAGGCGAGACCAGCCCGCCCAAACGGTATACATCCGGTACCATGATGCTTGCCATGGAAAATGCAGGACAGCTTATCGAGGATGAGGAACTGCGTGCTCAGATCAAGGGAAGCGGTATCGGAACCAGTGCCACAAGGGCAGGTATACTTGAAAAACTAAGTAAGATCAATTACCTGAAGATGAACAAAAAGACTCAGGTTATAACTCCGGCACAACTCGGAGAGATGGTATATGATGTCGTGGATGTATCAATAAAGGCACTCCTTGATCCGACACTTACCGCCAGCTGGGAGAAGGGACTGACTATGGTCGCTGAGGGAACCCTTCCCTCGGAAGAATACATGACCAAACTGAACGACTATGTTGCAAGGCGTACCAATTATGTCAGAGAGCTCAATAATCAGGCGTATGTACGCAGGATGTTCAACGAGTCCGCAGGGTATTATAAAAGCGGAAAAAAACAGTAAAATGATATGGATTTTTTCACGGGATTGTGAGAAAATATATAAAGCGTTTTGAAGCAAATTCTGAAAGGAGTTATATCACATGATCTATTCAAAAGAAGTTGAAGAAATGTGTCCGGTGGCACAGGGCGTTCATCATGGCTGTGCTCCCATACCCGAAGAAGCAAAATGGGTTAAGGTTAAGGAAGTCAAAGACATATCCGGTTATACACACGGTGTTGGCTGGTGTGCTCCGCAGCAGGGAGCCTGCAAGCTTTCATTAAATGTTAAGGACGGTATCATTCAGGAAGCACTTGTTGAGACACTCGGCTGCTCCGGAATGACTCATTCCGCAGCAATGGCAGCAGAGATCCTTCCCGGACTTACAGTTATGGAAGCGTTAAATACCGACCTTGTATGTGATGCGATCAATACGGCGATGCGCGAGCTTTTCCTTCAGATCGTTTACGGCCGTTCACAGTCGGCATTTTCCGAGGACGGACTTGCAATTGGTGCAGGCCTTGAGGATCTCGGTAAGGGAATGCGTACAATGACCGGTACTACATACGGAACACTCAAGAAGGGCCCGAGATATCTCGAACTTACAGAAGGTTATATCACAGCAGTTGCCCTTGATGAGGAAGACCAGATCATCGGTTACAAGTATGTGAACTTCGGAAGGATGATGGATTTCATCAAGGCAGGAGAGGAGCCCAAGGCTGCTCTTGAAAAGGCAAGCGGCCAGTACGGACGTGTTGCTGATGCTGTTAAGCTTATAGATCCGAGAACCGACAAAGAAGTTAAGTAAGGAGGAAGAAAAAATGGCATTATTTGAATCATATGAGAGAAGAGACCCGCAGATCCTTGCTAAGCTCAAAGAGTACGGTATCTCATCAATAGAAGAATGTAAGGATATCTGCGAGAAGGCAGGTATTGATGTATACCATCTTATCGAAGGTATTCAGCCTATCTGTTTCGAAAATGCAAAATGGGCATATACTGTAGGCGCAGCTATCGCCATCAAGAAGAACTGCCGTAAGGCAGCAGATGCTGCAGCAGCTATCGGTGAAGGACTTCAGGCTTTCTGTATTCCCGGATTTGTTGCGGATACACGTAAGGTTGGTCTCGGCCACGGAAACTTAGGCAAGATGCTCCTTGAAGAGGAGACCGAGTGCTTCGCATTCCTTGCAGGACATGAGTCATTTGCGGCAGCAGAAGGTGCCATCGGTATTGCCGAGAAGGCCAACAAGGTT
>JBGUNV010000170.1:0-2357 GCA_045117595.1 Lachnospiraceae bacterium
CTCTTAAGGCGGCAAGCGTATGGATGATCATCGCAGTGATGTATGCGGGCCTTGCCGGAAAACTGGAACTGTCCATGGTCCTTATCGTATCGTTTCTGTCGATGTCGATCTTCAATTCGGTGGAACCAATAGCTGACAGCGCACATGTTCTGTCTGTCATCGACAACGCGTTTGATAAAATGGAGATGTTCTCCGACACAAATCTCCTTGATGTCGAAGGCTCGGATATTAAATGTGAAAATTTCGACATAGTATTTCAGAATGTCGATTTTTCATATTACAATGCTTCCCGAACTGAGAACAGAAAGGTTTTAAAGGATGTATCGTTTACTATCCCGGAAGGGACCACCACAGCGATCGTAGGACCTTCCGGTAGCGGGAAAACAACTATCTGCAACCTGATCGCGAGGTTTTATGATGTCTCTTCCGGTACGATCACACTCGGCGGTACGGATGTGAGAAAATACAGTCTCGACAGTCTGCTTTCAAATATCTCAATGGTATTTCAGAACGTGTATCTGTTCAACGACACTGTCCGTGCAAATATATGCTTCGGCAGGGAAAACGTATCCGAAGGCGAGATGATCGAAGCGGCAAAGAAAGCGCGATGTCATGATTTTATCATGGAACTGCCGAACGGATACGATACGGTTATAGGCGAAGGCGGAGGAACTCTGTCCGGAGGGCAGAAGCAGAGGATATCTATAGCAAGAGCCATACTGAAGGATGCTCCGATAATAATCCTTGATGAGTCTACCGCAAGCATAGATCCCGAAAACGAGCAGCTGATCCAGGGGGCTCTCACGGAACTTTCAAAGGGTAAGACGGTGATCATAATCGCTCACAGACTTGCAACTATCGAGGCAGCAGATCAGATCCTTGTGGTCGATGACGGCCGTATAATCGAAAGAGGGAAACACAGTGAACTTGTCAGCCTTGACGGAAAGTATGCATCATTTGTCAGAATCAGGCAGGAGGCCGAAAACTGGCAGCTGGCCTGATGGACCCCGGGGACGGGGTTAGTGGTCCATGACCTGAATGAGGTTATATGATATAATCAAAAAGCATTAACCGGATACAAGGGATCCGGTAATAAAATGACAGTTAAATGACTGAGGTGACTATATGGAAAAATCAGTAGACGTGGTTGCATTGGGAGAACTGCTTATAGACATGACCATGAACGGAACATCAGCTCAGGGTAATGCCATGTATGAAGCAAACCCCGGAGGTGCTCCGTGCAATGTGCTTGCCATGCTTTGCAGGCTTGGCCGGAAAACGGCGTTCATAGGAAAAGTCGGAGACGATATATTCGGGCATGAACTAAAAGGAGTACTCGGTGGGGTCGGGATCGATCACAGGGGACTTGTTACAGATGCACAGATACATACTACGCTCGCCTTTGTAAAAACATTCGAGGACGGTGACAGGGATTTTTCATTCTACCGAAATCCGGGAGCCGATATGATGCTCGCAAAAGAAGATGTTGATACGGATCTTATCCGTTCGGCAAGGATATTCCACTTCGGAACACTGTCAATGACACATGAGCCGGTAAGGTCGGCAACGCTTTTTGCGCTTGATACGGCAAAGAAAGCGGGGGCCATGATCTCCTTTGATCCAAACCTCAGGGAGCCGCTGTGGGACAGCCTTGATGAGGCGAAGGTGCAGGTTCTTGCGGGCCTTAAATACTGTGATGTGCTCAAGAACTCGGATAACGAGATTCAATGGCTGACAGGGCTTGACGACTATACGGAAGGTGTGGAGTGGATACTTGCGCGTTATAATGTCAGGCTTGTTACGGTATCATTGGGAAAGAACGGCAGCATGGCTTTTTACAGGAAAGATCCGTCATCTTCAGATTATATCAGGGCTGAAGCAACTCCGTTTTTGCAAAAAGACACTATTGAAACAACAGGTGCCGGCGATACGTTCGGAGGTTGTGTTCTGAACTATGTTCTTGATAAGGGACTGGATGATCTTGGTGAGTCTGACCTTAAGGAAATGCTGACGTTTGCAAATGCCGCCGCATCAATAATCACGACCAGAAGAGGCGCGCTGAGAGTGATGCCGGAGCCCGGCGAGATCAGGGAGCTTATCGCAGGTAAACTGTAGGAGGCTATCAGGAGCCGGCTTGTTCGATAAAATTGTGTTTTGGTAAAGAGAGAATACTGTGAAAAAATATGAAATAGATACAAGTGAAAACAGAGAGTTTATGAAGTTCCTGCGTGATAACCTGCTTTCCTTCGGACACGGATTTGTATCACCGGAGGGAGGAGCATATTATCTCGGCGATGACGGTACACCCTGGCGCGACAGGCCGCGCGAAACATGGATCACATGCCGTATGGCCCATG
>JBGUNV010000171.1:0-53518 GCA_045117595.1 Lachnospiraceae bacterium
CTCCTTACAACAAGGGCTCCGTGGTCAAGCGGTTAAGACATCGCCCTTTCACGGCGGTAACACGGGTTCGATTCCCGTCGGAGTCATCACGATAATATGGCGACATAGCCAAGTGGTAAGGCATGGGTCTGCAACACCCTGATCACCAGTTCAAATCTGGTTGTCGCCTCTTAAAGTCTGATGTTGTTGTTAAAAGCAATGATGTCGGGCTTTTTTCTTTTGTCCTTTTTGAGAAAAAGTATTAAACTTATGAACATGAAAAGATACGATCTGATAGATACATTAAGAGGATTGGCAGTTATAAGTATGATCGCGTATCATGCATGTTTTATCATGAGTTATTTTGGTATAGCGATCCCTATGGATACAATGTTCTCTCCGGCCTTTATGGTTTGGGAAAGAAGCATCTGTATGAGTTTTATTCTGATAGCGGGATTTTCATTTTCATATGGACGTCACCATTTAAGATCAGGGCTTGTGATATTTGTTCTCGGACTTGTGATCACTGCAGCTACATGTATAGTTGTTCCGGATATAAAGATCATATTCGGGATACTTACTTTTATAGGAACGGCTACTCTTTTAATGATCCCGGTTGATAAATGTATACGAAAGTTTTCAAATGATGCCGCGGAATCTAAGGTTTCGGGATGTATACTTCTTATCATAAACCTGGTTTTATTTATCTTCACCTATAATATAAATAAGGGTTCGGTTGGAATAGGATCAGATTTTCGGATTGCGTTACCGCAAAAGTTATATAGCGGATATATAGCTACATTTTTCGGTTTCATGGATCCGGGATTCTATTCTTCCGATTATTTTTCTGTTATGCCGTGGATATTCCTGTATCTGTGCGGATATTTCCTTCATAGGATAATAAAAGGTACAGTGGTCGAGGAAAAGGTTCTGATCCATAAGATTCCGGGAGTAAACGTGATCGGAAGACATTCACTTCCAATATACGTGATACATCCCATAGCATTATTTATCATAATATGGGGAATCTCTGCGATATTGAAATGATATAACCGCTTATCACAGAGATGATCTGTATTGAGAAGGTGTGACCCCTACCGTTTGTTTAAATGATTTACTGAAATGGAACGGATCATTATAACCGACACAGGAAGCAACCTGTTGTATGGAGAGTTTTTCATCATTCAGTAACTGTTTAGCGATTCCCATACGATAATTCCGAATATATTTTGACGGTGTTGTATTCTCCACTTTGTTAAATACTTTGGTAAGATATGATGGTGAAAAGCCGAGATTCTGAGCTATCAGGTTCAGATCCAGGTCATTACCGTAATTTTTCTGAACATATTCCTTAACAAGAGTAACGATCTCTTCGGGAGTCATGGAATTATCATCGGCTCCTTCAGATCTGGCAATATCCGTAATATCCGTAAGGGACAGTTCGATTTTCTTTAATACTTTATTCAGTTCTTCCTTGTTAAGGGGTTTGAGCAGATAGTCTGCCACATTGCAGTGAAGAGCCTCCTTGGCATAATCAAAGTCAGCGTAACCGGTTATTATCACGCATTTCACATTATTCATGGACTGATGTATTTCATAGGCAAGTTCCAGACCTGTCATTACAGGCATGGAAATGTCGGTGAACACAACATCGGGAGGTTGCTTTCTGATCGCGTCAAGAGCATCCTTGCCGTTGGAATATATCCCGACAACCTTGAAGCCGGGATTTTCGTTTTCTATATGTTTGGCAATGTTATTTGCGATCAGCCGCTCATCTTCGGCAATGATCACACGAAATATTCTGTCATCCATGCTGCACGCTTTCTGCGGGAGTATCAGTCACATCATCCGCCAGTTCACCACCTATTGTAACAAGAGCACCGCCGGCTGCATAGTTGCTGACGCGGAAAATATGTTTCCCGTGATAAAGGGTTTTGAATCTGATATAGATGTTCATGAGCCCCATGCCGTTGATCTCGAGTGACGGCAGAAGCTCGGTTTTATCAATGTAATCTATCATATCGTTTATCCTGGCAAGGTCTTCTTCGGAAAAACCCTCTCCGTTATCCCTGACTGATATTTCCCAGTAAACTCCGGTCAGACGGCCGTCGATACGTATCGTCCAGGGAGGAAGTACACTTTTGGTGGAGTATTTGATCGAGTTTTCCGCGATGAGCTGCAGGCACAGTTTGGGGATCCTTAGGTCATACATTTCCTCCGGGATATTGATCTCATATATCAGATCGTCCCCGTAACGCATCTTCATACAGTCCAGATAATCACGGGCATGGGAGATATCCTCACTTATCGGGACAAGGGGTTCCTTATCCGATGAGATATATCTCAGTATTCTGGAGATGGTCTGACACATTGATATAACTTCTTCATTCATGCCTTCATCAGCCATTGCCGAGATTGTTGCAAGGGAATTGTACAGAAAATGAGGGTTCATCTGCGATTGCAGGGCCAGTATCTGCGACTGTAGCCGCTGGTTGTTAAGAGCTATCTCTCTGTTCATGGAGGCATTTGCACGATCATTCATCTCAACTATCGCAGAATACAGTGTATCAAGCTCGATAACGTTTGAGTCAATCTTTTCGAGAGAAGAGGACGGGCCGTTACCATCCGTATGAAGAGAGGCGATATTTGTGTACATCTTCTGAATAGGTATTGTGATAACTTTTGAAGCCACATATGAAAGAATGAGTATCAGGACCACAAACACCAGGAAGATGATAAGGTTACTCTTTACGAAATCAAAGATCGGTTTGTACACTTCCCTGTTATCAATGGAGATAACGGTTATAAATCCGGTATATGAAGATCTGTTGACAAAAAGATGAGTGTTGCTGTCATAAGAGAAATAACGGCATACATCATCGTCGGGAACATCGATCCCGGAAATGAACTGTTTGAAATCAGATATACGATCTTCTTCCATGGATGAATAGATGGTGTTGTAAGTCTGATCAAAGATACATATTTTTTCATTATATGCGCCGGTATCTATCCTCTTGAGATTGGAACTGAGCGAGGATATCGAATGCTTGACTTCGACTACTCCCTGGGGCTTGTAAAAAGAAGACTGGTATACAGAGCATATTGTAAGAAAGCGGGATCCTTCATTATATGTAAAAAATTTCTTGAGCCGGGGATCCTGATCACAGAAGACAATACTCTTGCCGCTGTCCATAAGATTATCATACCACGGCATATTCCTGACGGATTCATTTGTATTGGAGTTATCAAGTCCGACGCCGACACATCCGCTGTCGAGGGAATACAGATATATTTGATCCACGGGCCGTGATGGTCCCATTATGGCCGTCAGCAGATCGGTAAGCACCTTAATATTGCGCATTTCGGAATAGTTGCCGTCCCCGGCTGATTCGGGTCTGTTCAGATAAGTCAGAAAGTGCTCTTTGACAAGATTGGAGTATGCGACATTCTGCATTACGGTATTGATGCTCTTTATCTCTTCATCCATGAATGCGGAGATCGTCTGTGTATTGCGGCTGACGGTTTCAAATGCGCGTGTTTTGATGTTTCCGGATTCTGAAAATATGAAATAGCTCATATAAGCCAGGAAGACGGCTATAATGAGCAGGAAGAACATGAATTGTAAAGCTGTCTGCACGCTTTTTTTGTTTCGTCCTAACATATTATCCTTCCGGTAAAAAAATGACATGCTGCATTCCGATTTTTTCCATTCAATGTAAAAACCGATTGTTCTATGATAATCATACAAACAATCGATTGTCAAATAACGTTGCAGTGTGTTCTATTTTGAAAAGAGAGGGAAAATATGAAAAAGAGTTTACTTGCATCAATTTTGTCTTTATCAATGATCCTCGGCATGCTCACCGGTTGTGCACCGGCAGCAGCACCGGCACCGGCCGCTCCCGCAGATCAGGGCGCAACAGAAGAAGCCGCAGCAGAGCCTGAAGAGACAGCTGAAGAAGCACCGGCTGAAGAATCAGGAGAGGATGTTACTATCACATTTATGGCAAGCCAGGATTGGATCCAGGATGCAGAAATGGAACTGGGTGAGAAGTTTACTGAGGAAACAGGCATCAAGGTTGACTATCAGATAGTTCCTTCAGATCAGTATGAGAGTCTTCTCATGACCAAGATCAACGCCGGCGAATGCACAGATATCTTCGGCGGACAGAGTTCCAAGTTCAGTATCGTTACACAGTTTGATGTTGAAAAGAATGCAGTTGATCTTTCCGGCGAAAGCTGGGCAGGCAACCTTTATCCCGCAGCAGCCGATGAGCTCTCTGTAAACGGAAAGCTTTACGGACAGCCGATACAGGATGTATCAGCATGCTGGGCAGTTGCTTACAACATTGATCTGTTTAAGGAACTCGGACTTGAGATCCCCACGAATTATGCAGAATTCTGTGATGTTTGTGACAAGATCATGGCAGCAGGCATCATTCCCATATACGAGTGTGTTTCAGACGGATGGCATCATGTATGCTGGACAGAAGCAGCAGTTGCAGCTACACAGGCAGATCCGAGTTATCCCGACAAGCTCAATGAAAACACAGCTACATTTGAAGGTAACAAAGAGCTTACAACAATGTTTGCACAGTTAAAGGAAATGGCTGATAAGGGATATATGGGTGACAATTACATGTCAAATCAGTATGCAGATGCTCCCGCATCAATAGCAAGCGGAGAATACGCAATGGTTCTCTACAACCAGGGACTTGGAGCAGAAGTAAACGCTGCAGATCCTAACTTCAGCGCAGACAACATCGGATACTTTGTAAATCCTCTGTGTGACAACCAGGCCCTTAACGTTAACTACTGCGGACCTTCAAGATTTATCTTCTCAGGCTCCAAGAATGTGGATGCAGCCAAGAAGTATCTTGAGTTCATGGCTTCAGACGAGAGTCTTGCATACATGACAGAGAACGTTGGTAAGTTCAACCAGCTTCCTTATACAAACGCTCCTTCAGCTTACTCCAAGGTAGTTCAGGACTTCTATGACAGATATCCTACAAAGGTAGCCGTATTCCAGGCATCAGTTAAGTACTACAATCCTGCATGGATGGATATCGGCGCAGATATGTCAGCAATGTTCCTCGGCGAGATGACACCTGAAGAAGTACTTAAGGATATTGACAGACTCAGGGCAGATCAGGCAGCAGCAGCTTCCGATCCTGCATGGCAGTAATTCCCAACTTACAGATCTGATGGCGGGGTTGCCTGGCAACAACAGGCAACCCCACTTTTTGGAAAGGGTTATCAGAAATGAACAAAAATAAACTGTATCCGCGATATTTTGCCTTCGGCGCATTGATCATATATTTTTTACTGTTCTTCATGCCGGGTCTGATTGGTGTCGGATACTCTTTCACGGACTGGTCCGCTTATTCCGACGAGCTTCATTATATCGGGATGGAGAACTTCAAGACGGTTTTCTCGTCCGATGAAAACTATATGAAGATCATATTCAATACACTGGAGTTCACGCTCATAACCACGATACTCAAAAATGTTATAGGTCTTGTTCTGGCTCTGCTTCTGACCAAGTCGATCAAGCTGCTCAACATGCACAGAGGTATCGTGTTCATGCCTTCGGTATTGTCAACGCTTATCATCGGAATGATATTCAAATCGATATTTGATCCGAAAGCCGGACTGCTCAATTCATTCTTCAGATCGATAGGTCTTGATATGCTTGCCAAAAAATGGCTGGTAACTTCGGAACTTGCATTCGGATCGGTCATGGCTGTGGATATCTGGAGAGGTGTCGGTTATATCATGACGATCCTGATAGCGGGAATTCTGTCTATATCCTCGGATTACTATGAGGCGGCAGCTATTGACGGAGCCGGCGGATGGGCGAAGTTCAGATACATTACATTTCCGCTGATACTTCCGACACTTGCTACTACTACTGTCCTGAACGTTATCTACGGTCTGAAGGTATTCGATATGGTATACGCCCTTACAAACGGCGGACCCGGAAAGGCAACGACCGAGGTATTGTATACGGCAGTGTTCAAAAAGTTCGGAACGGGACAGTATGCGGTAGGTACGGCTCTGTCTTCCGTTATGTTCGTGATAATGATATTTGTGGGCATTTATATGATCAGAGTCATGACTAAGAACGAGGTGGTGGAATAATGAAGATCAAAAAAAATCTGCAGGCCATCCTGCGTAATCTGATAGCATGGCTTTTCTCGGCGTTGTGCCTGATCCCGCTTCTGCTGATACTGTTTAATTCATTGAAGGACAAGAAGGCATCGGCAGCGATGAACCTTAAACTTCCGTCGCTTCCGATACAATGGGAAAACTTTCTGAAGGTTGTGGAAAAGGGAAAACTGGCAACATCTTTTTGTAACAGCCTTATATATTCAGCCGGGGCGGTGATACTGTGCGTACTGTTTTCGGCTCTTGCCGCATATGTACTGTCAAGGAATCAGACAAAGCTCAATAAATTCCTGTATATGTTCCTGGTTCTCGGTATCACGCTGCCGATCAACTACGTAGCGCTGACCAGGGTTCTGCAGTTTTTCCATCTGAACAATACCGCGATAGGGATCATATTATTGTATACGGCTATGCAGCTTCCATTCATGACTTTTCTGATCCACGGATTTGTTGCGAAAGTTCCCGTGGAGCTGGATGAGGCAGCAGTTATTGACGGATGCGGGCCGGTAGATTTATTCTTTCTGGTAGTGGGTCCTCTGTTAAAGCCAGCGATCGCAACAGCATCCGTACTGACTTTTCTGAATACATGGAATGAATTTGTTTCGCCGCTTTATTTCCTGAACAGGAGTGAACAGTGGCCCATGACATTGTCGGTATATAATTTCTTCGGGATGTATTTCAAGGACTGGAACCTTGTATGTGCGGACATTCTGCTCACAAGCCTTCCGGTACTGCTCGTATATCTTCTCGGACAGAAATACATCGTTTCCGGTATGACAGCCGGAGCAGTGAAGGGGTAGGTAATGAATAAGACCGTTCATATAACATATCCGGCAGGATCGATACCTTCAACGGGATTAACAATTGATGATCCCGTTGATTTTTCGTGGAATGATAAATGTGTGGTAAAGCAGACAAAAGTATCATTTTCGCCCAGAACCGTCTACAGGTATGTTTCTGATGAGATGGCGCTTAAAAAGAAGATGACTGCCAACGGCGAGGTTTCGTATTCGGAGGAACTGAAGCAGGTGCCGGTAAAGGAATCATTTTCAGTCTGCGTCGAATTTGAGATCGGAAATGATGAAGTATTACTGGGAATGGGACAGTATGAGGATGGTATTATGGATTACAGGGATCATAAGGAATACCTGTATGAGTCAAATATGCGAATAGCAATCCCGTTCCTCGTAACAACCGGACATTACGGTATACTGATCGAATCCGAAAGTGCCCAGATCTTCGAATCCGAGGGTAACATGATAAGATTTACGATCGACTGTGCCGATGAGCTTTCATACTATGTTATTCTCGGACAGGACATAGACAGTATCATAAACGGTTATCATGAGATCACCGGAATGCCATCCATGCTCCCAAGATGGGCATTCGGATATATTCAGAGTAAGGAAAGATACCAAAGCGGAACGGAACTTGAGGAAGTCGCATCGTCATTCAGAAACAGGGATATTCCCGTAGACTGCATCGTTCAGGACTGGTACAGCTGGGAAGAAGGTCTGTGGGGGGAGAAGAAATTCGACAAAAAACGTTATCCCGATCTTCCCGGGACAGTAAAGAAGCTTCATGATCTGCATGTACATTTTATGGTAAGCATCTGGCCGAACATGAGTCCGGATTCGGAGAACTATTCCGAGTTTGTCCGAAACGGGATGCTGCTTGAGAACTCGAATCTGTATGATGCATTTGATGAGAACGCCAGAGGGATATACTGGAAGCAGACATATGAAGAGATAATGAGCAGCGGCGCGGATGCATTATGGTGCGATAATGCGGAGCCTTTTTCGGATGCGGACTGGAGCGGAGAATATAAAAAGAGTGAAGAGGACAGATATCTTGTAGTGACCGGTCTGTCAGAAAGGTCAATATCACCTGACAGGGCAAATTCCTATGGTCTGTATCATGCAAAAGGTATATACGAAAACTGGAGAAGAACAATCCCCGACAAGCGTGTTGTCAATCTGACAAGAAGCGGATATACCGGAATACAGAAATACGGAGCCATTCTATGGTCGGGGGATATCACGGCAACATATGATACGCTAAGGAAACAGATAGCAGAAGGCATCAAAATGGGACTTACCGGGATGCCATACTGGACACTTGATATCGGGGGATTTTTTGTAGTTAATGATAAATATGAGAACAGAGGGTGCAATGATACTGATCATAAGCCATTGTGGTTCTGGCATGGGGATTACAATGACGGTGTAAACGACAGGGGATACTGTGAACTATACGTCAGATGGCTTGAATTTGGCACATTTCTCCCGATATTCCGTTCTCACGGAACCGATACGCCGAGAGAGCCATGGCAGTTCGGAAGCAAAGGTGATGTATTCTACGATGCAATAATCAAACACATAAGGCTCAGATACAGCCTTATGCCTTACCTGTATTCAATCGGTGCGGCAGCTCACAGACAGGGCACGATCATAATGAGGAGCCTTCTGATGGATTATGGAGATGATGATATTGTCAGGACTGTAGATGATGAATATCTGTTGGGGCCGGCGTTTCTTATCGCTCCCGTTTATACTCCGATGTATTATCTGCCGGATTCCGTAGAAACGTTTGTTTCGGACAGGACAAGAAGAGTGTATCTTCCACGCGGGACCGGATGGTATGATTTTCATACCGGAAAACATCATGAGGGTGGACAATGGATCACGGCGGACGCTCCGATCGACAGGATTCCCGTATTTGTCAGGGAGGGGTCCATCATCCCGTTTTCCAGGGATTTGGGTTATGCCGATGAAAAGATGGGAAAAACGGATTATATCCGTATATATGAAGGCAGTGACGGTTATTTTGAGCTGTATAATGATGATGGAGACGGGTACGGTTACGAGAAGGGACAGTACAGTCTTACGAAGATAAAATACACGGAAAAAGATCACAGCGTCACGGTTACGGAGACCGGCGAATATACCGAAAAAGAGCGGTTCAGGGTTGAATATATCAGCCGTTCTTTGAAGAGGTGACGATATACGGGAAAAAATCGTGTTATGTAAAGTGCAAATTGCCTAAAATCAACGTTTTCAGCCCGTTTTTGGCAAAAATCGCTTGACTTTTGGGGGTTCAAAGATTATAACTTGTATAGACGCTATTAGAAACGTCAGTACTCATGAAATTAAGGAGGAGTTCAGAATGAACAAAACAGATTTAGTTGCAGCTATGGCAGCAAGTGCTGGATTATCAAAGAAGGATGCAGAGAAGGCTCTTAAGGCTTTTACAGATGCAGTTTCAAAAGAACTTAAGAAGGGTGGCAAGGTTCAGTTAGTTGGCTTTGGTACATTCGAAGTTTCCAAGAGAGCAGCTAGAACAGGCAGAAATCCTCAGACCGGTAAGGAAATGAAGATCGCAGCTTCTAAGGCTCCTAAGTTCAAAGCTGGTAAGGCTCTTAAGGATATGGTTAACAAGAAATAATCCAATCTGTGAACATAAAAGGAACTCCGGATATTATTTTCGGAGTTCCTTTTTTTAACTGATAGATTAACGGGAAGATAACAAAATGCGTTTGGATAAGTATTTAAAAGTATCAAGGATAATAAAAAGACGAACTGTCGCAAATGAAGCATGCGATGCTGACAGAGTCACGATCAACGGCCGTCCGGCCAAGGCTTCCGCTCAGGTAAAGGAAGGGGATGTACTGGAGATCATGTTCGGTACAAATCCGCTCAAGGTTGAGGTCCTGTCGGTTAAGGAGACCGTAAAAAAGGAAGAAGCTAAGGATATGTACAGGGTCCTGTAATTTTATGTAACCCATAGTTCCACAACATGTTGTGTTTGACAAGGTTAGGGCTCTCATATATAATATATTATGTTAACAAGGAAGTTCCGTTATGATCAATGAGGGGATCGTGACGGGGTTGATAAGGGGAGATATTATGGCCAGAAGAGTCGCCTTTCGAAAGAAAAGGCAGAACAGGCTCGGTATGGCGCTTGTTACATTTGTTGTCCTGATATTGATGGCGGTCGTATTGTTTAAGGGGCGGCAGCTTAAGGAAAAACAGGCGGAATACCAGCAAAAGGAAGCAACACTGCAGGCTCAGATCGAAGAAGAGCATGAGAGAACCCGCAGACTTACGGATTATGAGAAGTATACCAAGACCGATAAGTTTGTGGAGGAGATGGCAAAGGAAAAACTGGGTCTGTTATACGAGAATGAGATATTGTTCAGATCGGATATCACAAAATAGCACGGGGGAAATAATACCTGTGCTTTTTTGATGATACGTAATATAATGGTATAAGCATTCCCGGGTCTGAAACCGGTTACGAGGTGGATCATCATGGAAAAGGATATCATCTACGAAAAAGTATTAAACTACATCAAAGAAAATGATCTTATTGAAGAGGGAGATACGATCATAGAGGGTATATCCGGGGGAGCGGATTCGGTATGTCTGCTCCTGATGCTTGAGGAATTAAAGCAGGAGATCGGCTTTAATACCGTTGCGGTTCATGTTCATCACGGTATACGTAAAAAGAGTGCCGACAAGGACCAGAAGTTTGTGGAAAAGCTTTGCGAGTCAAAAGGTGTTGAGCTTTTATCATTCAAAAAGGACATTCCCCTTATATGCAAGATAACAAAAGAGTCGGAGGAAGAATGCGGCAGACGTATCAGATATGAGATATTTGATGAAGTTTGCAGGTCATATGATAAGGCTAAGATCGCAGTTGCACATCATATGAACGATCAGGCGGAAACTGTGCTTTTCAGGATAATACGGGGAAGCGGTATCAAGGGCCTGACCGGCATGGAGGCGAGGAGAGATAACATCATACGCCCTCTTTTGTGCCTGAAGCGTGAGGAGATAGAACAGTTTCTTGAAAGAGCCGGACAGGATTACAGGATAGATGAGACAAACGGCAGGATAGAATACAGCAGGAACTATATCCGTAAGAAGATAATGCCCAAGATTGAGACTCTCCGCAATAATGCGGTAGATCATATCAATGCATTATCGGGCGAGGCATCCGAAATAAACAGATTTATGGAAAAAACCGCCTGTGATCTTCTTGAAGAAGCATCAAAGGAAGCGGACAGCAGATATTTTACAAAGGGACTGACCAAAAAGTATAAAGCTGATGTACTGTCGACGGCAGAACCGATCCTGCTCAAATTTGCGGCAAGGGCGCTTATTACCGAATCGGGAGTTTCCATAAAGGATGTTTCGAGAGGTCATATTGACTCGCTTTGTGAACTGATAACCAAGCAGGGAAGCGGAGAGATCCATCTGCCCGGACAGACAACGGTAGTAAAGGAATCGGGTATTGTATATGTCAGGCCACGTGAAGGGTTTAACGGTGAGATCAGGGAGCTTGTAAATAAAAGGGAAGAATCCGGAAAACCTGCCGACAGGAATATACCATCAGACAGATCGTCAGATAAGGCGGTAAAACCTCAGGAACCGGAAGATGGGTTTTATTATCCGGTTACGGGAGAAGGAAATTACATGCTGCCTGACGGAAGCATCGTAAGCTGCCGTATACTTCACGATTTTAATCCTAATGAGGTGCCTGATGAAACCTATACTAAATGGATGGATTATGATAAAATGTCGGGTGATCTCTGCCTGAGAACGCGCAGGACCGGAGATTATCTTGTTATCAATAATAAAGGTAACGAAGGAAATCTGAAAAACTACATGATAAATGAAAAGATCCCGAAGAGCGAAAGAGATATTATCCCCGTTCTTGCAAGCGGATCAAAGATATTCTGGGTACTCGGGTACAGAATATCGGAAGATGTGAAGATAACCGTCGATACGAAGAGGGTAATCGAGTTTGTTTACAGCAGACCGGAAACGGAAACAGAGGAGCCGGAGCTGTCAGAGAAATCGGAAGGAGCAGAAAATGAGTGACAGGATATCTGTTCTGTATACGGAAGAGGAGATCAACGACCGTATAAAGAAGATGGGCGAGCAGATAAGCAAAGATTATGAGGGACGATCGGTACATCTGGTTGCAATTCTGAAAGGGGCAACGTTTTTTGCCTGTGAACTTGCAAAGCGTATAACAGTGCCGGTGACCCTTGATTTTATGAGCGTATCAAGTTACGGGAATTCAACGGAATCATCGGGTGTTGTCAAGATCAATAAGGACCTCGATGAACCTATAGACGGTAGAGACGTTCTGGTTGTGGAGGATATAGTCGATACGGGAAACACACTCAGCTATCTCCTCGATAACCTGCAAAAGAGAGGATCTTCATCGGTTAAGCTGTGCACGCTTCTTAACAAGCCGGAAAGAAGGCTCAAGGATGTTCATGTGGACTATACCGGATTTGTGATCCCCGATGAGTTTGTGGTTGGTTTTGGTCTTGATTATGCACAGAATTACAGAAATCTGCCGTATATAGGGATTGTGCATGTCGGTGAAGATTAAAGCGGCCGGAAGAATATTAAGAGAGGATACGGATTAGACAGTTGAACAACAGGAAGAGCAGAGGAATAGGGTTTTATGTTCTGATCCTGCTGATATTTCTCGGAATGGCACTGATATGGTCGAGAATGCAGGAGGCGTCCAGGCAGCCCATAAACCATGAAATGTTCGAATCATACCTTGATTCGGGTGATGTAGCACATATCAGGCTGATACAGAACGCGGAGGTTCCGACGGGCGAAGTCCTTCTGGAGCTGAATTCGGGCACATCATTATACATGTATACGTCTGATGTCAATGAAATAGAAAAAGAGCTGGATGAAAAGTTTCCGGCATATACTCTGGAGGATGTAAAAAGAGAGGGCTGGTTTACGGCCTATGTCCTTCCGTCACTTATCATCGTCGTTCTCATGATCGTGTTCTTTACATATATGAACGGATCAGCGGGTGGCGGCAACAGGATGATGAATTTCGGAAAAAGTCACGCGAAGCTGTCAAGCGGAGATAACAAGATGAAGTTTTCCGATGTGGCAGGTCTAGATGAGGAAAAGGAAGACCTCGAGGAGATAGTTGATTTCCTAAGTCACGCCAAGAAATATGTGGATGTTGGTGCCAGGATACCCAAGGGTGTCATTCTGGTCGGCCCTCCCGGAACGGGAAAGACGCTTCTGGCCAAGGCTATAGCCGGAGAAGCAGGGGTACCGTTCTTCTCGATCTCAGGATCGGATTTTGTGGAAATGTTTGTCGGTGTCGGTGCCAGCCGTGTCAGGGATCTGTTCGAGGAAGCCAAAAAGAGTGCTCCCTGTATCGTATTCATAGATGAGATAGATGCCGTAGCAAGACGAAGAGGAACCGGAATGGGCGGCGGACATGATGAGAGAGAGCAGACTCTTAACCAGCTTCTTGTCGAGATGGATGGATTTGGTGTCAATGAAGGGATCATCGTTCTGGCGGCAACCAACCGTGTAGACATACTTGATCCTGCAATCATGCGTCCCGGACGTTTTGACCGTAAGATAGCTGTCGGAACACCGGATATCAAAGGCAGGAGAGAGATACTTGATGTTCACAGCAAGAACAAGCCTCTTGCCGATGATGTCGATCTAGATGAGATAGCAAAGTCAACGGCAGGATTTACCGGTGCGGATCTTGAAAATCTTATGAATGAGGCTGCGATCAGGGCAGCAAAGACGGACAGGAAGTTCATCAGAATGTCCGATATAAGGGAATCATTCCTGAAGGTCGGTGTCGGGTCAGAGAAAAAGAGCAAGGTCGTTTCCGACAGAGAAAAGCGCATAACGGCATTTCACGAGAGTGGACATGCGATACTTCACTATATCCTGCCTGATATAGATCCGGTCAATACGGTATCCATTATCCCCACCGGAATAGGTGCGGGAGGATATACGATGTCAATGCCGGAAGAGGATGTCATGTTTGAGACCCGTGGACGGATGCTCAACCAGATCGTTGCAATACTTGGAGGTAGAGCAGCTGAGTCCATAGTGCTGGATGATATAACGACAGGAGCTTCATCGGATATCAAGACAGCAACGCATATAGCCAGAAATATGGTCACACGATATGGAATGAGTGAGAGTATCGGTGCGATCTGCTACGATGATGAAGGCGATGAAGTATTTATCGGCAGGGATCTGGCACATGCACGTGCCCACAGCGAGCTGATGTCTTCAAAGATAGATGAGGAAGTAAAATACATCATCGATACATGTTATGAGAAGGCGGTCAATATAATCACCGAGAACAGGGATAAGCTTGATGCGTGTGCAGCTCTTCTTCTGGAGAAGGAGAAGATAAACCGTGCAGAGTTTGAAGCATTGTTTGGTGCACCTGATCCGGATAATGAGAACTCGGACGGAGTTGATATAGCAGATTGATGTGCAATTTACACAAATCAATACCCATGTATTTGTAATATTTGTGAATTTCTTGTATGGATTTTAACAACATACGGGACTATAATGCACTTGTAACCCCCCAATAGAGGACAGTTCATAGAACTGTTCCCCATAAGAAAGAAATACCTTCTCCAAAACGGCCCCTTTTCAGGGGCTGTTTTACTGTCTTTATCATGATATCTTGAGGAAAACACAGAATATTGTTATAATATATGAAGTTTTGTACCAAATGAGGGGCAACGGGGGAATAAATGGATTCATTCAACTATAACGATATCGTTCAAAAAGGCCGGTTCATCACGAACTACAGGCCGGTTCTCAACAGAAGGGCTCTGTTTTCCGATTATTCCGAAGACTACATCATTCCACTGGAACCAAATGCATACAGTGTTGTGACCATCAGACTGCGCAGCATACGTAATAACATCGATCATGCCATGCTTGTCTGTAATGGGGAAAACATCCTTATGGAGATCACGGAATCGACGGAAGAGTTTGATTATTATTCCGTAAGCTATCAGCTTAGCAACGAAATGATAAGATATCACTTTGAAGTCGGCAGTGCGGGTACAAAGTATTTTTACGACACAAGAGGTGTGGTCAAGGATACGAATGAGTATTTTGATTTCCGTATCCGTCCGGGATTCAAGACACCGGGCTGGGCCAAAGGCGCTGTCATGTATCAGATATATACGGACAGATTCTATAACGGCGATCCTTCAAACGATGTTCTTACCGATGAATACAGATATATCGGCGAAAATGTAACACATGTGGATGACTGGGACAAGTATCCCGCATACATGGGGGTCAGGGAGTTTTATGGCGGAGACCTTGCGGGAGTTATGGAAAAACTCGATTATCTGTGTGATCTCGGGATCGATGCCATATACTTTAATCCGTTGTTTGTATCTCCGTCCAATCATAAGTATGATATCCAGGACTATGATTATATAGATCCGCATTTCGGCAGGATCGTTGATGATAAGGGCGAACTTCTCGGAGAAGGTAAGACCGACAACAGGGAGGCAACCCGATATATAAACAGGGTCACCAACAAGGCGAATCTTGAAGCATCAAACAAATATTTTGCATCTTTTGTTGCCGAGGCTCATAAGAGGGGCATCAAGGTCATCATAGACGGTGTGTTCAACCACTGCGGTTCGTTTAACAAGTGGCTGGACCGGGAAAGGATATATGAAGAACAGGAAGGATATGAAAAGGGAGCCTATGTTGACAGAAACAGCCCCTATCATGATTTCTTCAGGTTCTTTGAGGATAAATGGCCGTACAACAAGACATATGACGGCTGGTGGGGGCATGATACGCTGCCCAAGCTCAACTATGAAGGATCAAGAGAACTGCGGGATTATGTGCTGCGAATAGCCAAAAAATGGGTTTCTCCTCCATATAATGCGGACGGATGGAGGCTCGACGTAGCAGCGGATCTCGGACACAGTCCCGAGTTCAATCATCAGTTCTGGAAGGATTTCAGAAGAGCCGTAAAGGAGGCTAATCCGAATGCGATCATAATAGCCGAGCATTACGGAGATCCGTCGGGATGGCTTGCCGGTGATGAATGGGACACCATAATGAACTATGATGCATTTATGGAACCTGTCACATGGTTTCTGACGGGGATGCAGAAGCACAGCGATGATTTTCGCCAGGATCTTCTCGGAAATGCCGATGCATTTGAGGGTATGATGAGGGATGGCATAACCAAGTTCATGGCACCGACACTGTTTACAACGATGAACGAGCTGTCTAATCATGATCATTCAAGGTTTCTTACCAGGACCAACCATGTTGTCGGCCGTGTTGCGGATAAAGGCTATGAAGCAGCCAATCAGGGTGTTAACAAGGCTGTGATGCGGGAGGCGGTTGTCATGCAGATGACATGGGCCGGCGCTCCGACGATCTATTACGGTGATGAGGCCGGAGTATGCGGTTTTACCGATCCCGATAACAGAAGGACCTATCCCTGGGGCAGGGAGGATAAGGAGCTTATCAGATTCCATAAGGAGATGATACGTATCCACAAGGAAAACCGCGAACTGATCACCGGGGCGGGAATAATGCTGCACAAGGACTACAACGTCATCGCCTACGGACGTTTTATCAGGGATAACGAGATAATTGTCATAGTCAATAACAATGATTATGAGAAGGAAGTGGAGATGCGTGTATGGCAGACCGGAATTCCGAGAGAATCCCGGATCACAAGGCTGATGCTGACAGATGCCGACGGGTTCACAACGGAAAGTGAGGAGATAGATGTTGTAAACGGCCGCATTAAACTGACGCTGCCCAAAACATCCGCGATCGTCCTTAAGGGAAAACAGGACAAAAAGGAGCCGGAGACTGAGGAGGAAAAGCCTCTTAGTCCTTTACAGAGGCTGGAATATCTGCTACATTAATTATTATTTCAGAGGACAGAATATGTTTGGCATCAACAGGAAGAAAACCGAAAAGGCTCCGGAAATGGGTGTTGATCAGAAACGCTTTGTTTCTGAACTGTCTTATAATGTCCGTAATCCTTTAAATACTATCTGCGGGCTTTCCGAGGTGATCAGAAAGAGCGTTGAAAAGGGAGGGGATACGGAAACGGTCCTTTCATACCTTGATATACTCGGAGATGCTGCAACGGAACTTCAGCAGACAATAGATCATTTCTTTGAAAGTTTTGAATCCGGAGATTTTGAAAAAGTACAGCAGGCGAATAATGATCAGAATACAGACAGCGATGTTTTGAACAATCTAAGGGTACTGGTTGTTGAAGACAGCAGTGTGAGCCAGCTTATTGCCAGAGAGATGCTCGAGTCGCGCGGATCGATAGTTACGATATGCGATAACGGCAGCGAAGCAGTAGATCTGTTTGCCGGGTCCATAACGGGAACATTTGATGTCATCCTGATGGATATCAACATGCCGGGTATAGACGGGTATGAAGCTGCAGATGCCATACGTTCAAGTTCCCATCCTCAGGCAGGATCGATCCCGATAATAGCGATGACCGCTGAGGCTCTTCCGGATGATATAACAAAAGCCCTTGAGGCCGGTATGAACGGACATATCAGCAAGCCGATCAATGTGGATAAGATAGTAACAGCCGTAAAGGGTGTAATATAAAAATAAATTGTTGCAAAAGAGAATGATAACGTGTATAATTCCTTTTGCTGACGCAACAGACGGTCAGATTTATTCGCCCAGATAGCTCAGTTGGTAGAGCAGAGGACTGAAAATCCTCGTGTCACTGGTTCGATTCCGGTTCTGGGCACTACAGGACTTCAAGCATTGATAAGATCAATGCTTGTTTTTTTGTTGAAATTACGGTATTAGTAATGCTTTTGTAATGTCTGCGGTGTATAATCACGTTGTATGAGCAAGGATATCCGAAACATCAATCTGATATTTGCGGCGGCTGGTCTTTCGATGTCGTTATTGGGCTTTATACATACGCTGGTCGGACGCTTTGTCGAAAAGAGGACCAAGTCCTTTTTTATTTCATTATTTACTGTTCTTAACATATATGTTCTTTCGGTGCTCATAAGGGAACTGACATATGATCATACGGGAAATGGATGGGTCATGTTCTCACGCATCCTGTTCTTTGTTCAGGGGATACTGGCTGCAACGATAACGATCACCATAACGGCGTTTCTTCTGGATCAGTGCGGTATCAGACCATATAAGAATAACAGGATGTTCCGTGCAGCCGTTACGTTATACATAGTTTATGCAGCACTTCTTATAATCAACATTTTTACGAAGAAACTGTACTATGTTGATGATTTCAATGTTTATACCAGGGAAGAATGGTTTCCGATACTGATAATCCCCACAGTGTTCATAATGATAATAAATCTGATCATTCTGTTCCGTAACAAAGACAAACTGTCCGCATGGCAGAAACGGGCATTTTTGATCTACGCGACTGTTCCCATGATCTCGATGATGATACAGGCTTTTTTATTCGGAGTGCATCTTATCGCTCTTTCTTCTGTTATAGCCGCACTGTTTGCACTGACATACATAATCTATGATCAGACAGATCGTTTTTACAGGATGGAAAGCGAAAATAACAGGCTCAAGACTGATATAATGCTTGCACAGATCCAGCCGCATTTCCTGTTCAATTCCCTTACCGTAATAAAGAATCTGTGTGTGCGCGATCCGCTAAAAGCGGAAGAGGGTATATCACAGTTTACCGAATACCTTCGTCATAATATGGACTCACTTACCATTGACAGACCCATCCCGTTTGAAGATGAACTGTCTCATGTCCGGGCGTACACAAAGTTACAGAAACTGCGTTTCGGTGATGATATTGAGGTTGAATACAATATCGAATACAGTAATTTTCGCCTTCCGACCCTTACTCTTCAGCCGCTTGTTGAAAACGCGATCATTCACGGAGTAAGAAAAAATGAAAGCGGACAGGGAAAGGTTGTGATCAGTTCACGACGTCTGCCGGACCATGTTGAGATTTGCATAACTGACGACGGTCCGGGATTTGAGTACGATTATGATACTGATGATCCGGCAAGGACCCATCTGGGGATACGTAATGTACAGGAAAGGCTCAGAAGAGTCTCAAATGCGGATCTTAAGGTCGGATCATCCGGAAAAAGAGGAACGTGTGTGACGGTAATGATCCCCATGGAGGATGAAAAGTGCTGATATTTGTTGTTGATGATGAAGACGGGGTCCGCGAGGATATCGAAAGGATCATACAGAAGGCGATGCCGCATGTTGAAACAGCTTCATTCAGACGGGCAGCTGATGCCCTTGAAGCGATAAGGAACGGGAAACATGCGGATGTTGTGTTCTCCGATATAGAGATGCCGGGCATTGACGGGCTTGAATTTGCCGTAAAGCTCAAGACCCTTTCTCCCGAAACAAGAATAGTGTTTGTTACCGGATACAGGGAATATGCGGTTGAGGCGTTTAAGATCAAGGTCCACGGATATCTGGTAAAGCCTCTGTCGGTCGAAGATGTCAGAGAAGAACTTAAATATATCCCGGCAAAAGAGCCTGTAAGACGAGACAGGCTGGTAGTAAAGTGTTTCGGACATTTTGACGTGTATTGGGACGGGAAACCTCTTTTCTTCGCAAGAAGACAGAGCAAGGAACTGCTTGCATACCTGATTGACCGTGACGGCGCGGCGTGCAGCCCCAGTGAGATCGCTCTCGCCCTGTGGAAGGAAGGAAATGACAGCAAGGCAGAGCAGAACAGGATACGCGTGCTTGTTAATGACCTTCGCAACACTTTAAAAAATATCGGGATGGAAGAACTGCTGATACGCGAACACAGAGACCTGGCTATCAGAAAGGATATGGTAGAATGCGATTATTACAGGATGCTTGAGGGTGATATGGATGCGGTTAACTCTTATCGCGGTGAATATATGATCGAATACAGTTGGGCTGAGCTTACAAATGCAAGATTGCATTTCAGGGAGAATAACGGACATTGATCACACAAGGAGGGTTTCAGATGGATCAGATGAAGAAGGGAATAAGATTTATTGCGGTATTAACGGTTTTTTCTTTTCTGCTTGCTGCATGCGCCAATATCAATATCCGCATAGAAACTCCGTCTGCCGCTGATCCGGTTACTGCATGTGAGACTACGGTCAGTAAAAATGAGGAGTTCGGCAGCATAAATATCGGCATGACTATAGAGGAATTTGAGGCGGCGGGATTTTCCTTCGGTGACAGTGTCGACATACTATTTGACAACGGAACAGAGTATACGGATATTCCATATTATTCAGGGTATTTTGTACCGATCGGAGAACTGGTTGTATGTGGATATCCCGGATATGAACATCCGGTGATAGCAAGAAATTACGGTAATACCGTATGGGATGAGATGAATCTTACCGATTCATCCACTGTCATTATCTCGCTTAATGAAAAAGGACGGTATCGTGCAGTTGAAGAATTCAATGCCATGCATTATTCGGATGAACCGGACGATTACGAGACAGACATCGTATTTGCCAATTTCAGGGAAATAGAAGGCGGAGATCTGAAGGATGATACATTCTACCGGTCGGCTTCTCCGTGTGATGATACTCATAACCGTGCCGCATGTGTTGACGATCTGACCGAGGAGCATGGCATCGGATTTGTCATCAATCTTGCAGACAATGACGAAAAGTATCAGGGTTACCGTGCGCAGGACGGATTCGTCTCGGATCATTATGATGAACTGTATGATAAAGGCTGCGTTATGTTCCTGTCACTTAATGCAAATTATCGTTCGGATGAGTTTGCAGAAGAGATATCGAATGCATTTTATAAGATGAGCTGTCAGAAAGAACCTGTTCTCATACACTGTCTTGAAGGCAAGGACAGAACGGGTTTTGCGGCAACACTTCTACTTGCGCTCGCGCAAGCCTCGCCACAGGAGATCATAGATGATTACATGATCACGTATGACAACTATTATGGGATAACGAAAGACGGTGATCCGGATAAATACAAGGCAGTTGTTGAGAATGTGAACGGATTTTTAAGATACCTGTGCAATGCGTCAGATGGAGATGATGTCAGCACTCTGGATGTAAGATCGGGAGCTGAGGAGTATCTGCGAAGAGGCGGTCTGAATAACGGACAGATCGCGCAGATTGAAGAGTTTATTTCACAGTAGCAGTATGATATTCCTGTAACGGAGGGTTATTTATGAAAACAAAAGCGTTGATCGCAGGCAGTAAACAGGTTTTCGCCGCTCTTATCACAGGTGGTATGGCGCTATCATGAACTGGGATCTGACATTTGCCGATGTTAAGATGTTGTGTCGTAATTCCATCGGGTCAAGCGGACTTGAGGAGGATGAAAAAACAGCAGCAGCTGGATAAATGGGAAAAATCAGGTTTTTTGTAATGTTTTTGTAATGGTTAATGTAGTATACTTTACTCTGTATAGTTATGTCTACCTGCTATATACATTTGTGTTAGTAAGTGACACAAGGGGGGGAGTCTTAATAACACAGTACAGAATAATGGGGAAACGTATTGATCCTGATGACCGTCGTGATGACGTTCGAAAACATTCCGGCGGAGTTGTTTGCCATGGAGACTCCGGCAACGGACGTTCCGATCACGATCGAAACAGATACGGATGAAGGATCAGAGAAATCTGATGATCATCCGGATTCACCCGGTGATAATACGGTAGTTCCGCAGCCGATGAACATACCGGTTATCAATCCGTTCCTGTCCCCGAATACGGGAGACAAGGCTGAGGCCAAGACCCGGTTTACAGGCGTATTATCGCAGAAGGAAGAAAAAAAGAAAACATATAATGACTGAGGAGGTATCGAATGCTTGTTGAAACAAAAGCCAGAGTAGGAGTATTTTCAATTGCGCTGGGGGCCTATCTGCCTCAGTTTCCGTCGCTCGTTCCGGAATTTGAATCGCAGTATTCGGATTTCAAAAAGAGGATTCCCGACACGGTTGAACTGATAGATGGCGGAATGGTCACTACCAAGGAGATGGCGATGGCTGCCGGGGATAAATTCCGTGCGGCGGATGTTGATCTTGTGATCCTCCAGCTTCTGACATATGCAACGAGCTATAATATGCTTCCGGCGGTACGGGATCTGGACGTACCTGTTGTACTTGTGAACCTCCAGAAGAAAAGATCCCCTGATTACGAAAATACCGACACCGCCACATGGCTCGGTCAGCTGTATGCATGCGGTGCAGTCGGAGAGATGGTAGCAGACCTTGAACGTGCGGGAAAACGCCATGCCGTGATCACGGGAGTCGTTGAAGGAGGGGATCCGGAAGCGGATGAGCAGATCCGTGACTGGTGTCTGGCAGCCGGGGTGCGCCGGCGGTTCAGGGATACCAACATCGCACAGATAGGTCGCCCGTATCCGGGTATGATGGATCTGTACATAGATGAGACCAATCTCTATCACAGGATGTGGCTGTATACGAAGCAGTTTGACTGGGAGAAAATGTGGGCCATCGCAGATGACATTACGGATGAGAACGCCATTAGATCAAAAGCACAGGAAATACTTGATACATTTGAGATAGATGGCGGCGGTACCATAGAAAAAGTATGGGATATGGCCAGATATGTTGTTGCGTTTGAACGCTGGGTTGTTGAGGAAAAACTTGGCTTTGTCGCTTCCCACTATGACGGCTATGCGCAGGGTGTTGCCGGAAAACTTGACAGTATGCTGATCCCCGCATTTTCAATGCTTATAAAACAGGGAACCGCCTGTGCCGTCGAAGGTGATATCAAGGTTGCGATGGCGATGGGGATATTAAAGACCATCTCAGGTACAGGACAGCTGTCGGAAATGTATTCGATCGATTTTGATCAGGACATATGTATAATCGGCCACAGCGGGAGCGGTGATGCGGACATATCGCAGGTTAAAAAGCCGACCATGAAGATCGTACCGGTATTTCACGGCAAGACCGGAGGCGGATATCTCACACAGTTCTATCCTCCTGTGGGACCGATCACTTTCCTCGGTATCACACAGGATGCGAACGGATGCTTCAAATTTGTTGTTGCCGAAGGAGTAAATGAGGAGGGACCGATCTTTACGTTCGGCGATACCAATATGCGGATGCGGTTTACATGCGGAGCCAGAGATTTCTGCGACAGATGGAGTGAAGCAGGCCCAACACATCATATGGCTGCGGCAGTAGGCAGACATATCGATACGATACTTAAGGTGGCAAAACTGTTTGATGTTCCCGTGGACATCATCACCAGATAGCGGAATATAAGGAGAATGCCATGATCTGCAAGGGATTTAAAATGAAATTGTATGAAGGGATGGAAGAAGAGTATACAAAGCGCCATAACATGCTCTGGCCTGAAATGGCAGATAGTATTCATAAACATGGCGGCCGCAATTATTCCATATATCTGGACAGGGATACTCTGACACTGTACGGATACATTGAGATCGAAAGCGAGGAAGAGTGGGCAAAGCAGGCAGATGAGCCGATCAACCGGAAATGGTGGGATTTCATGGCCGATATAATGGAGACCAATCCGGATAACAGCCCCGTTTGTACAGATCTGGCCCCGGTATTTCATCTGGATTGACCATGGTCTGGGTTATGTGCATTAATTGAAAATACGCAAAATTGCGCTATTTTAATATATAAACAGAAAGAAGGGAACGATTGAATGCAGACAAAAGTCAGCGTAGTAATACCATTTTATAATGTGATCGATTATCTGCCGGAATGTGTAGATTCCGTGTTGTCACAGTCACTGCCGCAAGTTGAAGCCATTCTTGTGGATGACGGTTCAGATGACGGTTCGGAAAAGCTGGCGGATGAATATGCAAGGAAATATCCGGACAGGGTAAAGGTCATCCATCAGAAAAACAAGGGTGCTGCAGTTGCAAGGAATGCCGGCTTTGATATCGCGGAAGGTGACTATATACATTTCCTCGACAGCGATGACAGACTGAAGAAAAATGCCATGCAGGTGCTTGTTGATGAGGCATCGTCGAAGGATCTGGATATCCTGTTCTTTTCGGCAGAAGTATTCTCCACCGATCCGCTCCTTGCCGATGATGTTATATCGCATAAGGATGAATTCATTATCCGGTCCGATACCGGAACAGTAATGAACGGACGTGAGAGTCTCATAAAGTTTTATGAGACTACTAAGAACGAGTATCCGGTTGCAGCGTGGCGCAGGCTCTATAACAGGAGATTTCTGGAAGAATGCGGTGTACGGTTTCCGGATGGTGTTATACATGAGGATGAGCATTTTGGTTTTTTCACACAGTATTATGCAAAAAGGCTGGAACAGATCGGAGAGATACTGCTTGAGCGAAGACTTCGGCGTGATTCGGTCATGTACAGTAAAAAGCTGATGGATTCTGTTCTCGGGTATAAATGCGTTTATCTTAAACTGATTGATTTTATTGAGCAGACGGATCTGTCCGATGAGGACAGGAAGCTTATGATCACACACAGTGAACGTCATATTTTCCATACGATACTGTTTTATCTGGAAGCTGATGAAGAAGAAAGAAAGGAATGCCGGCCCGTTATTGAAAGTTATCTGGTAAGAGCCCGTAAATACCAGGAGTATTATACTAAGCCAGTACAGCGTGGAATGAGATTTTTTGAAGGGAAACTGGCGGAGAATGAAGTACAGCTCCCTGCATTTCCGTTCCTTTGCTACGATTGAGATATGAAGATTCAGGATCCGTATATTGATAAATTTGTTAAGGCATTAGACAGAACTGAGTTTAAAAGAGGTTTTACACCGTCAGCCGACTATACCGGGGGAATAGAAATGCTCGTTGATGCGTTTTGTGCACATAAAGCAGATGGGAGCAGTGTATATTTCATCGGGAACGGAGGGAGCGCTGCAATAGCCGCTCATATGTCAGCCGATTTTCTTAAGAACGGCAGACTGGCTGTGGTATCACTGTACAGTTTTCCTACTATTACCTGTCTCGGAAACGATTACAGTTATGAAGATATATTCTCCAAACAGCTTGAAATGAATGCAAAGAAAGGAGAGCTCCTTGTAACGATCAGCAGCTCCGGTGAATCCGAGAATATTTACAGAGCTGTTATGGCAGCAAAAGAGAGGGACATGGATGTTATTACTCTGACGGGATTTCGACCCGATAACAGGACGAGAGGTCTCGGAGATGTAAGTGTATATGTTCCGTCTGAAGAGTACGGCATAGTTGAGTCTGTTCATAATCTGATTTTGCAGCAGGTCGTGGATGAGATTGTGGCAAAATCATGAAGAATCCAGCGGTTTTTCTTGACAGGGACGGCGTATTGACTGTAGAACATCTGGTTATAACCCCTCCGAATGAAACAGAGATATTTGATTATGCAAAAGACTGTGTAGACAGGATACATGAGTTGGGATATCTGGCAATAGTCATCACAAACCAGGAAGGGGTGGCTAAGGGGATATTCACGATAGATGAGCTGATCCGTGTAAACGAGCGACTGATCGATGTTACCGGAGTTGATGATATTTTCTTTTGTCCGCACCATCCCGAGGGAACTATAAAAGAATATACATGCATCTGTGACTGCAGGAAGCCCGGAACGGGGCTGATTAGAAAGGCTGTGGAGAAATATGATGTGGATCTTGCCGGGTCATACATGGTCGGAGACAGGGCAGGTGATATACTTGCAGGGAAGAATGCAGGTATCAGGACCGTACTGGTGGACAGCGGATACGGCAGATCGCATCTGGAGCAGGCTGTAGAGGCGGATTATTATTGTGCGGATCTGAGAGATTTTGTATCTGAGATGCTTATGGACAGAACAGGAGAGAGAAAGTGAAGGAATCGCAACTGACACAAAAGGTTATGTTCAGGCTGCTGCCTGTTCAGATATTGCTGGCGTCAATAGGAAGTATAAATGGTATAGTGTCGAGTCTGTTTGCGGGGAATTTCGTAGGAGTCAAGGCAATGACTGCCGTGGGTCTTTATTCTCCTGTCAGTCTGGCTCTGGGTGCGCTGAATACCATGATGGTAGGCGGAGCGACAATTCTATGCGGAGAACATATCGGAAGAAACAATCCGGCAGGTGTACAGAATGTGTTTGCTCTGGATATTGCTTTATCAGGGATAGCAGGTGCTGTAGCGACAGCGGGACATCTGATGTTCGGGATGGTCGGAAGCCTGACCACAGTTGCCGATGATCCTGAGATCAGCCGGATGCTTACCCTGTATGTGCTTGGCCAGGCGATAGGTATAATCCCTTTGATGCTCGGCAGCCAGCTTTCTGCTTTTCTTTCACTGGATAACAAAGGGAAAAGGACTACATTGGCCGGGCTTCTGTATATTATCGCGAATTTTCTCCTTAATTACCTTTTTGTGGGGGTTATGAAGCTGGAAGCACTGGGACTTGCTCTGGCTCCTTCGATCGCCCTGTGGGTATATTTCCTGATACAGGCTCCTTATTTTATGAAAAAAGATTCTTCAATGCACTTTACCATAAAGGGGATTGAATGGTGTGAAGCAGTAAACATTATCAAGATAGGTGTACCGGGTGCAGCAGGAAATGCCTACAATGCCATCAGGGGAGTGATCGTGAACTCACTGATACTTTCAAATGTGGGTCCGGTGGGTATATCGGCATTTACGGCAGCCAATTCTTTTCTTTCTTTATTCTGGGCCATACCGGGCGGAATGCTTGTCGTATCACGTATGATGATGAGCGTAAGCGTAGGTGAGGAGGACCGTAAGTCTCTGACAGATGCGATGAAGACGGCTTTGTTCAACTTCATACCTATAATGCTTGCAATTGCCGTTGCCATAATGTTGTTTGCAGAGCCGCTTACAAGGTTGTATTACAGAGATCCGTCAGATCCTGTCTACATGATGACGATAATGGGATTTCGGATCCTGCCCTTCTGTATGCCGCTGGCTATCATTATTTCACACTTTTCCTGTTACTGGCAGGCTACCGACAGGCGGATACAGGTTCACATTCTGGCTTTTTTGGACGGAGTGGTGGGCGTTGTGGTATTTTCCTTTCTTCTTATCGGGAAAATGGGAGTTACCGGCGTATATACAGCAAATGTGCTTAACGGATTTATCACCCCCGTCTTCGTACTGGTTTATTCGTGTATATTTAATAAACACTTTCCGGGGACGATTGATGAACTGATGTCCGTACCGGTAGATTTCGGTGTGCCGGTGTATGGACGAATCGATATCACACTGCGTGACATGGATGAGGTAATCGGGGTTTCAAGTACTTTGCAGCAGTTCTGTCAGGAAAAGGGAATAGATGAGCGAAGGGCTTTCTTTGCAAGTCTTTTCCTTGAAGAAATGGCAGGAAATGTTATAAAACACGGTTTTTCCGCGGATAACAGGGAACACAGTGTCCGGGTATGTATAGCCTGCAGAAAGGAAACACTGATACTGTCAATAAAAGATGACTGTGTTCCGTTTAATATTGAGCAGAGGGCCCGGATGATGGATCAGGAGGATGTGACAAAGAACATAGGGATCCGCCTGGTATCGAAAGTCGCTTCCGAAATGCATTATCAGAATGTTCTGGGGCTCAACGTTCTTACAATAAGACTTAACGGCGAGGCTGGCATATGACAAAAAATTTATCATATTGACAATGGGAGTGATTCTTGATAGTATTCTTAGGTCGGTGAAAATATTCACAAGTATGATGCAGGCGTGGTTCAATGGTAGAACACCAGCCTTCCAAGCTGGTAACGTGGGTTCGATTCCCATCGCCTGCTTCGGAAAACACCCGTAAACGGTTTGTTTACGGGTGTTTTTTCGATTGTGACACTTTTGTGACGCTTCTTCGGATAAAATGATAATGAAAGTGGAAAAGTTCTGTTTATACCGGAGCAGGCAGTGTATAATAATATACGGAGGAGGTTATAGCATGGATAATAATGAAAAGCAGGATAACAGCAGGAAACTCGGCAAAGCGCTTAATATGGATGATCTGGAAAAAGTTACAGGCGGCGGACGTACAGAGGAGTCATATAATGATCCCTCGCAGGATGACTGGTATACAGAGGACGGAAACGGCTGGACGATCTCACCCTGCTGACCGATATCGTCTATAATCTGATCTTCCCCGTAAGCTCAAAGGTTTACGGGGATTTTTATGTTTTTTGTGTGAAATGAATTTACATAAATGAAATGTCATGCTATATTTGTTCTCGCATTTTGTCCCTTTAATTAGGAGAAAGATCTGGAAGCGCTGATCCGGAATTGAGGATGTGGTTCTCAGGAGGGCCCGGAAGATATCATGAGAAGATCATATTATATAAATTGTCTGTTGATCCCGGCACTTGCTGCGGTATGCCTTATGGGATGTGATCTCACATTTTCGAAGGACAAGGAGGATGAACAGGAGACAAAGAAGATAAGCGTATCTGTCGAAAATCCCACAAGATCTGATATCGAGATCACAGGTGATTTTATCGGAACCGTGTCTGCAGATTCTACGGTAAATGTTGTTGCCAAACTGTCAGGAGATGTTACAAATACGTATTTTGAAGTGGGCGACTATGTCAATGCCGGAGATCTGATGTTTACGGTTGACGATACATCGGCCCGGATATCAATGAAGCAGGCGCAGGCTGCACTTGAATCAAGCAGGGCATCTCTTGGATCGGCACAGGCCGGACTTGATGCGGCCAGGGTTTCAAATCTGTATACGACAGCCCAGGTGACACAGCAGTGGGGAACCGCGGGAACAAACGAAATGCAGCTTGCCAATGCGGTCAATTCGGCCAAATACGGACTGATGAATGCGAATGAAAACAATGATGCTGCTGCGACCCAGCTTGATTATGTAAGGAGTCAGATATCAGATATTGATGACCAGATAAACCGGCTTGAAGAAGACAAGGACAATATGGATAAATATGCCAAAGCGCTTATGCAGGTCAAGAAGGTTTACACTGAGATATCATCCTGTGCGGGACTTGAAGAAGCTGCAATCCCGGTTGCACTTAACGCGGTATACAATGATTACGGTATTACGGGTATGGGACTTAGTACATCCGATGCCGAAGCAGCAGCAAAGACATATCTCGAGATATCTACGAGCGGAGGCGCGTTCACTGTGGAAGAGCTTGATACGATGATATCAGGGGCAAGTTCCGCTTCCTCGGCCATAGATTCCCTTGAAGATGCAAGAGACCAGCTGCTTGTAAGTAAAGCGCAGGCCGAAGTTGCCAAAACAGCAGCTTCCACAGGTGTATGTCAGGCTCAGGAAGCAGAGGCTCTTGCGCAGAGAATGCTTGATGATTACAGGAACTACACACTTGCCACGATAATAACAGGCGGAAATGCCCAGCTTGCCGGAGCTACTTCACAGGTTGCTACTGCCGAGGCCGGAGTAAAGCAGGTTCAGGCCGGTGTCGCCCAGGCAGAGACAGGAGTCGAGGCTGCCCAGCTTCAGCTTGATTATGCAAACGTTAAAGCCCCGGTATCCGGAATAGTCACAGCAAAGAACATCACGGTAAATAACATGGCAGCGGCGGGTTCACCGGCTTATGTCATCACAGCCGATGATACACAGTATGTGACTTTTTATGTTTCCGAGGCGGTTATGGAAAGGCTGATCATAGGCCAGGAGATCACCGTTACAAGGAATGGGAGCACTTATAAAGCCAGGATCACAGAGAATGCGGGCGTAGCCGATGCCGCGAACGGGCTTTTCTTTATAAAGGCACAGATCCTTCCCGGAGCAGACAAGCTGATAAACGGGACCAAGGTTAAGCTTACGCTTGCAACCGACAGCAGAAGTTCCGTAGTTACCGTTCCGGTGGATTCGGTATATTATCTGAACGAACAGGCGTATGTATACAGATATATGAACGGAAAGGCTGTTAAAACCGACGTTATAACGGGAATATCCGACAGCGACAGAATTGAGATAACGGACGGTGTGAGTGAACAGGATACGGTCATAACGACCTGGGCAAGCCAGCTGAGGGACGGTATGGAGGTTGTGATAGAAGGAAGAGCTCCTTCGGGAGACAGGATAGAGGTAGTAAATGAAATCCCTGATCAAGACCAGCCTTAATCGTCCTGTTGCAATAATAGTCATTATAGCAGGACTTATTATATTCGGGATCGGTTCCGTGGCGGGAATGTCCCTGCAGCTTATCCCGGATATGGAAATGCCCATGGTCATGATACAGACTGTGTACCCCATGGCAGGTCCTGAGGATGTTGAGAGGCTTGTTACCAAAAAGATAGAGGACGGATGCGGGTCTCTTTCGGGACTTGATACGACCTATTCATATTCAAGGGAGAATGTATCCGTAGTTCTCCTGCAGTTCGAGTACGGCACAAATATCGACGATGCCTATATGGATGTCAGGGAAGCGCTGGATATTGTAAAGCCGAACCTTCCCAAGGAAACAAATGATCCGGTTGTTGCCACGATGGATGTTAATGCTGCGGCCGTAATGCAGCTGTCCGTCAATTCTTCGTCGGAGGATGTCAGTGAATTTGTTGAGGAAACCTTAAGACCCGAGCTCGACAAGATCAGCACCGTTACCCAGGTGGAAGTAAGCGGCGGCCTGGAAGATTACATTTCCATAGAACTCATTCCCGAAAACCTGAAACAGTATAATGTCAGCGTCAATACCGTTACCACGACGGTTGGCAGCGCTAATTTCACGTATCCCGCGGGGTCGGCAAAACATGGCGGGCAACAGGTGGATATAAGTTCCAGGGTTGAATACAAAACCCCTGAGGAACTGCGGCAGATCCCGATAACCACTGCAACCGGACAGACTATTCATTTGTCTGATGTTGCAAATGTTCACTACGCTTCAAAAAAAGCATCTTCTTACAGCCGTTTTAAGGGATCTGACAACTTAAGCGTAAATATATCCAAGCAGCAGTCGGCATCAGCCGTTACGGTTTCCAATGAGGTAACAAAACTCATAAACCGCCTCAAGGAAAGATACCCTGATATTGAGATATTCGTGGTATATGACAGTGCGGATATTATAAAGTCTTCACTCAGGTCGATTGCCGAAACACTGCTCCTGGGTATTGTGATCACAATGCTTGTTCTCTTCATATTCTTCGGAGACATAAAGGGAAGCCTTATAGTCGGGTCTTCAATGCCCGTATCACTGCTCATAACATTCCTGCTCATGAGTTTTATGGGTTTTTCACTCAATATGATAACCATGGGAGCCCTTGTCATAGCGATAGGCATGATGGTCGATAACTCCATCGTCGTTCTTGAAATGTGCTTCAGAAAAAAGGATGACGGACTTGATTTTAAGGATGCGGCGTTTGAAGGGACAAAAATAGTTCTTAATTCGATCATTGCATCAACCATAACAACTATAGTCGTATATCTGCCACTTGCGATGATGAAGGACCTGTCGGGCCAGTTGTTCGGGCAGTTGGGCTATACGATAGTCTTTGCCCTTGCGGCATCTCTTATATCTGCGATAACCCTCGTTCCTCTGTGCTTTTCATTTTACAGGCCTGTAGAGAAAAAAGAGTCTGTCGTGAACCGCTTTCTTGATAAATTCTCTGCAGGATATACGAAAGTTCTCGGTAAATTCCTGAATCACAAAGTTCTGACCGCTGTACTGGCACTTGTGATCTTTGTTATCTCCGTTGTTCTTATAAAGTTTGTAAATTCACAGCTTTTCCCCAATACGGATGAGGGACAGATAGAGATCACAGTGACTTACAGACCCGGAACCAATATCGATACGGTGGATAAAAAAGTCCGGGAGATCGAAGAATTTGTCAGAAACAGCGAGTATATAGATGATTATTCCGGAAGCGCCCGTATTACCACAGGTACGGTAAACGCCTATGTTGCGAGCGGTACGAAGGAATCCACCGCACAGATTGTTGATAAGTTCACGGAGGATCTGGCAGGCTATGCCGATAATTGTGAGATATCCGTGGCTGCATCATCATCTCTGGGTATAACATCTCTCGGAGGTGGTAACACATATGAGGTTGCTTTTGAGGGAACAGATCTTGACGACCTCAAAAATACGCTTCTTGAAGTGGATTCCATAGTGATGAACGTGGAAGGTGTGATCAGTTCGGCTTCGTCTCTCGGAAATACGGCTTCGAGAGTTAAAGTGGATATTGATCCGATAAACGCGGCAGCAAACGGGCTGACCCCCGCTATGATAGGGGCATCACTTAATACAGCCATTAACGGTTCGGACGCCATGAAGGTTACTATAGACGACAAGACATATCAGATCACGGTCGAATATCCGAAGGAAGAATATGAGACAGTCAATGACGTGGAAAATATGTTTGTTACAGGTGCAACGGGTAACGATGTTCCGTTGAGGGATGTTGCATCTATCGTCTACACCGATTCCCCGCAGCAGATCACAAGGCAGAACGGCAGATATTTCGGATCCATTACGGCAACCGTAAGGTCTGATGAGAAGGCAGATGTTACAAAAGCGATAGAGGAAGCGCTTGTTGATTATGTGCCGCCAAGGACTGTTGAGAAGACAGAGGATCAGGCAACGGAAATGATGAATGATGAATTTGCATCTATACTTAAGGCCATCGCTACCGCTATAATACTAGTATATATGGTAATGGCCATAGAGTTCGAGAATCTGAGATATTCGGGAATGGTAATGTTCTGTATCCCGTTCTCGCTGATAGGTTCGATATTTCTGTTGCTTGTAACGCGAGGTCTGCTGTCAATGGTATCCCTTATGGGATTCCTGATGCTGATAGGTATCGTTGTAAATAACGGTATCATATTTGTGGATTATACCAACCAGCTCCGCGATGGAGGTATGTCTACGGCCGATGCCCTTGTTGAAACAGGAAGATCAAGACTCCGTCCCATTCTCATGACAACCCTTACCACAATACTGTCAATGGTTCCCATGGCGCTCGGGCTTGGCAGGAACGGTGAACTCATGCAGGGAATGGCCCTTGTCATATGCGGAGGACTTATTGCGTCGACAGTGCTGACCCTCCTGCTCCTGCCCACCTTCTATATGATCATTCACAAGCATAACAAGGAAAGAAGGGGCAGGAAAGAAAAGAGAAGAGAGAAGAGAAAAGAGAAGAGAGAGAAAGAGGAGATAAATGAACATTAACGATTATATCAGTCAGAGTACCAGTATAGTTGGGTGGCTGACTTCCGGAATCGGCTGTTATATGCTGTTTCGGAAGGACGGAATAAAGGGTATATATGCTTTTATTCCCGGTATCAAGGAGTATTTTCTGGCGGTAGAGGCCGAAAGGGAAGAGGACGGAAGAACATATTTCCTGCTTGCGATATGTAAATATATTGCCGCAGTACTTGCCGCCCTTTTTGATGAAGGATCAGCCATGGAGACGCTGTGGAATATAGTGGTACTCGCACTTTGGCTGGCGCAGCTTCTTTTCAGTATTCTGATATTTATATCACTGTGCGATGTTTTTGAGCAAAAGAGAAGATGGACCTGGCTGTGGATGTTTTTTCCGGGGATCTCATCCCTGATATGGGGTTTTTCTCCGAAATATATGCCCAGTCATAAGACCGCAACGGAAACGGATTATGAAAAGGCTGCAAGGATAAGTGATGCTTCGGTAGAAGCGATACAGAACGGACTGACTGTTAATCTGACTGACAGAACGGTCCTGAATATGGGTAAAAAGATATACCTGCTCAAAGATATACATCTGTCCATACCAGTCGGACATATGGTACTGCTCCTCGGAGGATCGGGTGCCGGCAAGACAACATTCCTGAATGCGGTTACGGGGTATGAGAAGGCCAATGCGGAAATACTTCTGGGCGGCCGGAATTTTTACAATAATTACGAGAGCATGAAATACGATCTCGGCTTTGTCCCTCAGCAGGACCTGATGAGATCAAATGATACGGTCCGCATGACATTAAATGACACGGCCAATCTCCGGCTTCCGTCGAAACTGTCCTTTAAGGAAAAAAGAGAAAGAGTTTCGCAGGTGATGGATAAACTGGGTCTTATGTCGGTGAAGACCAGTCAGGTCGGAAAACTGTCGGGAGGACAAAGAAAGAGATTATCGATCGCACTTGAACTTATATCCGATCCGACGCTTTTCATACTTGATGAGCCTGATTCCGGGCTGGATGGAGTAGTTGCAAGGAATCTGTTCGAGACGCTCAGGAAAATTGCGGATGAGGGAAAGATCGTAATAGTGATAACCCATACACCGGACCGGGTCATAGATCTTTTTGATGATGTCATAGTACTTGCAAAAGATGCAGCCCGTATAGGCCGGTTGGCATATTACGGACCGATAAAGGAGTCATATGATTTCTTCGGTAAGAAGTCGATGGAAGATATTCTTCTGTGCATCAACCAGAAGGATGAAGGCGGCGAAGGAAGGGCTGACGAATTTGTGGAGAAGTACAGTGCCGGGTTGGAGCAATTAGCATCGGAGGATAAAAATGCATGATTCTGTAAATGATCTGAAACACATAGGCCGGTTCAGACAGCTGATCATATACCTGAATAAACTGTTCAGACTCTTTATACTTCAGAACGACTGGAAAGTGCTTCCGATGTCCGCTGTCATAGCGGGTCTGGTATCTCTTGCAGTCGGAAAGGGACTGTTTGTGACGATGGAGGGAACGTTTCAGGGAACGTTCGCATTATCATGTGTATGTATATGGAACGGGTTTTTTAACTCGATACAGTCAATATGCAGGGAAAGAGCCATTATCAAGAGAGAACACAGGGCAGGGATGCACATCACTTCATATGTTGCCGCTCATCTGATATATCAGGCGCTTTTGTGCGCGGCCCAGTCGATAATAACCATTGCAGTGCTTGGTGGAACGGGAGTCAATTATCCCGAAGAGAAGGTTTTCTCAGAGGCGCTTCAGGGAGTGTTATCGGGTCCGGAGTTTACGACGGAACTGTTCATAACACTGTTTCTGATAACTTATGCAGCAGACCTGATGGCCCTGATGATCTCGGCGATAGTACATTCGGAAATGGCAGCGATGACGGTCATGCCGTTCATGCTAATTGTACAGCTTGTGTTTTCGGGATTCATAGCACTTCCGGCGTCCCTTTCGGATGTGACTGACCTGATGCTGTCCAAATGGGGCGTTCAGGGCCTGTGTGTCATCTCCGATTATAACAGGCTGCCTGCCGTTATGATATGGAACAGGATGTCATCAGGCGGTGACAAGATAGACATCGGTGGCGGGGTAACGGTAAAGGATATCATGAATGTCGTGGAAGAACAGGGCATGAGGGATACCGTGCTTCAAAAGCTCGGAGAAGCAAACCAGAGAGCGGATTTTGCGGCTACCGCAGGGAATCTGCTGACAAGCTGGATGTACCTGATGATATTGACTGCCGTGTTTGCTGTAGTTACGGTTGTTTTCCTGGAATTTATCGACAGGGATAAACGCTGATCTTTTAGTATGAAAAAGTATGAGATAACATGGTTTAGGGATTTCTCATGTCTGTGCGGCAACTGTCCGCAAACATGCTGCAAAGGCTGGGTCATACCGTTAAGCGGGCAGGACTGCGACAGATTCAGCCGTGAAAAGGGAATATTGGGGATCAGACTGTTTCTTGCGACGGGAGGATGGACTGCCGGGAAGTTCAATCCGGGATCCAAGGCATGCCCGTTTTATGGCAGGGACGGATTATGTGCTCTTCAGAAAAAGAAAGGACACGAGTATATCCCCTGGACATGTCAGAGTTATCCGAGATTCTACAGGAATTACGGAGCATTTGAAGAGTGCTGTCTTGATCTGTCATGCATAGGCGCTGCGAGACTTTTCATCAGGAATGGCGGAACGCTTGAGATGACTGAAAGCGAGGGAGATCCCTGTACACAGATATGCACTACAAATGAAGACGAAGATTATCTGCAGTTTCTTCTTATAAACCGCAGGCAGATCACGGATATGGCAAGACAGTCCGTATCCGGATATTTTACGGATATTCTGTTCCTGTATGCGATAAGATGTCAGGATCATTTCTCTGCAGGAAAAAGTGCAGATAAGGATATTCCGGATTTTGATTCTTTTTATTCAGGCAGTTCAGATCACGTTTCAAAGGACCGGTTTTCTTTTCCGCTTCCCGATGCGGTCGTTACGGGGATACTTAATTCATCCCTGAATCATCCCAGACTTCGAAAGGTAGCTCCCGGACTGTATTCGATGTTTTCGAAAGCATCGGCATATTTGCGGAGCGTCAATAAGCCGGGATCAGGCTGGCAGCATGAGGCTGAGGATCTTCTTTTCAATGATCCGTTTGTCAGGACAGTTCTGGGAAACTATCTCGCATATTATATGCACCAGTATTATCTGAGAGCATATGAAACCTACAGTTTCCGCAAGATCACGGCACTCGGGCTGTGTCATATGAACATGGTACTCCTGCTTGTAATGGTAATGAAAAAGGCAGGAAGTGAAAAGACCATGGAAGATATGATGTCGGAAGTCATCGCCGCCTATAACAGAAGGGCTTATTTTAATGATGATATCCTTGATGAGATCTACAGGGTCTATGAAGACCATTATAAAACGTTCAGGCAAAAAGTCGGAGTCAGCTGACCGCTTTTCGGGGCCTGATGCGGTGATGAAGATATGTGAAATATCTGTACCATGCGGTCACTCCGCTTATAACCCATACTACTCCGGCGGAAACCCATATACCGGTCTCCCCCATACCCATATATGAGGTCATGAGGATAGGGATGGTAAATCTTCCGATCACTTCAACTATTCCGTTAAACAGGGCAAAAAACGCATCACCGACACCTGTAAGGACTCCACGGACAACATATATCAGCCCGAGTGCGGGGTAATAAACGGATGTTATACGAAGCCCCATTGCACCGAGGTCTATGACTCTTTCGTCGGTTACGAACAGTCCGGTGATCGCTCTGCCGAAAAGCTGCATGGTCAGTATCATGACAGATGTCAGTACGAGCATTATGATAAGGCCTTTAAAATATCCCGAATAGACACGGTCGTTTTTCTTCGCCCCATAGTTCTGGCCGCAGAATGTGGCAATAGCGGCACCAAGTGTCGTATATGGCTGATGAATGAGCTGTTCTATCCTGTTGGTTGCGGTAAATGCAGCGATGACTACGGTCCCGTATGAATTGACGACGCGCTGTACAGCCATCGATGAAATCGAGATCAGTGCAAACTGAAGAGACATCGGAACACCGAGCCGCAGTATTTTATATGCCATTTTACCGTTAATTGCGAAATCCTGCCGCCCCAGCCTGAAATACGGATTGGTCCTGTATGCGTGGACAGCGCATGTGACGGTTGCCACAAGCTGGGCGATGAGAGTTGCTATTGCGGCCCCCTTTATTCCCATTTTAAAATTATATACAAAGATGATGTCAAGGATCACATTAAGTATCGTGGACAGGATCAGAAAGTAAAGGGGAGACCTTGAATCTCCGAGAGCGCGCAGCATGGCGGCCAGATAATTATACAGGGAAACAAATATCAGACCTATGCACATATAACGGATATACATGATCGCACTTGCAAGAATGTCTTCGGGAGTGGAAAGAAGCTTTAAAATGGCAGGAGATGAGATATATCCTATCACCCCGAAGGAAAGGGGTACAAGAAGCATGATAAAGCCGGTGTTGACTATACAGTTCTTCACAAGCGAATCATCTCTTGCCCCGTAATACTGGGATACCAGAATTCCTCCCCCGTTTCCTATACCGTTGCAGAGTGCAAAGAACAAAAAGGTAATGGAAGAACACGCACCGACTGCCGCAAGGGCATCCGGTCCGACAAAGCGTCCGACTATTATCGAATCTGCAATATTATATATCTGTTGAAATATGTTCCCGACGAGGGCCGGCAGGGCAAACCAGATTATGTGCTTTACCGGGTCTCCGACGGTCATGTCAGTATTATTATTTTTCATGATACTTCATTTTGTACTATAATCTCCCTGCACGCAATACGTATAATTTGACAATGACAACTTTCCCGATAAAATATACATATAAGGTTTTTACAAACACTGTATTTGCATAAAGGACAGGAGCCGGGATCATGAACGAAGAAAAGATGACTTTTTCAACTGTTTTTGTAGCAATGGGGATGATGTTTGTCACATGTCTTATCGTGTCAAACATGATAGCGGGTAAGATGTGGTCTCTGTCGGAGGCTGTTTCAATACCTGCCTCGGTAATACTGTTCCCCGTGACATATATCCTTTCTGATGTATTTACTGAAATATACGGTTTTCACAAGGCAAAATTCATTATATGGATCGGGTTCGCATGTAATATCCTTGCAGTTGTAGCGTATATTATCACGATCGATCTTCCGTATCCGACACATTGGATAGATCAGGATGCCTATGCGATCGTGTTCGGTATGGCTCCGAGAGTTCTTGCGGCGTCATTTGTTGCCTATCTGTTCGGAGAACTCTCGAATTCGCTGATCATGTCCAGACTCAAGATCGCCACAAAGGGCAGCAGGCTCTGGATGAGGGTCATCGTATCCTCACTGGCCGGAGAAGCACTCGATTCCGCACTGTTCATATTAATAGCTTTTCTGGGAGTTGTTCCCACGGATCAGATCCTTTCCATGATCATGTTCCAGTACCTGTTCAAACTGGGATTTGAGCTGGTTCTGTCTCCTCTTACATGTAAGGTGATAGGTATTCTCAAGAAAAAAGAAGGATTTGATACGTTTGATTATGATATAAGATATACCATCATCTGATATCATCGTATTATGAGAGGTGGCTCCTTGGAAAAACAGACCCGAGACAGTAAGGTCGTTATATATCTTTGTGCTTTTTTGATCCCGTTTCTGATGATGCAGGTATTTTGGGCGTTATGCAGGGTATATCCCTTTGGTGACAGGTCGATCCTGACAGGGGATATGAACATAGAATTTGTTAATTTCTATGCATATTTTATCAATACCCTCAAGACGGGGAATGACTGGTCATATATGTTCACCAAGACACTCGGAGGCGATTTTCCCGGACTTGCCGCTTTTCAGCTGCATGATCCGTTATTATTCCTCCTCCTGTTGTTTCCCGGTGAATCGATAGTTACGGGAATTGAGCTTATCTTTTCACTTCAGGTTTCCATCGCGGGTCTTTCAGCATCCGTGTTGCTGAATAACAGATACAAAAGGTCACCGATGTCACTTCTGTTTTCGACGGGATACGCATTCTCCGCCTTTTTCTTCGGATACCTGGTTCTTACGATCTATTTCGGCGCTCTTGCCATACTCCCGCTCGTATTGTACTTTTACCTGAAGGTCATCGAGACCGGACGTGGTGCGGGAGCTTTCATTCTGACGGCAGCTCTTTACATATACATCAATTACCACATGGGATTCATGCTTTGCATATTCCTTCTGATCCTATATGTATCAAGACTCATAACGGACAGATCATATATCAGACGACTCCCGAAGATTGCATGGTCGGCGGTAACTATACTTCTTATCGACGGTTTTTTCCTTGTGCGGACCGGACTGTCACTGCTTGGAGAGAAGACGACAGAGGGAGCGGATTACGGATTTTACAGACGGTTTCCGATGAATCAGATGTTTGCCGGGATGTTTTCGGGATGTGCGAGAAATGATCTGCGTCCTCTTATCTATTGCGGTATCATTCCGTTTTTCTTTGCGGTCATGTATTTTGTGATCCCGCGTATCGCCATAAAGGAAAAGATCGCCAATCTGTTCCTGATAGCCGTTCTGGCTGTCAGCATGTGGATAAATACGTTCGATGCCGTGTGGCACGGATTCAATAACCCGGAAGGTTTCTACTGGAGATATGCGTATTACATAAGCATCATTACGGTTGTCACAGGTTATAAGGGATTACTGGCATTTATGGAAGAGCCGGCTGAAGGTGGTGGCAGGATCAGATATCTTGGCATCACAACGGGCATACTGGCAGTTTATATGATATGGCTTACGATCGTACGAAATCCGTATCTGGACCTTACGAGACTTGCGATAAACGGTGCGCTCATTGCTGTCATAGCATCGGTGCTTTTTATTATGACAAAAAGGACAGCCGGAACGGCAGGTTTTGTGATACTTATGATCCTGGCTGTATGTGAGATGCTCTACAGCTCCAAAACGTCATATCTGTGCCTTAATATCGAAGGTGATTCTCTTCCTGCGATCGCCGAATTTCGGGATGATTACCGCAATATCAATGATGTCATTTCATATATCAAATCACAGGATGACGGATTCTACAGGATAGAGAAGGATTTTGACAGAGGGATAAACGATCCTTCACTGTTTGATTATATCGGACTGTCGCATGACAGTTCATGCGAGAAGGACAGGATACTTGACTGGCTGGTCAATTTCGGATTCTGCAAGACCGTGTATTATACTTACTATAACGGCGGCAGTACGTCGTTTGTGGATGATCTGTTCGGGGTCAGATATTATGTGTCCATATTTGATGAGACGCAGAAACCGTATGAAAGAATGCCTTATGAGGGGAAATATTATGCATTCAGAAACGATAATGCCCTTCCGATGGCTTTTATCGCTCCGCCCGGCCTCAAGGATACTGACCTTGCCAAAGGGAATACGTTTGAAAAACAGAACAGGGTCGCATCGTGCTGGGATGACAGGGACATATTTATAAGAGCAGATGCCGAGACTGTGCTTGAAGGAGCCGTGGAGGACGGTATCGGGCATTATGTACGGACGGACGATGAAGGATATGTTGTGTACAATATCAGGATAACCTCGGAAATGCCGTTGTACTTCTACTTCTATGCACCTTCCCGCCAGAACGGGGCGGTGTTTGTGAACGGGGAACCGTATGACGCCTATTTTACCGTTAACCACTGGAATACCTTATGTGCAGGCAGATATACGGCAGGGGATGAAGTTGAGATCAGGATGCAGATCGTGGACGAGGAACTGACGATAGATGAAGCATGTTTTTATTATGAGGATGCGGATGCGATTAATGAATGGGGTATGACGGCAGATGAACTGAACGGATCCATAGGGGATGTAACGAAGATCACCAGTTCCCATCTGACATTTGAAGTAGATAGTGACAAAACCTCGACGGTCGTGATGACAATTCCCTATGAGGAGTCATGGAGGATACTGTGTGACGGTAAAAGGATCGAAGGGATGCCGGCTCTTGATATGCTGATGAGCTTTGAGGTGCCTGAGGGAGAACATGTCATTGATATGAAGTATACACCCGAGGGGACCTGGCCGGGTATCATCCTCAGTCTTATCGGTATAGTGATGTTTTTTGCCAAAGGAAAAGTATTTGATGCGTTAAAAATTGTTGAAAAGGTCGAAAATGGTAAAAACGGTTAAAAAACGTACTATTTAACTCCAATTTTGTTATACTTATCTTGTTGTTGATCATATAATCCAGAGGATAAGAAAATGAACATCTTCAGTATAATATCGCTGCTTGGAGGATTGGCTCTGTTCCTGTATGGAATGAAGCTTATGGGTAATAACCTCAAGGAGAGTTCTTCCGGAACTCTGAAGGTCGCGATAGAGAAGGTTACCGATAATGCGGTCAAGGCATTCTTTGTGGGAATGATAATGACCGCCATAATCCAGTCTTCAACCGCAACCATAGTCATCACCTCCGGTCTTGTTGCAGCAGGCATCCTTTCTTTTGACCAGTCATTCGGTATCATAGTCGGAGCGAACGTCGGTACTACGATCACAGGCCAGATAATCAGACTTATGGATATAAATGCAGAGAACGGCTCTTTTCTGAAGTTTTTCCAGCCGTCCACTCTGGCTCCGCTGGCGCTTATCATCGGAATAATCCTGATTATGGGATTCAAGTTTAAACGTGCTGATAATATCGGCAATATAGCTATCGGTTTCGGTATCCTCTTCACCGGTCTTATGAATATGACAAGTGCGGTAAGCGCTTTTTCGGAAAGCGGTATCGTTGACGTTTTGTTCGAAAACATGGGCAGGAATCCGATAATCGGTTATATCACCGGTGCTTCGATAGCATTCGTGCTTCAGAGTTCATCAGCGACTATCGGTATGCTGCAGGCGTTCTCGCAGGCAGGGACCATCCCGTTCAAGGTCGTATATGTAGTTATAGTCGGTGTATATCTCGGCGACTGTGTAACAACGGGTATTGTCTGTTCGATAGGAGCCAAGGCGGATTCCAAGAGAGTCGGTCTGCTGAACATCTTATATAACCTTCTCAAGACGATACTTGTTCTTGTCGGAGTTACGGTACTGAAGAAGATAGGACTTATAGACGGTCTGTGGGATATGACGATGCGTTCCGGTAACATAGCAAACGTTAATACCGTATTTAACCTCGTCAGTGCCATAGTACTGCTTCCCGTCGGAGGTGTGATCAAGAAGCTTGCAGCCAGGATCGTTAAGGATGATTCCGTAGCATCAGGCAAGTATGCCGATAAGCTTACCGCCCTTAACCCCGTGTTCTTCAGAACTCCGGCGATCGCATTCGGAGGATGTTATGATGTTCTGACGCTTATGTTCAACGCCTCGAAGGATAATATCAACAAAGCATTTTCGGTGATAGACAACTATGACGAGGATACTGTTGAGGAGATACATGATGAGGAAGAGAACATAGATCATATGACGGATCGGGTCGACAAGTATCTGGTACAGCTTGCGCCTTATGTCAATGAGGATCTCCATATCCGTATACTTAAACAGTATCATAAGCTGGTATCCGAATTTGAGCATCTCGGGGACTATGCGGACAAGATGGCGGATGCGGCAACAACCCTCCATGGTGAGAGGATAGTGTTCTCACCGAGTGCGATGGGAGAGATAAATCTGGCCAGACAGCTGGTTGATGAGATACTGGATTATACGGGTAAGGCTTTTGAGAAAAGAGATATAAATGCAGCATACCATATTGAGCCGTGCGTCAGTGTGCTACAGGATCTGGCAACAGCGCTTCATGATAATCATCTGGTCCGTCTTCGTGAAGGTTTATGTACGGTCAGGGCCGGTGTTATATTCTCCGATATACTGACAAACGTGGAGAGGATCGGGAAGACCTGCTCAAACATAGGTATAGCGACCATAGCGAGAGTCAGTTCGGAAGTTGATAACAGAGCTCATTCCTATACCGCTTCGATCAGACAGGGTAAGAATGAGTTATATAACAGGGAATACGAAAGAGTACACAAGGAATACTATGACAGTCTGTCGGCTATAGACGGGCAGATGGGAACGGAAAATGTTTAAGCTTATCAGACATATCAAAACGGTAAACGAACACAGGAGAATGGTCAGACAGGGTTGCTTCAGGGTAGGTCTGTACTGGCAGGGCATAATTCATGATCTGAGCAAGTACAGTCCCTCCGAACTGTTTGTCGGGGCCAGGTATTATCAGGGATACAGAAGCCCCAATAATGCCGAGCGAGAGGCCAAGGGCTTTTCCGAGGCATGGATACACCACAAGGGCAGGAACAAGCATCATTATGAATACTGGACCGACTATAAGGCAGGACGTGAAGGCGAGGAACATGTGATAATACCTACAAGAATGCCCAAGAGATACCTGGTTGAGATGTATGTTGACAGAGTAGCGGCATCGGCCATATACAACAAGGGTCACTACACATGCGATATGCCTCTGAAATACTATCAAAAAGGTGATTACACCACACTCATGGAGGAGCATACCAGAGCAGAACTGGAGAAACTCCTGAAGATGCTGGCATCGAACGGCCCGGAGGTCACGGAGAGTTATATCAGAAATGTGATACTCAAACATTATCCCGGCGCCAGGCTTGCGGAATATCTGAACGGCCGCAGGAAAAAACCCCGTAAGACGGGAAAGAAGTGACGATATGGCAACGAAACGCACACTTAAGATCCTGGATATATTTGAGCGCATGTATTCGAGAGATGTCAGGTGCTATCTTGACCATGATAATGCATGGCAGCTGCTGATAGCGACGATACTTAGTGCGCAGTGTACCGATGCCAGGGTAAACCTGATCACCAAAAACCTGTTCGTGAAATATAAAAACCTTTCCGATTTTGCGCAGGCTGATATAGCCGAACTCGAGAAGGATATATTTCAGGCAGGGTTTTATCATAATAAGGCCAAAAATATCATAGCCTGTTCGCGTATGCTCGTTGAGGAATATGACGGAGTTGTCCCAAGTGATATAGATGAGCTGACAAAACTCCCCGGAGTGGGACGCAAGACCGCAAATGTCATCAGAGGTAATGTTTTCGGGATTGCGAGCATCGTTGTCGATACTCATGTAAAACGGATATCAAACAGACTGAAGCTGACGGATGAGACCGATCCGGAGAAGATAGAATACGATCTGATGAAGGTGATCCCCGAGGATTACTGGATCCTTATAAACATGTGGTTCATCACTTTTGGTCGGACTGTGTGTAAGGCACAGTCTCCAAAATGTCAAGAATGTCCGCTGGTAGAATATTGCCGGGATCATCAGAAGAAGCGGGATCCTCAGAGTCGTCGGAGAGCCTGATCACTGACGAGGTATGTTCATCCAGTATCTGCTGGAGTTTTGAGATCGTGGACTGACGTGTCAGAGAACGGATATTGCCGGCACTGCTTATCAGCCGCTGGATCTCAACATACAGACCTCTTTCGGCATATATATTTGCAAGCGTCGTATAGTTGCCGGACAGATCGGTACCGACACGTACTGCCGCATCAAGTACGGCAACGGCTTCATCTTCGTGACCGGCATTTTGATATTCCAGACCGAGATCATAGAGGATCTTGCATAATGAAGTAAAATTCTGATCATATTCGGTAAGTATCGGAAGATTAGCGGCACCATATGTCAGTTTGAGATCGGTATTGGTTATCCCGGTGAGATTGACGATCTTCTTTTCGGCAAGGAGCTTTAATTCACCTGTCAGAGCTGCACATTTTTCATTAACGGCGGGTTCGGGCATGGGGATCATATCCAGCGGAACAGTAATGAACTCCAGATCGTCAAGAGGCTGCCGGAGCGTGTTGTTGGCCAGGCGCTCCCGGTCATTAAAGCTTTTGATACTTGTATCGGGTTTGGAAGACGTAATTTTCATGAATACGAAAATGAACCCGGCAACAAGTACAATGGTTGTAAATAGCGGTGATATCATATATAATTACCTATCAAAGATCAAGGAGTGAAACGATCAAAAATGATGAATTTTCATAACAAAAAAACCAAACAGACAATATCGGCGATCATCATAATAATTCTTGTTCTTGCAATGATAGTGCCGACACTGATGTACCTAGTATCATAATCAAAATAAAAAGGCGTGTCAAATATATGAAAAGCGGTGTTAAGATCGCAAGATCTGTCAAAATGTTCATAGGTGCTTTGGTTGCTTTCGCAGCCGTTCTGACAGCTGATCCGGATATTGCCATGGCCTCTTCGGGCGAGGATATATACGGAGGAGCAAACGGACTGGTTAAGGATGCCATTGAGGTCATACGAAGCTGGGAATCCTCATCGGATACGGGAGCTTCCTTTAACATGGATATAGAACCCACAGTAGAGAGGGATCTGTCGGGAACGATACTCCCCGGGGTCTATGTTGATGATATAGATCTGTCCGGCAGATCATATGATGAAGCACTGGAGCTTATCAATGAAAAGGTCGGAGCCATGGCAGGTGCCACGATAACCCTTAACTCCATAGAGGGTCACAGCGTGAATGTCACGGCTGATGAACTCGGTATCAAATGGGACGATCCCAATACGGTTGCAGATGCGTTGTATCTCGGAAGAAGCGGTAATCTTGTGGAGCGGTATAAGGAGAGGAAGGATCTTGAGCATGAGAAGGTAGTGTTTCCCCTGAAACTGACGTTTGACAGGAGTATTGTCACGAATATAATCGCCGAGCAGGGTACCCTCTATGATGTTGAAGCACAGGATGCCTCTCTGGAAAAAAAGGATGGCCAGTTTGTAATAACCGAGGGAGAAAAGGGAGAGAAGATAGACGTAAATGCATCAGTTTCCCGTGTTATGTCGAATCTTGAAAATTTCAACGGTTCCGATATGACTGTGGATCTGGTTGTTATAGAAGATGTTCCGAATGCAAGCCGTGAGGATCTGGAGAAGATAAAGGATGTTATCGGAAGCTTCAAGACAAGTTTTAAATCTTCGGGAGCAGACCGGTCGGGCAATGTCAGGAACGGCACCAGACTTGTGAACGGTACGGTCCTTCTTCCGGGCCAGTCATTCTCAATGTACAAGACAGTAAGTCCTTTTTCCGAGGAGAACGGGTATTTTCTTGCTGGCTCATATCTGAACGGTATGGTAGTTGAGAGTCTCGGAGGCGGAATATGCCAGGTAAGCTCCACGCTGTACAATGCGGTTCTCCGTGCCGAGCTTCAGGTTGATGAGAGGCATAATCATTCGATGATAGTATCGTATGTGGATCTGTCCAGTGATGCGGCAATCTCGGGAACCAGTAAGGATTTCAAGTTCACAAATACATCTGAATACCCGATATATATCGAAGGCTATACAACAGAAGACAAACAGATCGTATTTAATATATACGGAGTGGAAACAAGACCTGAGAACAGGAAAGTTTCATACGAAAGCGAACAGATATCCGAAACGATACCTGAAGGAGACAAGATAATCGCGGATCCCGGCGCTCCTCTCGGTTCCATTTCCACACAGTCGGCCCACACCGGGTATGTGGGTAAATTATGGAAAGTAGTCACTGTTGACGGCAAGGAAACGGAAAGAACGGAAGTTAACAAGAGCGTATATCTTCCTACACCGAGGACCGCAACGGTTGGAACAGCCACGGATAATCCCACGGCACAGGCGATGATCCAGTCCGCTATAGCATCAGGCAGCATAGATACCGTAAAGGCAACTATCGGAGAACTTAATGCTGCTGCGGCTGCCGCGGCTGCCGCAATGCCTGTCGATGGAACGCAGGAAGTGGTCCTGCCGGAGAATATCGCGCAGTGATGCCGATACAGGACAGTATGTTAAGAACAGGAAAAGTACCCGAAAGTGTACTGAAAAGATCGATAATAAAGCAGATCCGGACAAAACGTGATGAGATAGTCATCGGGGCCGGTGTAGGTGAGGATTGTGCAGCTATTGAGCTTGCCGACGGTGAATTATTTGTCACATCCACGGATCCGATAACGGGAACTAGCCATGATCTCGGATCCCTCGCGGTTCATGTAACTGCCAACGATATTGCGTCAAGCGGTGCGGAAGTGATAGGTATCATGCTGTCGATACTGCTTCCGGAAGGAGCCGAGGAGGAAGATCTGAAGCTTATAATGAAGCAGGCTGAGGAGGTATGTGCCCGGCTGAATATCCAGACGGTAGGCGGACATACTGAAGTGACAGGGGTTGTGAACCAGCCCGTGATCACGGCGACCGGATTCGGTAAGGTCAGAAAAGATAAGCTGATCACGACATCGGGAGCACATCCGGGAGATGATGTCGTCTTAACAAAGTGGATAGGGCTTGAAGGAACAAGTATCATAGCCCGTGAGAAGGAAGATATTTTAAGAGAGCATTTTCCCAACTCTTTTATAGAGACGGCAAAAGGTTTTTCCGAATACCTGTCGGTGGTAGAGGATGCAAGACTGGCTGTTTCGGTCGGTGTTTCTGCCATGCATGATGTTACCGAAGGTGGAATTTTCGGTGCCCTGTGGGAAATAGCCGAAGGCAGTAAAACAGGACTTGAGATAGATCTTGACAGTATTCCGGTCAGACAGGAAACGATAGAGATATGTGAAGAGTTTTCCATCAATCCTTATTGTCTGATATCAAGCGGTTCAATGCTCATTACCGCACCGAATGGAGCGGATATCGTAAGATGTCTGGCAAAAGAGGGGATAAACGCCGCTGTCATAGGCAAGGTAACGGAAGGTAATGACAGACTGGTGATGACGAAGGACGGAAAGAGATTCTTAGAGCCGCCCGGAGCGGACGAACTGTATAAAATATATAATCTGTGAAAGGATCCGATATGAGAGAAGAGATACTGAACTATATTGAGAAGAACAGCAGGGTAGACCTCAAGGAAGTGGCTGTATGTCTCGGGATCACCGAGATAGATGTTGCCAATGAACTGGCCGCGATGGAAAGTGAAGGTATAATCTGCGGATATCATACTCTTATAGACTGGGATAAGGTAACTGAGGAGAGGATACATGCTCTTATAGAAGTACGTGTCACTCCGCAGAGAGGAAAGGGATTTGACGATATAGCAGAACGTATATACAAATATCCCGAAGTTCAGTCTACGTATCTTATAAGCGGAGGATATGACCTGCTTGTTTTCATGGAAGGAAAGACGCTTCGTGAGATATCATCATTTGTATCACAGAAGCTTTCAACACTTGATTCCGTGATAAGTACGACTACACATTTTGTGCTGAAGAAGTACAAGGATCACGGTATCATTCTCAAGAAGAAGTACGAAGATGAAAGGATGATCATGATGCCATGAGAGAGCCCCTGTCACAGATCATTACATCCATCAAGCCTTCAGGTATCAGAAAGTTTTTCGACATAGCCAGTGAAAGAGCCGATACAATCTCGCTGGGAGTCGGAGAACCGGATTTTGATACTCCGTGGCATATAAGAGACGAGGGTATATATTCTCTCGAGAAGGGAAAGACCTTCTATACTTCCAATTCAGGTCTTCTGGAACTGAGGACGGAGATATGCAGATACTATGACAGAAGGTTTAACGTATCCTACGATCCCAAACATGAGACGATAATTACGGTTGGCGGGTCGGAGGCTATCGATATCGCGCTTCGGGCCATGGTCGATCCCGGTGATGAGGTCATAATACCCCAGCCCAGTTATGTATCATATGAGCCGTGTGCGATACTTGCGGGAGCAAAGCCTGTCATAATCGAGCTGAAAAACGAAGATATGTTCCGCTTGACCGCGCAGGAACTTGAGGCAGCGATAACGGATAAGACCAAGATACTTGTACTCCCGTTCCCCAATAATCCGACCGGTGCCATAATGGAGAAAAAGGATCTTGAACAGATCGCGCAGATATGCATTGACAGGGATATTTTTGTACTGTCTGATGAGATATATGCAGAGCTGACATTTAACGGTGACCATGTTTCCATTGCTTCCCTTCCGGGGATGAAGGAGCGTACGATAGTCATAAACGGTTTCTCCAAGGCATATGCGATGACAGGATGGAGACTTGGATATGCCATGGGTCCGTCTGTGATCATAGAGCAGATGACCAAGATCCACCAGTTCGCGATAATGTGCGCTCCGACAACAAGCCAGTATGCAGCTGTAGAGGCGCTGAAGAACGGTGATGATGATGTGAAGATGATGAGAACATCATATGATCAGAGAAGAAGGTTCCTGATGAATGCTTTTTCCGAGATGGGTCTTCCGTGTTTCGAGCCGTTTGGAGCATTCTATGTATTTCCGGATATCAGGGAGTTTAACATGACAAGCGAAGAGTTTGCCTATGCTCTTCTTGATGCGCAGAATGTGGCGGTTGTACCCGGTACCGCATTCGGAGACAGTGGAGAGGGATTCCTGCGTATATCCTATGCATATTCCATCGAAAAGCTCAAAACGGCAATGGAGAGGATCGCGCTGTTTATCGGAGACTTAAGAAGCAGGTCATGATATCAGTCGTCCATATTCCTGGACTTCGGAAGTGTAAATATGAATTCCGTCCCCACGTCAACGGTTGATATGACGTTTATGTTTTCGTGGTGGGCATTTAATATCTCTTTGACTATGGACAGGCCAAGGCCTGTTCCTTTTTTGTCCTTTCCGCGGGACAGGTCGGTCTTGTAGAATCTGTCGAATATCAGTTTGAGATTGTCCTTGGGGATACCTATTCCCGAGTCCTTGACCGATACAAATATTGTTTCGTTTTTCTCACTTGTTTCAAGTTTGATGACAGAATCAGGTTTGCTGAATTTGATCGCATTATCTACTAGGTTATACAGAACCTGTTCTATCTTTCCCTTGTCAGCGGATACATAAAGCATTTCACCTGTCAGGACGAGGTTAAATGATATATGCTTCTGCTTGCAGGTTCCTTCGAATGTAGCGACTGTATTTTTGATCGTGCTGTTGATATCAAAATCCGTGATATCAAGATTCATCCCGGTGATATTAAGGTTGTTGAGTGTCAGGAGATTGTTGGTGAGCTTTGTCAGGCGCTCGGTCTCGTTCTTGACTATATTGAGATATTTTTCATGTTGTTCGGGAGGAATGGTACCGTCCACCATGGCTTCAAGGTACCCGTTCATTGACGTCAACGGGGAACGGAAATCATGCGATACGTTTGCGATGAATTTCTTCTGGTCATCCTCAAAATGAGACAGTTTATCGGCCATATACGTCAGAGAAGCCGCAAGATAGCCTATCTCATCATTTTTATCGACATCTATCGGATAGGTAAAATCTCCTTCGGCATAGGCTTCGGTCGCCTTTGTGATCTTGGTGAGCGGAATGTATACGATGTCGGTAAATACCAGAAGTATGAAGGTTGACAATACAAAAACGACTGCAACCGTTGCGAGAATTATCAGATTCAGGTCATTTCGCTGTTCACGTATGCGTGTGAGCGGTGAATGTATGACAACATATCCCTTGAGATTATAGTTATATGTGATCGGAGCAAGGACCGAGAGCATCTCTTCATTGAAATTGCCGTAAAAATCACCTTCACGATAGTAATTTTTGCCGGGGCCTTCTTCGAGAAAACCCTGGACGGAAAATGAGGATCCGGAATCGGAGTCATCAGCCGAATTGAATATGACCTCTCCGTCGGTATTTATGATCCATATGGTCAGAAATGAAAAATCGCCTGCGGCATCAAGCTGTCTTTTTACATCCTCAGTCGAGAGGGAATCATCATAGAAGTAATCGGCATACGTGTTTGATATCTCGTTTGCGGACCTGTACAGTTCGGCAGCTTTCTGTTTTACCAGGAAATTCAGCATGATCGGTGAAGTGATCACGAGCACTACAGCAACACAAAGGGCTGCAAAGCAGACATACGCAAGTATAAATTTATAATATAACTTGCGGTTTTTCTTCATACCGAACGAGCCTCGAACTTGTAGCCGACTCCCCATACCGTATGAAGACGCCATGCTTCGTGGTCATTGATCTTTTCACGGAGACGTTTGATATGAACATCCACGGTCCTTGTATCCCCTGCATATTCATAGCCCCATATGTGATCAAGAAGCTGTTCTCTCGTAAACACCTGATTGGGTTGTGAAGCCAGGAAGAACAGAAGCTCTATCTCCTTGGGAGGCATGTCCAGATAACGTCCGTTGTACATAACGGAGTAGTCGTTGAGGCTTATAACAAGATCGGGATATTCCACGACCTTTGTATCAGCTGTCGGAGCAGCGGATTTGGACTGGGAACATCTTCGAAGGACTGCCTTTACTCTCGCCACGAGTTCTTTCGAATCGAAAGGTTTTTCCATGTAATCATCCGCTCCGAGCTCGAGCCCTAACACTTTATCGAATACCTCACCTTTTGCCGACAGCATGATTATCGGGGTCGGATTTTTGCTCCTGATCTCACGGCATACCTGATAACCGTCTATTCCCGGGAGCATCAGATCCAGAAGTATGAGATTAGGCTCATAGCTTTCATAAACCGAAAGCGCCGATTCCCCGTCATTTACAATCCTGGTATCAAAACATTCCTTTGTAAGATACAGTTCTATGAGTTCTGCTATGTTCTGGTCATCATCTACGATGAGGATCTTCTGTTTTCCTGCCATGGTCTGACTCCTTTTTTATTTGAATTCAACTATCGTTACGCCGGCGTCGCCCTCTCCAAACTCTCCCGAACGAAATCCGGCAACATATGATACTTTCTTAAGATGCTGTGATACCGCAGATCTGAGTGCACCCGTTCCCTTTCCGTGAACGATACGTACATTCTGAAGGTGGGAAAGGTACGCGTCATCCAGATATTTATCAAGTTTCGGAATGGCTTCATCGACCGTAAGACCGATGATATTAAGCTCAGGTGAGATATTCGCAGATTTGGAAAGCCCTCCGGATCCCGAAAATTTCCCGGATGATCTTCCCTTCGACTGCGATCTGTCACTGTCGGTTATCTCAAGATCGGAAATATTGGTACTTATGTTCATAATACCACATTGTACAAACAGATTGCCTTTTGAATCCGGTTTGCTGTGAACATGGCCTTTCAGATCCATCGAAATTATCCTGACGTCTGTTCCGGGCTTGAAGTCGGAGGCTTTGTGTTTGGGCTTTCCGGAAGCTTTTTTGATCGTATCGGATGATGTGTTGTCATCTATCGCTTTTCGAAGTTTTGCCCGGTCAGATTCCAGAGAGCCGACATCGCCGCCGCCTTTGTTGATGTTGCGAATTGCCCGATCGGCCAGATCCTTGGCCTCCTTCAGTATATCCCGAGCTTCGGCCTTCGCTTCGTTTAATATGCGCTCCCTGGTCTCGCCAAGCTTTGCGCGTTGCTGCTCATAGGTTTTCTTGAGAGTCTCGATATCATGTCGGTATTTTTCTATCTGGATCCGGTCCTCCTCCATGGTGATCCTGTCGGATTCAAGCCGCGAGATCACATCTTCGAAGGATGAGTCTTTTACAGAAAGCTGTTCGCGGGCTTTTTCTATAACATCATCCGGAAGACCGAGCTTTTTGGATATTGCAAATGCATTACTCTTACCGGGTATCCCGATCAGGAGCCTGTACGTGGGTCTGAGAGTTGCGATATCAAACTCACAGCTTGCATTTTCAACACCGGGAGTGTTAAGGGCGTATATTTTGAGCTCGCTGTAGTGAGTCGTTGCCATACAGGTTATGTTCCTGTCGTGGAGTGTCTCAAGGATGGATATGGCCAGAGCCGCTCCCTCCACCGGATCAGTACCTGCACCGAGCTCGTCAAAAAGGCAGAGACATTTCGGAGTCGCCATTTCAAGTATCCGGACTATATTCTTCATATGGGATGAGAAGGTGGACAGACTCTGTTCTATACTCTGCTCGTCGCCTATATCTGCAAAGATATCCTCATACACGGTAAGTGAACTCTGATCGGATGCCGGTATATGAAGACCGGCCTGTCCCATGAGAGAAAGGAGACCGACTGTTTTGAGAGAGACGGTTTTACCTCCGGTATTGGGCCCCGTAACTATGAGAAGGTTATATTCATCACCGAGAGCGATATTTATGGGGACAGCAGTATCTGCGTCAAGAAGAGGATGTCTGGCCTTTTTCAGGTTAATGATGCCATCTTCGTTGAATACCGGTCTTGTTGCTCTCATATCAAGTGCAAGGGAGGCCTTGGCGAATATAAAGTCAAGTTCAGCCAGGGTATCCAGGTTCATATCAAGCTCATCGGCATGTTCGGCGCAGTTAGCAGACAGCCCGGACAGTATGACATGGATCTCTTCTTCTTCATTAAGCTCGAGTTCGCGAAGCTCATTGTTGTATGAAACTATGGCAGCGGGCTCGATAAAAAACGTAGAGGAACTTGAGGACTGGTCGTGTACCATTCCCTGGACATTTGATTTGTACTCACTTTTAACGGGGATGCAGTATCT
>JBGUNV010000172.1:0-6915 GCA_045117595.1 Lachnospiraceae bacterium
CTGATGGCTGCATAACAGAACAAACCTTCAAAACAGAAAAACGGGGGCAGAACTCGAAGTTCCGCTCCCGCTTTGTCTACAGTCTGAGACAGCGGTAATCCGCTGTCTTTTATATTATAAATTCCATCTGAGTCTCTTTGGGCTTCATACCCATTGCCTGATAAAACTTAAGGGCTCCGTCATTTCCCTCCCAGACATTCAGGGTGATTTCGTAACAACCCAGTTTTGCCGCTTCCGCCTTGACATATTCAAAAAGGCTTGTGGCAACATGTGATCCCCTGGCGGCCTCATCCACACACAGATCATCAATGAACATGATCCTGCGCGGGATCATAGTGCTTGCAAACGGAGGCTCCTGCAACTGACAGAAAGCATAACCGACAACTCTGTCTTCAGTATCTGTTGCAACATACACAGGTCTTTGATCATCGGCAAACATCCGGGACAGATCATCTTTATTGTATTTGGTTGTTCCGGGTACAAAAATATCCGGTCGGATCCGGGCATGGATCTCAAGCACCTGGGATAAAAGGTTAAGTACGGCCGGAATATCATCATCTGTTGCTCTTCTTATCATCTCAGCCTGTCCTTGGCCTCCTCAAGTTCATCTATTACCCTGTCACAGAATTCATCAAATTCCGGATCAGGTGTCTGGCATTCCGGGTGTGACAGACAGTAATCTATGGTTTTTCTGATACCCTGATCAAATCTGACCGTACACTTAAAGTCCGGAACTATCCTCTTTATTTTACTGTTATCAAATACCACTGAGTTGGATTTATCACCGAGTAACGAACCATAAAAATCATAATCACTTACCGAAGCAAGGAATTCCGATGAAACATAATACGGTATATAATCAACTCCGAGAGCCTCGGCTATGGCCTCATATATCTGATTCCATGTAAGTGTTTCATCGCTCGTTATCTGAAAGCTTTCACCTATCGCATGGGGATTGCCCATAAGACCGGTAAATCCTCTGGCAAAATCCTCATTAAAGGTCATTGTCCAGAGTGATGTTCCATCACCGTGCATCAGAACGGGTTTTCCCTCAAGCATCCTTCTGACAACCTGCCAGCTTCCCTTTTTGCCGTGCACCCCGAGAGGAACGCTTCTTACGTCATAGGTATGACTGGGGCGTACTATCGTAACAGGAAAGCCTTCCTTTTCATATCTGTCCATAAGGATGCTTTCACAATAGATCTTGTTTCTCGAATATTCCCAATACGGATTGGCAAGTGTAGTGCCTTCGGTAATTATATGGTTCCTGCACGGCTTGTTATATGCCGATGCCGAACTTATAAAAATGAACTGATCGCATCTTCCGCGAAACAGTCTGTGATCCCTCTCTGCCTGATCGGGAGTAAAACAGATAAAATCACAGACACAGTCAAATCTCAGTCCGTCAATGATCTTTTCGATCTCTTCCTCATCATTTATATCAGCATTGATGATGTGAACATTCTCCGGTACCTCATCCGAACGGCTTCCCCTGTTGATAAGATACAGTTCCCAGTCAGGATCCTTTGCTATCGCATCGGTTATTGCCATGGAGATCGTTCCGGTTCCGCCTATAAACAATGCCTTCTGCATTTACAGTATCCTCCGGCATGCGCCTACATATTTGATGTTTCGTTAAGTATTTCCATCATCTCACGGATCATCTCTTCATCCCTGAGTCTGAAGAGGATCTCAACACGTCTTGATGCATCTGCATCGACACTTCCGTCACTTTTCAGAACGGGTTCACTGAATGATTTTCCAACCGTCGAAAGGACGTTTTCAAGTTCCCTCTTTTCAAGCTCGGTAAGAAAATCACTGTCCTTTCTTGTACAGTAATCGGCCACGGAATATGCACGCTGCTGGGACAGCTCAAGGTTCGACAGATATGTTCCGTCTGTATCCGTATGTCCCTCTATGACTATTTCGGATATATAATTCCTGTACTTGGGCGAAAGCAGTATCTTCAGGTACCTTGGCATAAATTCTCCGAGGAAATCCTTACCACCCGTTTTGAGGGTCGATCTGTTATATTCAAACAGTATGTTGGAATCCATGGAAATGGCACCTGTCTTTTCATCAACCGCAATACTGAGCGAAGAGTTATCAAACTCGTTGCGAAGAGCTTCTATAAGCTCACTCCTGATACCGATTATATTATCAAGCTTCGCCTGCTGCTCTCCCATGAGCTTTTCAAGTTCCTTGAGAAGCTGAGACTGTTCCTCAAGTTTCCTCTGCTGTGCCAGAAGTTCTCCCTCCTGTTCTGACAGCTTCAGCTCCTGGGCATTTAGCTTGGCGCCCTGCTCCTCAATAGTCAGTCTTTCATTTTCCAGTTCCTCCGACTGGATTATGAGTTCCTGTTCCTTACCGGCCAGCTCATTCTGCTTCTGATCGTATTGAACCTTGGATCTGAGCACGGTCAGGGAAATGATGAGCACAAAGCAAAGCAAAAGGCCTGCCATCATATCCGAATAGGACAGCCAGTATGTGGTCTCTTCTTCTTTTCTCCGCGCGTTTGTTCTTCTCATTGATTCTTACCGCTGCTTGCAAGCCTCTTATCATTCAGCTTGCGCATATAGTCAACACCGTTCGTTATCTCCTCAAGTGCCTCATTTACCCTTGCATTCGTATCCTTGGAATATTTGGTCATATCCGATATGGAACGCCGAAGTTCGGTAATGATGTTACCCTGCTCCATCAGCATATTCTTTTCATGCTGTATAAGAGCATGTACAGATTTATCCTCTGCATTGATCTGGGTAAGTGTTCTCTGAAGCTCATTCTGGATCGTCTGGATGCTTGCAGTATAACTGTTAAGTGTTGCAACAAGACGTTCTGTCTCCCGATTGATCGCCTGCAGAGTCGTTGTGCCGCTTCCTGTGGTCTTGAGAAGTTCAGTCATCATATCCGCCGTTTCCTTCTGCGAATTATACTGTTCCTTGACCGACTCACCGAGCTGATAGAAACTGTTTCCGAGTGAAGCGTTCATCTCGTTGATAAATGTATCCACGATCTGACGGATGGCTTCAGTCTCATTTCTGACCATGATCGTCTCATATTCGGCAACTGCCCTGTTAAGTTTATCAAACTGCGGATCTATGATAACCGCAAGCTCCTCAGCAACTCTCTGATACATTTTATCCATTGCATTGAGCTGTTCTGCCTCAAGTGATATGAGCTGGTTCATGCCGTTATTCTCGGTATCCGGAAGAACATACTTCTTAAAAGCATGACAGAACTGTTGAACAGCCTCTTCACCTTCATACAGTTTTCTCTTGTATATGGAATTAAAAGTCAGTGAAAATACCATACCGAAAATTGACGTATGGAACGCAACCTTGATACCCTTCATGAGCGGCTCTATACTGTTGGTCATCTGAGCGGTTGTTCCGGTATTAAAATGCTCAAGACCGATGGACAGTCCGATAAATGTTCCAAGTATTCCCAGGCCGGTAAGCATACCGGGTACCTGGTTAAGCTCATTCCTGTGCATTACCGTATCTACCAGGTCTTCATTGATATAATCGTCTATACTGGGACGATAATAAGCATTCTCGGCATCATCTTCCCGGTTCAGTTCAAAAATGAAATCCGTAAACAGCTGGCTCAGTGTTTCATTCTTAAAAAGCTTGACATTACTGGTCTGATAAGGCTCCCAAAGATACGAATGAGCATTCATGGCATCACTCTTTATCTTCTCACTGGCAGCTTTCAGTTCCTTGATGATCGAATTCATCGGCACAAAACATCCCAGATCCGATGCAAGAAAAACAACAGCAACGATCACAAACAATACGGCGTTTATAACGATCGTCGATGTGATCTCCCATCCCTTACCGGGCCCGATCTTGTTTAGATACAGACACAGTGCGATCATGGCAAAATACACGATCGTCAATATCCATTCATACCATTTTCTCTTGAACATATTCGTCTCCCTCAGGCTTTAGAAGTCCTCTTCTTCATAAAGAACAGGAATGCTACCGTAAGTACTACACCTATCGGCAATGACAACCATGTGATGCCGGCTTTTTCAAACAGTCCGGCAAATATAAAGCAGATAAAGGAGATGCAGGCGACCGATATCGCATATGGAAGCTGTGTCTCCACATGATTTATATGATTACAATGTGCACCTGCCGATGACATGATCGTCGTGTCCGAAATAGGTGAGCAGTGATCACCGCAGACAGCTCCGGCCAGGCATGCCGATATTCCCACAAAGAACAGCGGACTGCTCTCGGGGAAGATGGCAGATACGATCGGGATCAGTATTCCGAAAGTACCCCAGCTTGTTCCGGTTGCAAACGATACAAGACAGGCAACAACAAATACTATAGCCGGAAGTGCCCATTGAAGTCCCTGTGCATTTGACATGGCATTTCCTACAAATGATTTTGCCTCAAGAGCATTGGTCATATTCTTGAGGGCCGTAGCGAGTGTCAGTATTGTGATGGCCGGCACCATAGCATTGAATCCTTTGGGAACACATTCCATGGCCTCACTGAATGTCATTACCTTCCTGCAAACCATATATACAACTATGACTACAAGTGCAAGGATACTTCCCCAGGGAAGTCCGACATATGCATCTGTTGAAGAAAATGCCTCTATAACTCCCCCCTCTTCTATAGCCGAAAAACCGTTAAACAAAAGTCCCCAGATACAGAACACGATAAGGATCACAACGGGGATTATAAGATCGATCAGTTTTCCCTTCGGAGGCTCTGCAGGGCCTTCTTTTCTGAGCTCGTATTCCTCATCTTCAGACAGGCCCATGACTCCGAGATCGCCCGTAAGCTCGGCCTTTTCTTCGAACTTCTTCATCTTGCCGTAATCAAAGTTCATAACCGATAACGTTATTATGAATACGAATGTAAGTATCGAATAAAAATTATACGGGATCGCTCTGACAAAAAGCTCTATTCCCGAATACTGCTCACTTGTTACACATCCGCTTACCGCTGCTGCCCATGATGATATCGGAGCGATCATACATACCGGTGCAGCAGTAGCATCGATCAGATACGCCAGCTTTGCTCTTGATATCTTCTTGGAATCCGTTATGGGAGACATAACGGAGCCGACTGTCAGACAGTTAAAATAATCATCAATAAATATCAGAACACCCAGGGCAAACGTTGCAAGTGCCGCACCTGTTTTTGTCTTGATATTCTTGGACGCCCATTCACCGAAGGATCTGGATGCACCTGACTGATTGATGAGTGCTACGATTATTCCGAGGATGACCAGGAAGATCAATATTCCCGCATTACCCGCAACAGCATCGGACAGACCTTCAACAGTTATCATATTGAGTGTCCCCGTAAACGACACTCCAGATGCCATCAGAGCTCCGAGAATAACTCCGAGAAAAAGTGAAGAATACGCTTCCTTGGTGACAAGTGCAAGTATTATCGCAATGAGCGGTGGAACAAGTGCCCAGAAAGTTCCACCAAACCCGTAAGCACCACCTCCCGTTGCATTGACAGTGCATACAACTATCACCATCAGTACAAAGATCACACCGGCGATCACAGCCGATCTCTTCTTTTCCATAACAATGATCCTCCCTTTTACCGTGTCTTTTGAAGTTCAATCCTGAGATTAATATTATGCAGTGAAAGCGCAATGCTTTCTATGATAGTTCTGTGCTTCAGTCTCGTGAAAAAATCATCTCTGTAGGGCATTACCACATAACCGTATGTCTGAGTGCTGCTTCGAAGAGATGCAAATATGAAAACTCTGCTCTTTTCTCTCCACTCGGCGGGATAGAGCTGATCCTTCCGGTTTATTTCATATCTTTCCTCCCCGGAATAAAGTATCATTTTCTCATCAAATCCGCTTCTTTCCCTGTCCGGATCTCCTTCAAAAAAGGATTTGTTAAGACATATAGCCAGATCTCCTATATCCAGAAGCTCATCTATCCTCGCAATTGCCTTACCATAGTCATCCATACTGTGGCATTTAAAAAGGATCTGTCTTGAATAACTGTGTCTCAGCCCGATCTCAAGCTCTTTCCTTGTCTTTTCGCTTAATTCGTTGTAATCTTCCCGAAGATCCCGCGTCAGATCACATCCGCAACTTTCATTGTAACTGATATACCCTTCAACAAAACGGGTATCATACTCAGAGTTTCCATCAAGTGCTTCGAGCAAAGTATCCATGGATTCGTATCCCAGCGCTTTTCGGTTCCTGTTGATACTTGTGATCGACGGGTAGTATCTCTGAGCTTCATCGATATTATCAAAACCCGTCACCTTAACATAATCGGGAATCGATATTCCGTCCTTTTTGGCTTCCTCTATATATCCTATGGCCATATAATCATTGGCACAGATCACGGCATCTGCCATTCCGGCACCGACTTTTTTCCATTCATTATATGCAAGTCTTCCGTCTGTTTTCCAGAACCTGCCGTGAATGACTCTTTTCTTCTCTACTCTGATCCCGTGAGCGTTAAGGCAATCGCAGAAAGCCCTGTAACGCTCTGCAGCCTCATCATGATCCTCCGGTCCTCCCAGATAATTAAATATCCTGCAGTCATGAATGTTGATCATATGTTCCACAAGCTGATACATGGACCGGTAATTATCCAGCCCGCAGAATATGGCGTTATCGGTACGAATATCTATACTGACGACCGGCTTGTTGTATTTGCAAAATTCCTCCGTCAGACCCTTGACATATTTTACGGAATCAAGTGTACTGAGCGCGATGATCATCCCGTCATACTGTTCGGGGATCGGAAGCTCGTATATCTCCCGGCCTTTTCTGTAATAATCAGTCTCCATTGCCGTGTCATAAGCGTTAAAAATATGCAGTTCAATGTCATCATCGCCGATCCTTTCCATAACGCCGGCAATGATGGCTTTGTTGTAATCACCATCCCATGTACTTGTTAACAGTAAAATA
>JBGUNV010000173.1:0-30361 GCA_045117595.1 Lachnospiraceae bacterium
GGAATATAATAAATGGGTATTTCAGATCTTAACCGGATCTTGGTCAACTCTGTTTATTAATTCCTACATTTGATTTACGCTATCAAATCCGAAAATATCCTTGACTATACAAAGTAACTGATGTACTATAATAGTACAGAGGCGCGGACCGGCGTTGAATATGCGCGGGGGCCACGCCATTTTTTTGTCTATAATTCTCACTCCTCTCGTTCTGCGTAGAATTCTTCAAGCGTATCAAGGCATATCGCAGCCAGCCGTCCGTCCCGTCTATTACAGCCACAGTCTATTGCTATGTGGTTATTCTGTTTGAAAACGTATCCCGGTCTGGGATTTCCGGGAATCCCCTGTGTGGGAGTATGTCCCGTCACAACATATTTGTCTTCATAGTACTTTATGTCATATTCAGCCCTGGTCCACACAAGTTCATGAAGCGAGTATTCCTCCATGCTTTTTCCCGGCCAGTAATCGCCCAGTCCTGCATGAACAAGCAAAAAATCCCTTCCACCTGTGGATAATTCTTCATACACTTCAAACTCCCGGATATAATCGAGAACATCCTGTTGCTGATCGTGATCCAGTTTCTGAAACTCATCAATAGTTGTCCCACTGCCGTTTATCTGCCATGTAAGAATGTTCTCGATCATGATCTCGTCACACGATCTTATCGTCTCTTCCGTGATCTCCTGCATCATAAACTCCAGACACTCAAGTGCCATCAGCTCATGATTGCCGACAATACATGTCACATTCGTCATCTCCATGAGTTTCATCATTGTCTGTATCGGATGCGGTCCACGATCAAGGACATCCCCCAATATATACAGTCTGTCCGACTCCTTAAGATCTATGATCTCAAGGAGTCTTGTGAACATATCATATTGTCCGTGAATATCAGAGATAACATAGGTTGCCATTAAGATACCTCTCGTTTGTAAAACATGTTGATCATTTTCATTGACCTGTACTCAATACAGGCTATCGCATTATCAATGCTCCTCTCAAACGGTACCCAGTCAACCGGATCATCCGTCACCGGATCATCGGCATGCCCATCCTCACAGTAAGATTCATACTCACGAAAAACCTCTAATGAATACTTCTCCATGTTTTCATCGATCCACTGACGTATTCGCGGAAAATCATTTCTTGCGCGCTTATAGTAGAGATCCGGCATACCATTATCTCTGGTGCGATTGCCCTTTCCGTCATACGATCTGCTTCCGATAAATCCAACCGGGACCGGCATCAGATTAGCCAGACAATACTGATAATCCGCCAGTTTATCAAGTTTTCTTCTTATACCTTCATATCCGTCAAATATGTAATCAAGACTATCCTTGATCATTGGCTCATCCGGCCAGAATTCCGGCGCCATTCCCATGAAAAACCTCCTCAGATAGCTCCAGCAGTTAAAGATTGTATCAATGCATCCAATATCAAACGGATCGACCCCGTACAGTATTTCACAATACTCGGCTGTCCTTGATTTTCCGCTATACTTATGTGATGTTTTATCATATTCCCGAAAAAGCGACACCGATCCGGTTGTATTATAGTTTATGCGGTATACCATCAATCCTTCAATACCTGTTTGTGACACCTGCGGATCACCCGGAGCCAGCTCGTCTCTCCTGCATACAAGCAGGTCTTCTCTGCTATAAATCTGCATATTAATCCCCCCTTTAAAACCTGATCTGACGCATTGCGGAATGCCTGTTTGTTTCGCAGTGGAGAAGATCGTATATCCTCGCACTTCTCTTCCTGATCATGTCAGTGGCATTGGTCCAGAATTCTATGAACTGCTCTTCTTTAAGCGGATACTCAAGAGTGTTGTTATAGTTTTCAAAGTGTCCCTTCCAAAGCTCCTTCGGCTCCGCGCAATGATCATAATGACCCCTGTTTACAAAATCATGAAGCAAGTGTCTTTTTACGAATGACTCCCATCCCGGAACGACATATATTATCAAATCGCTTCCGTCCTCTATGTCATCGATGAACTGCCGCGGCGTTTCCGAATAACGCATCCTGTCTTTTTCAATGAAAGGCATCAGATAATATCTCATGAACAGATAAAGGTCTTCATGACCTCCAAGGACATTGTATAATGAGCAACCATTCAGCGGATTCTTCCCGTCCTGCTCCAGAAAATAGTTGTATATACCGAGCAGGAACAGATCAAAGTAATCTTTTGTCCTGGCGTCTTTCCTTGCTTTATCGAGATCAAGCCCGTCACGCCACGGATGTATCATAAAGTTTCCGGGCGTGTGATACACCTCAAAGAACTCCAGTGCCTCCTTCGGCCACGGAAATTCTTTCCCGGTAACATTTCCGTGAAGCTCTTTGTGATCCCAGTAGTAAATCTTGTTCGTGATCTCTGCAGAGTTCATTACATCTCCTCTATATGACAGACCGCCGGTACAATTCGGCTCACCAAGTTCATATTTGAGTCCATATCTGTTGTGACGCGGATCATCGCACTGTTCTCGTATCGCTTTCTTATCCATCACATTTGTAACAGACTCAAAAACATTTTCATAAATGATATTTGCCTCCAAGCTCGATGCCGCATCATAATCGATCTCGTTTTTGACATCTGCCAGGAATCTTACGATCGGAGCATCGCTTTGAGTGAAAAGCGGCTCCTCCGTCAAAGGGTTGATGCAGTCCCCCGAAACATTATATGCAATAAACGCATCTTTTCCCCGATTCATAACACTTGCTCTTGCTCTTTCAATATCCTTTTTAAGTACCGAATGATCGTGTGCTATTTCCTTAGACATAGTTCGTCCTCCTATTCTCAATCTATTTCCCGTAACAAAAAAGGAACCGTCTTTTATCGGTCCCTTTCACTTATAATATGTGCCGTACCATCCTCAGTTAAATGAAGATGGTTATAATATCTCTCAATAATGTTTCTCCTTCCACCACAGTCCTGGTTTTCTCGCCCGCTCTTTCGGTCGTTACTATCGCACGGTCTTCATTCAGTCGCATGCACTCCATCATGGATTGATCACTGATGGAACACTGCATTTCGATCATATAACTGACCGACCCTTTTTTGCATGTCAACCTGTACTTCTCCTCCTCATCCCCTCCCGGATCTCTGAGTCGGTTAAGTGCCATCTCATTCTCTATCGGGGAACTCTCTATCTCCGTATCATCCGACTTAAGCAGACAGCAACAGGTAATATCAGTACATCCTGCATAAGGAAGATCAAGAGCAATGCGGCGCATCCAATTACTGTTATACCGGTTATTACGCTCTGTCTCGGACATATCTTCGGTAATGCCGTCAGTCGCGTAATTATACTTAAAGGTACTCAGGAAGAAATGATCTTTTGGAATAGTCACATGGAACATGCGGTATACTTCCTCATCCGGGGACATATGATCCATTTTTCTCATGATCTTCTCATACTGGCCGGCCCCTCTCAGGCCATCTTTGATCTCTTCCGGCAATTCTTGCGGAAAAGGACGAATTATAAGCGGTTCGGGAAGGTCAATAGGGTCAATCTTTACATCAAAGCCGTTATATCTTGCGATCTTATATGCAAACGCCAGATCAATGGCCTTTGCATTTAGATCTTCCTTGCTCTTGGCATTCTCGATAAAACCTCGGAGTATCTCCCTTCGCTCTTCTACCGTATACATCGGACTTATCCCGGTCGCCGGCAGTAGTGTGTTGGTCGCAAGCTTAGAATTTATCTGAGTTTGCGACCTTTTTCATTTTTTATACATTTGGTTCAAACTGGTTCAAATTTGGTCCAACTCAGTAAATATCAGCATCTAGGCGATTTGAGTTGCACACAATGTTATGCATTTGTTATGCATAGTTATTCATAACACGCCAAGTATCAATCCGAGCTGTTCTTCCATATCCTTAGGATCCTCAACATCTTCGTAGATATAATGTTCTGTCATTCTTCTATTGGAGTGACCAAGATTTTTTTGTAAAAATGCAATATCTACACCGGATGATCGCATTATTGATGCTACAGTGAAGCGAAGTTTGTGACTTGAGAGATATGGAACACCTGCTTCACCACAATACTTTCTAAGGCGCTCATTAAACGTGTCGTTGTTGATTGGCCTGCCATGACACATAAAGAGATATTCCCCATCAGGGTTTATTTCTTTTGCCATATTTAGAATCTCGACAGCTTCAGGAATAAGAGTAATCTCTCTTACTGAATAGTGGGCATTTCCCTTTGGAAGCTTTTCATTTACTCGTCTCGGAGCCTTGTCAACCTTAAGGTATTTGGTATTGACAGCATATTCAGATTCTTCTACGAGCTGATGGCGTATTGTCAGAGTATTACCTGAAAGGTCATCATAACGTATTGCCCTTAATTCTCCAATTCTAAAAGTAGAGTATAGTGCAAGTTGGATAGCAAGGGTATAACCGTCCTGCTTAAGTGTCCTGAGGTATTTTAAGAGCTTTTGGCGTTCATCTTTTCTGAATGCCTTATTCTGATGATTGTAAAATATTATGTTGCTTCTTTGAAGAAAAAGAAAATGCTTTCGAGAAATGGAACAAGTCACAATGGTGTTTGGGTAGTAAGTAAAGATTAACCCTTATAGCTTCGCGTCCAACTATAAACTTGCGAATATGAAACATTAAACACGGAAGCGGTAGTTTTATAGTCACGGTCATGATTTATACATTACTGGACTATTTGCTGCCGCTCTTTTTTGCCGTTTTCAAAGTCGTTGGTGGCGCTTGCTGAGCACAGCCGGAATATAGCAGAATCATTGTTGTGACAGTTATTAAGTTTATATTCGTGGTTATTATGTAATGCGAGATGCTGATTTGGCTATGCATTATATATATGAGTATACAGAGAGGGTTACGCGATTAACCCATTGCAAAACCGGCGCTTCTGTTGAATAATCAATTCAAAAGGAGCGCTTTTTTATGTGGGATGAGAATAAAGTCAGGATAATAGATATTGCAAATGAACTGGGACTTAGCACTGCAACTGTTTCCAATGTGCTTCACGGCAAAACAAAAAAGATTTCAGATGCAACAGTAAAAAGAGTAGAGAAAAAGCTTGAGGAGATGGGATATATACCCAATATGGCGGCGACACTCCTTGCAAGGAACAACTCTAAGATAATTGGTGTTGTCGTCAATGATCATGAGAAATATGAAGGACATGTTTTTGAAGACGCGTTTATCAGTGCTTCTGTCAACGCACTTTCTGATTCTATTGAAGCATATGGTTATTTCATGATGCTTAAGAAAACAAAGGATATCCGGGACATTATCCGTTTTTCAACTATGTGGAATATTGATGGCCTTGTGGTGATTGGGTTTTGTGCAGAGGATTATCACGATCTCAGAGAGCACATGAGAGTGCCTTTTGTTGTTTATGACGGATATATGGATCAGCATGCCGGAATAAGCAACATAAGTATCGATGATTTTGATGGAGGAAGGCAGGTTGGTCAGTATTTAAGAACTCTTGGCCACAAAAAGGTGCTGTGCATTGCAGACAATAATGTCTGTATGGATTTAGATCGCTACAATGGCCTTTGTGATGGGCTGGGGCAAAAAGCAGACTTTCTTTTGATACCGATGGATAAGGATAAGCGAAAGATCTTTTATCAAAAGAAACTAAAGACGATTCTCAGGTATACGGCAATCTTTGCAGTGTCTGATTACTACGCAATAGATCTGATGAAGATTTTGTTTGAGAATGGGATCAGGGTTCCTTACGATATTTCAGTGGTGGGATTTGATGGTGGCAGAGACAGTCTTATGACGGTGCCGGCGCTTACATCTGTCTATCAGAACAATGAAGCCAGATCTCAGATGGCGATGGAACTTCTTGTGAAAATGATCGCAGATCCGGGCTTTTTTGAGAGCGTTAGTGTTCCGGTTAAGCTGGTGATAAGAGACAGTACATGTAACTATTCAGTCAGTAGCCAGCACGTGCAAAATCTGACAGAAATATGAGCATGAACGGAGGAGTTTTTAGTGGATAAGTCTTTTCAAAGTGAAGTTGCAAAAATAGCCATACCTGTGGCGCTTCAATCCATGCTGCAGTCATCATTTTCAATGATTGATCAGATTATGGTGGGGCAGCTGGGAGAAAAGAGCATAGCAGCTGTGGAGATAGCAGCTAAACCAAGCTTTATCTATGCATTTGTCATTGGCGCAGTTGGGACAATTGCCGGGATTATGATATCTCAGTACATTGGAAAAAAAGATATCCCGGCAGAAGAGAAATCAGTTTGTGTTAATACACTTATCATGCTTATCGTGGGCTTATTATTCATGGCAATATCAGGCCTTTTTGCCAGACCCTTTATCGCACTTTTTACTGAGGATAGTCTTGTCATCACTGAAGGAACACATTATCTTCAGCTCATAGGACTCACCTATATCCCGTTGGGGATAAGTAACATTTGCGGTGTTGCAATAAGATGCAGGGGAAGATCTTCCTGGCCGTTATATGTGGGAGCATTGTCTGCAGGCATAAACACTCTTTTTAATTACTGCCTGATATTTGGCAATTTTGGTATGCCCAAGCTGGGAGTGAGAGGAGCGGCCATCGCAAGCGTCATATCTCAGCTTGTGGGTGCTTTAATTTCGCTTTTGCTGCTTTTTAGGCTCTATAAAAACATGCACATATCAATAAGACTTGGAAGAGATGGGTATATTCAGTATTTTGCAATGCTCTTGCCGGTTGTTGTGAATGAGTTTTTATGGTCCGTGGGCCAGAGTATCAATACCTTTGTCTATGGACATATTGGGACAAAAGAACTGGCGGGTATGTCTCTGACAGGTTCTGTTCAGGGGCTGACTATCGGCGCCATGAGTGGTCTTGCCCAAGCGGCAGGGATTCTGATAGGAAAAAGACTTGGTGAAAGAGAATACAAAAAAGCCTATGAGGAGTCTAAGAAACTCTGCATTTATGGATTTATTGGTACTGTTTTCTTTTCCATGATGCTGGTAATACTACGCTATCAATATGTAGGTATCTTCAATGTGAGCGGTGACGTGCGCCGTATTGGAGCTGAAATTCTGCTTGCTTTTGCAGTACTTATGCCGGTCAAGGTTCAGAACATGATACTTGGAGGCGGCATTATAAGAAGCGGTGGCAGGACCAAATATATCATGATAATAGATATACTGGGAACATGGCTTGTCGGGGTGCCACTGGCTCTTTTCACAGGACTGTATTTAAGGCTTCCCATTGTGCTGGTGTACTTCATTCTTTCTCAGGAAGAGTTGGTGAGATTTGTAATATCTGTATTTATGTTTCGAAGCAGAAAATGGATGAATACTATTTAAGTCTTGAGTCATTCCTGAGGTCGAAAGAATATAGAATATGATTATTCATTTTTTATGGCATTTGTCCATTTGACAAAGTGGTTCAAAAAGTGGTTCAAAAGAAAATACGAGACCAGAACTCCCCTTTCTTACTGGATTTGCCAGACGCCAGAGAGTTCGATCCCGGTCTGGTATGCCTTCCACAAAAAGCGTATCTGCATCGGATAATCTCTGTCATGCAGATTCATGTTTCTGAAATACGTTTCAGTTCTTTCGATCATAACGACTTCAACTCCTTTACCGAAATTATACCGCAAAGCCTATCGTTCTGGTTGTCTGTTTTTTGATCCCAATCATCTCAAAATCATCCGCAACAAGCTTATTGGCAGTCTCCTTGGTTACTTCCGGATCCCGGATTCCGCTTAATATCCGGTCCGCCTGACGCATGATCGCGTGTTCAACCGCATTACGCACAAACCTTCCGTTTCCGTAATTCTCGTTTTTGCTTGCATCTGCGAATAATCTGTAACACTTATTTCTGGTCTCATCATCGATGCAATACCCCAAGTGCTCAAGCATCAGGTCCATGATCCGGACAAGCTCATCAGCCGTGTAATCCGGAAAGTTTAAATGAAATGCGATCCTGCTGGCAAGGCCTTCATTCTGTTCAAGGAACTCCTCCATCTTATCCGGGTAGCCGGCAAATATCACTATGGTTTCGTCCCTGTAATTCTCCATCTCCTGAACGATCGTGTTTATAGCTTCCGCTCCATATGTGCGACTGTCCTCCACGAGCGAATATGCCTCATCTATAAACAGTATTCCTCCCCTGGCCGCCTGGAACTTTTCTTCAACGATTTTGGCTGTCCATCCTACATATTTACCGACAAGATCCTGCCGTCCGCATTCAACTATATGCCCGTTTGACAGGACATCCTCCTCCTTGAGGATCTGTGCAATCAATCGTGCCACTGTTGTCTTAGCCGTGCCGGGATTACCCGAAAACAGCATGTGCATTGATGCTCTTGTATCCGGAAGTCCCATTTCCTTACGCATCTTCTGCATCTTTGCTACGGATAATATCTCATCGGTAACTTTCTTTACATCCGCAAGGCCTATCATCTTCTGTAACTGTTCATATGGCTTATCCACTTTCTTTTTGACATCGATCTTAATGATGTCCTTTTCCTTATACGCCTTGTATATGTGTGTCTTCAAGCCCCGTCCGTACCATTTGTAATATGCACTGTATATTTCCGATACTGAATAAGTGTCTTTATCACTAGGAAGATACCTGGTAAGATCATCAATCGTATAATCTCTGTATTCTGTTTTGGAGGCCAGTCTTTTCAGATAGGCTGAAGCTCTCTTTATGTCGCCATGTCCTTCATTTATCTGAACCATATCGGCATTTGCAAGTATAGCAGCAATGGTATCATTCGAGATTGCACTTTTCCCGGACACATCGACAAAAACAAAAAGCGTATCGTTTCCGAATTCGCCAAGTTTCTTCCCCAGTCTTTCGGCAAGTTCGTGATACCCCGTTGCATACATACCATTGTCAACATCCCCTGTCAGGTTGATAACAACCGTACCGCCACGCATAGAAGGAAAGATGTTGGAAAAGTTCTCTTCTTTATACGCTCTGGGCTTGATATTATCGATAATACAGACTCTGCCCGAAAGAAGTCTTTTATTCCTCATAAGTGCCGGTATAAGTATATCCAGCATGTCATCTGTCGCACCGATATCTCCTGCCGCAATGAGATAATGCACCGGATGCCCGAGAAACCTTCGTTCGTTCTCGTTTGAATATATGCGGTCTATCTCCTCGTAAAAGCTGTCGGATGCCAGTATACCCGAAAGTCGGCTCATAGTTTTCTTTTTCGTTGCCTCTTCCGCTGTGTATATCCGTTCGGTTATCCTGTACGGAGGACCGTCAAAGAAGGAATAATTCTCGGGGGCCATTTTCAAGCTCAGTTCGTTATAAGTCGCATTTTTTCCTCTCTCGACCCACTCAATTCTCTCAGCCTTTGTAAGTTCCCTGCCAAACTCTTCCAGTGTTATCTCCTCCCGTTTTATTATCCTGATGTCCGGGAGATTCATCCTTATGCTTTCTTCAACCTCGCATATATCCGACTCAAATCTGTATGCAAACACGATCGTCATACGGTCTCGAAGTATATCCGTTATGGCTATCCAATACTTTCTTTCCACGCTGAATTCCGTGTAGAACCTCGAATTGATCTCAGGAATCGCTCCTCTTCTTGAATAGAACTTGTTACAGGAATCCTTATCCATATCTTTGTCTTTAAGCTTCATGCCGGAACAGTCTGCCGTGTATCTGTACAGAATCATTTATGCTCACCTCCCGATTTAGGAATTCACCTTTTCCAATCTTGATTGAAGAAAATCGATCATATACTCAAGCGCCTCACTTATTTCATTCTCATCGGTAAGCCACTTGGCTATGTACGGATCAAGTCCCGGAATAAGCGGACGGATATGGTCTTTGTCTATCACCCCATCCTCAAATCCCATCCCAAGATGTTCTCTTTCTACCCATGCTTTTATCGCGTCAGTATTGACTTCCCCGTCATCACCCGCGAAATATCTCCCAAGGCTGTCTTTATCAAATATATGTGACATGGTCGCCGGAACCTCGTCATATAGCCACGTCTGCTCGCCCTTTATATATATTCTGTATCTGGCCGAATTCATTTTTCTGTCCGGAAGCAGGATGAAATTGCATCTTTGCTCCGCAAGTTCCAGGAATCTGTTAAGGAGTTTGACAAGCTCATGATCCGGCGGAAGATACATATCGCCTTCCTCAGACAACAGTTTCAGATCATGATGCGGATCCTCACTTATCCTGCTAACCTTGTAGAATGCGATCTCGCTGTCTCTGTTTAAACAGTCGGCAACCCACTTTATAGGCGTCCACGCACTCATAAGCGTGTCCGCGTGAAGATCTCCGTCAAAGTACAGGCAGTCGAGATCATTCCGTTTCCTCCACTCATCACCTCTGCCGCCCGCTGCCTTCATCCAGTAAAGGCAGAAGTTACGCAGGTGATTTTCACTATATTCATTTCCAAGATACTGTTTCATCATATTCTTCATATCGTTATTCCTTTCATATTTCAGATCAATCAGTCATTTCGTTTCGGTCAATAGGGTGGACGGTTCCTATTGACTTCTTTTAAGGATCATCCTCATATTCGGGTGTGCAGTTCCCGGCAAACACATACAGGAGCTCTTCTATCTGTTCATCAGACAGGCTGCATGAATTTCCTTCCTCGTCCAGTCCGCAGATGACGGCGTCACCGTTTACTATTTCGAATACGTTCGAATAGTTGAGTATCACCATGGTGGCCAGACAGTTAACCAACTCATCGTCTGCTTTTGCCATCTCATCCAGGAATAGGATAAGATCGGTACGACCGGCAAAAGTCACACCCTCAATCTCACCTCCGATTTCTTCCTCCAGAACTTTGAGACTCTTTTCGATATCCTTGATCTCATATTTGCCGTGTGTATTCATCTTGATAACACGCATAAAAATACCTCCATATCACAGGCGTTTATCGTTACACCTATAATATGGAGGTGGGTATCTTCAAATATTTGAGGAATCCGTCGAAAACGGTTTTCTCTGCCTTATCGCCAAGATTTGATTATATCCGCAAACTCTTTTTTTCTTTCTTCATCTTCCAATATGTTTTGGGCCCTTTTATTCAGAATACTGTTTAGTCCTTCAGTACCCTCTTTTAACTGCTGATAATCCACATCGTTCAGCATGTGTTTTCCCCTGAATGTAGGTTCATCTTTTCCAAATACCTTTACATAGTTCGAGTATTCCTTGTTATATGATTCAATATTTTTGATATAAAAATCTAAAAAAGAATACATGTCATCACAACATTTTGCAGATTTAGACAGATACATAAGGCCCCTTCTACCTGTCCATGGAGAGCTATGGCCAACATCCATCGGAAGTATCCAAAAGTTTGCCAAACAATGCGTTTTATCTTCTATATTTTCCAAACTATACAAACGTCTTAATGACTTAGACGACATCATTGTGTCTCCACAGAAGTTTTTCTCGTCATCAGCAAGGACTCCGTTTTTTTCTATTCTTCTTCCATATACAATCTGATAAAACTCTACCGCTGCATCCGACATATCCGGATCGCTCCCTCTGTAGCTTTGCGTTGATTTTATTCTACCATTAACAATCTTGATGCTGTTATTCCCTTTTACAACATCAATTGGCATAAGAAGAACTTCTAAAAGATCTTTATCATTGCTCATAACATTTTCCTATCCCTTTCAGTTTTTTCCTGATTTCTTCCCTTATCTCCTCATCCAGGATCTCCACAGTTGTCCCATACTGCATTGCCCAGCCGACTATCATGTAAGGAGAAGTCTTTACTACAACTATATCATAATTGACCTCATTACCGTCTTCATCTTTTCCAATGACGCTGTCAACTTTCTCATAGTGATCACCGAACCAGCTGTGGATCAGCGTATACTCAGTCTCTGGTATTTTGATCCTAATATCCCTTGGCTCATCATATGCCATGTTAAGATGCTCCGCCATATATTTCTCCGGATCCCAGGATGCGTTTCCTATCGGAAGACCGTCAAAGTCGCAAACCGCGATCGGAATGGTTTTTCCATCATCATCTTTTGCGATCTCAATGTCAGACATAAGGTCAACCCGGTAATGAAGTACTCTCTTATCTCCCCATGCCTGGTTGAGTCCTATGACGTAATAGTTGTCATGATATACGACCATATGGTAAGGACTGAGCACATATGTATATTCGTTCTTCGGGACGAGCTTGTGATCCGAAGTATAGCGGTTGAACCTGAATCTGATCTGTGCCAGATTGTTGATCGCAAACTGTATCGTCTTCAAATTGTCTGTGAGCAGATTCCTGTCAGCCCCGTTTCTCTGCGAAAACCTTCCATGTATTCCCTTTGGATTAAACTTAAGATCCGACCCGTCCATGAATGGTGTTTTGTAATACACGCTTGCTGTCCCGACGAGTTTACCTATAAGGTGTGATTTTTCCTCTTCGGAGAACATATCCGAAAAGCAGATAAGCTGTATCAGTCTGTCGAGCGAATCGTTATCAAAGAGATGATTGTATGAGAAGTCCGTAATAGGCGCTGCTTTCTGTCCTTTGACCTTGTTCAGTTTCCTGTACAGGCCATCATCCTTATAACCGGAATACCTTATGAGATAATCATCTTCATTATCGCCCGTATATTTCATCGGATCGAGCTCAAAGAGCATCTCCATCAGATCACTCGTATACGTACCGTTATCGGAATGAAGCCCAATTTCGCCGTCCTCTTCCGTAAGAGTCGAATCGTTACCGTATTTTGCAATGCGATAATAATGAAGCTGTTCAAGAAGATCGGTCTTGTTAAGACAGTGATCCTCATCAGTCAGTCTCTTCAGAACCTCCAGGATCTGAAAAACACGCCTTCCCTGTTTAAAGGTTGTATGGTCATCAGGTTCCCGGAGCGATACTCCAAATGACGCTTTATTTTGCAGCTCAGCATTAGCAATCTTCATATCAAAAGCCCGCTGCTCCTCTTCAGAATTGCCTGTACTTCTTTCGACAACAATCGGTCTGTCTTTGGGTTTATTGGTAATACCATTGCCGAATTCAAAATCAAGCTGCTTCGACATCTCACCGTCAATATCATGCGAAGCATATGTCAGAAAACCGGCTTTCCCCGGCTCATATCTTCCAAGTGCCCTTGAAAAGCCTACCCATCCCGCCTGGAACAGTTCATCTTCCAACCGTTTGGGATCTTTGACATTGTATCCTTTTATTCTTTTCCATGCACGGTCATGTATAAAGTCTTTGCATGCCTCAAGCAGGCTGTTCCAGGCCTCATTATCTCCCGTTTTGGCCTTTACGACCAATGTATCCAATTCGTCTTTGTTTGGTCTGTTCATATCATTTACCTTACTTTCTGTTGCCCCCCTATATTGCATCACCGGCAACAATCACTTATACATCAACTATACCATATTCTCTGCTTATCGTATCAACCCAATAAAACTCTTCATTTCCATATTGGGTTCCGTCTCTGTATGTCGAAAACACATCAAGCGTTATCATGTTTTCCTGTTCAAGCACTCTCCTGACCGGAGTATGGCCTACAACCTGCAAAAATCCTTGCGGATATAGCATGTTTGCAGTGAGATCCCAGTCCTGCGGCCTCACCCATACAGGCGAATCGTTCACCCACATTTCCTCTACCCCAAATCCGTTTATCGTATCGATAACATAATCTATGTCATCCATCATATCGTACATATATGCCTCTACAAAACTTGAACACACACCGGCGTGGGAGAATATGACATTGTCCTTTCTATGAACGATCGCCAGATTATCTGATGATCCCAACATATCTCGAAGCGTCTCGAACATATCGCAGACAGCATCCGCAGCATAAGACGAGTAGCCGGGGTGATCATACTGATCCCACATATACGAAAGATCATGGTTGCCCAGACACCATAATGTGTCCGGATGTTTCGCAGCAAATCTGACTGCTCTCTCCATGGTTTCTGCGTATAGATCTACATTACGCTCGCAGCCCCAATCATCAACGATATCCCCCAGGCAGACCGCAAGCTCACAATCCGTATTCTCCATTATATCCAACGCTTGATCGAACATCCACGGTTTAAGATGTACATCGGGTATTACAAGTACTTTGCTCATGATTATCCCCCTGTCTGTATAAATCATTATAAGTCACTATTCCCGTTCATGGAATTACTCATAAAAAATCCATATCACAGGCATTTAATGTCTCACCTATAATATGGAGGAACTTATCCTCAATTTATTGAGGATCTTGAATATGCTCGTCAGAAATCTCGGTTCATCTATTAATTAACAAGCAGAGAAACCAGCGTCCAAACGACCCCGGTTTCGCTTAGCCGGGACCCTCCCGACACCCTGTCAGGCTGCGCCTGATAAGCTATTCTTGGCATCGAAAATTTTAAACCAAGCGTAGGATGAGCCGATCTCAAATGTATGACCACTCTTAACGTTTTATTGATCGGTTCATCCGAAGCGCGGTAGTCCCGGGGCGTCCGAAGGCGTCCCGGGATATATTTGTATATACAAAGATATCCTTGGGCATCCTATCTTCGAGCTACGCTCGACAGGGTATAAGGGATGCTCCCTTGACAAACGATAATGTGGCCGTTTAGGGCACGTTATCTGTGCTTGTTAATCAAAATTACACTTCATTCTGATTTATCCCAACTTTTTTTCGAAATCTTTTTCAAACTCAAATTTATTTCCGTTATTTATCTATGTAGGGAAAAAACACTTCAAAACATCCTACTTTGATTCCTGGCAGGAAGGAGGTGAGACATATGGGATTGAGAGTGTACTTAAAATACGGAGACGATTACATGAATGAACGTCACTGGGCTCTGTTCAGAAATATAATAGCCGGATCCCGTGGCAGAAGGAATCATCTGATCTACAGGGTGTTCGCAGCCCTTGTTGTGGAACTTGATATCGACGGTCTCGACGAAAGAAGTATGATAACCGAAATCGAGAGATGGGCAAACGAACGCATACGCAGCGGCCACAGGTCAGCAGGTTATACCGTGAACATCCGAGATCCGGTTCCGGTTTCCGAAGCAAATAATGCAAAAACTGTCATGGATGCTGATACTCATCCGACCGAAGTATCTGATACAAAATCAATGATCCAATCGGCAAAAGCACCACCTGAACATGAAACAGTCAAAAGCCAGCCTCAGACGAAAACAGTAATGACGTTTAACAGTTCCATTTTCAGCGGTGTAAATAAAAGCAGTTTCACAGACTTATAAATAATGATACGAGGAGGGTTAGATAATGAATTTAAAAATAGTTTCAGTAGATAGCGGAAAAGCAAACACAAAAGTATGTGCTTATGATACGAACACATCAGAAATAAGAACAGAGATCATAGCCACGAATGTAGCAAAGCGAAATGCCCTTGTTGAGCTGTGCATGAAAGAATCGCAGTACATTGTATCCATGGAAGGAAGTGATCCGGAGATATATGGCGACTGGATGGTTGGAGTGATCGGCGGGGAAAGTAGCTACAGCAATTCCAAGAAGGATATGATCCACAAGATCATGACATTGGTTGCCATCGCTCTTGTTACCGAAAACGGGGATACGGTGATCCCCTCGATCGGGTGTCCCCTGTCAGTGTTTTCTAACGGAGAGATGAAGGCCGACTTTTACGAGTACATTTTTCCTGACGGGCGTGTCGATATCAGGATAAACGGCACAGATAGGTATTACTACATCGAAAAAGAAAAAGGCTGTGTATTCCCGGAAAGCTTCGGAGCACTGTTCATGATGCCGGATCATTTCGAGAAGAGGACCGGTATTATAGATATCGGAGGGCTTAACTTAAATGCCAGCTATTTTGATAAAGGAGATCTTCAGCCGGAATTATGCAAGACAGAGAAGCTTGGGCTGTTCTCGATCGTCTCACAGCTTCGAAACAGGCTTAATGCCTATTGTGACGCCTCATTCAACGACAGGGATATAGAGATCTTTCTTAAAATGGGCTATGTTGACGGCTATGAAAAAACCGATGCGATCATAGATAAGGTTCTCACGGATCACCTGTCAAGGATAGCCAAGGTACTGAAAGACTGGGATATAGCTTCCACCGATCTTATATTCATCGGCGGGACAGCAAAACTCATGGAGAAACACATCTGCGAAGAGTTCTCCGACAAAACATATATCCCCGATGATGCTGACTTTATCAATTGTAAAGGTTTTCTAAAGGCCATGATCGAAATGAAGGGATACAATTGTCCTTTCTGACCGGTGTCAGGTACTATTTAGGGCTTTTCAGGTGCAACTGCACCTGGAGGCCCTACTTGGCGTTGTATTTTTAAGGGGATTACAAATTCATAAATGAAGAGGGGGACCTTGAACAAAAATCATACGGGTGGTACTCTATCACTTGAGGATCTGCGGAAATGGTACCAAAAGATGGAAAAAGAACAGATCTTATCATCTTATACATTTCCGGCAAAGCCAAGCAGTGATGGGTATTATCATGTTTATCTGTCTGCTGCAGGCGGCCGTAAGCAGATAAAAGCCAAGAACCTTGAAAAGTTAAAAGAGAAGGTATATGAGTACGAGAAAGGCGTAAATGGTTCATGTCGTAAGACTTTTAAGGATGCTTTTGAAGCAGTACTGTTAGAGAAGACCAGATATATAAAGGATCCCGAAAAGCTTATTTCAACAATGAACACCATAAATGTTGCCAGGTCAAACTACAAGCGGTTCTTTGGTGATACAGAGTTTGAAAACATGCATATTGATGACATTACCAAGACAGATATAGAAAAACTCTGTTTTACCACACTTGAGCAGAATGATCTGAAGAAAAAGGCTTTTATGAATATGAGGAATATCCTCAGTTCTACCTTTAAGCTCGCATACGAACAGTACTGGATAATCGATAACCCTTATAAGAGGATCGATTTCAAGAAGTTTAACGATATGCTTGCAAGAGATACTGCTGTTCATCTGAGAGTTCACAGTACCGAAGATGTAGAACGTATGCTTGATTTTCTTCACGAGAAGCAATCGCAAAAGCCAGGGTACATTCCGGCTTATGCATTGGAACTTCAGATCATCATGGGACTGCGCAGAGGAGAGGTCGCGCCTATGATGTGGACGGATATAAGTGGGAACAGTATCCGTATATCAAAAGAACAGATAACGGATAAGAGCAATAAAGATCTTGTGATCGTCTATCACACAAAGACCTACAAGGATCGTGAATTTCCGATAACATCAGACATATCCGACTTTATTGATCGCCTGAAGGCAGCCTGCGACAGATTTTATCCCGCCAGTCCGTACTTATTCCCCGATGACTCCAAGAAAAACGGCGTCATCAGCAACAAAGTTGTCTACAGACTGTACGAACGTATGTGTAAGAAGCTTGATATAGAAATATCACGCGAGTTTACACGTGGTCCACACAGTTTCCGCCGGAACGGGATCACGCGCATATGTAACGCATCGGGTGGCAATATCTACCTTGCATCAGTCCTGTACGGCAATTCACCCCAAAGTGCTTCCAGACATTACTACACCGGCATTGATTTGTCGGAAGCGAAGGCTCTTCTCGAAGGTAATAATCTTAGGGTAACCAGGGTAACCAAGGGTAACCAAAAATCGGGGTGATTTTTACGATAACAAAAATCCCGCAAGCCGCATAAACAGCGAACTTCCGGGATCAAAATAGTAGTCGGGGTGACAGGATTCGAACCTGCGGCCTCGTGGTCCCAAACCACGCGCTCTAGCCAAACTGAGCCACACCCCGTACAGTATTCAAGACTAAATACTCCTTGGAATTATAATGAATACATCGTTTTGTGTCAACCTGCCTTAACTTCCACTATTCAGCCTGAACTTCACCTATCCGGGATTGTTTCTTCAGAGCAGCAAAGGATACCACTACCCCCGCAAGACACACCGCAGTGCCGGTGATCAGCATCGGTTTCATTCCAAGGTTATCAAGAATGATACCACTGACAAGATTTGAGAATACTCCGCCTATCGTTATGGCGCTCGTAACATATGCCTGCCCTTTGACCTGATCCGTGTCGGACAGATAACGACTGACATAATAAGCTGACGCCGGTATGAACACCGCATATGCAAAGAGCTGGAAGCTCTGACTGATAAACAGCCATACAAGCTTTCCGGCAAAGACGAGTATCAGTATCTTTACAAAAAAAGCGATTCCCGAAAATACCAGGAGTCTTTCAGGCGACACCCTTTTAAGGACCAGGCCGATAAGAGCCATAACAGGCAGTTCCAGGATCGCCTGCAGGAAATTGGCATATCCCAGTTCAGTCTCCCCGCCTCCAAGTGATTTTACGATCTGTATCATAAAATCATTTATCATATTATGTGCGAAAAAGAAGCAGACAGTTGCAGTAACGAACAGTAAAAATGCCGGATAATTCCGGAAAAATCCGGCTATGCCTCCGCCCGTCACATCTGTCTTTATCGTTTCATCATCCGCAAACTGCTCAACAGCCTCCCCGGTCGGGCGGAAGAAATAAACCGCTATGATCGAGGCCAGCATTATAATCGCCGTAACAGTCATCAGAAGCGTTGCTCCGCGCTTTTCCACCGCTCCTCCGATAATCGCGGAAGTAAACGCAAATCCTGCCGATCCGAGACCTCTTGCAAGTCCGTAATAAATATCACAGCCCTTTTTCTGATATTCAAAACACAGGGCGGTCATTACCGGCTGATAGGCAAACTGTATCATATATATCAGGGCAAATACTATAAAGATCACGGCCTTGCCGGAGTTTACAAATCGAAGTATGACCGATCCGGCCATGATAACGGCACAGGCGATCAATATGAATCTGCGATTGGTCAGCCACCTGCCTTTATCTATAACCCCGGCAATTATCGGCTGAAATATCGCAGATGTTATATTAGCCGTGGCAAGAAGTATCCCTACCTGTGTGTTGGTAAAATCCCTTGATAACAGGAAAACAGCCGCATACGCATGAATCGTGCAAAAGGCCGCAAAATACATGATATTTATAAAAGCATATCCCGTTGTCCACAGTCCCCTGTTTTTGCTCATATCATACAGCCTCTGATTCAGATCTGTTTTTATATACAGGTGCCAGGATAAACAGTATAAAGATTATATATGAGACCGCCATTATCGGAATATCTTTCCACTCGATCACCTGACCGGTCAGGGCTTCGGATCCGCCGCCGCCAAGTATTGCCGCGATATTGTTATTCAGATAATGCATGATGATCGGAACCCATATATTCCCCGTCTTCATATAAGCATATCCGAAGAATATCGCTATTGCAATGCAGGTTACTATCTGACAAACAAATGCCTGCAGTCCGTACCCTTCGGCATAAAACATATAATCAACATCAATATGCCATATTGCCCATACAACTCCAAGCAACAGTATGCCCATACGTTTTCCGAACCTGTTTTGCATCAGGGGCTGCAGATAGTATCTCCATCCGTATTCTTCACCGAAAAATGCGATAAAGGCAAAGATAAAATTGATCGGCAGTACTGCCAGGGATATCCATGTAAGAGGACTTGATACCGCCTGCATAACCGCCCGATACTGTTCGTCAGTCTGAGAAGACCAGTCCTCCAGGAGAACCGCTATCATGCATCTTCCGATAAGAAGGGCGATAAATGCTGCGACCAGTATAATACTGAGTTTTATATTCCTGCGCTCTATACCGGCGTTCTCTCTTTTCTTTCGCCCACAGGTCCAGAACAATATATATGTAACGACACTCCCTGCTATAAGCGGCAACTGCGATATCACATTCCAGATATCAAGTTTCTGTCCTGCCACTTCGAGAGGTTCTATATGAAATACAACAGATAATACAGCCGTGATCATCATAAGAGCCGTTGTTGCAAGAACTGTTATAAATCCCGCAACCGGAAGCTCCTCATCATCACGCTTCGCTATAAGCTTTCCGAGTATAACTCCGCACGCGGGATACATCATCTGCACATTTACAAATGCCGTAATATCATATTGTTTTCTGAATCCTATGAACATGACTATGCCCATAAGCGCAGTCAGTCCGTATGCTGTTGCAATATATATCCACAGTTTTTTCTTTTCCATTATTATCCTTTAACCAATCAATAAAACTATTCCGTAAAATACCTTACCTCAAATTCCGGCTTTCCCCCGCTATCCACCGTTCCCACTATGTAGGTAGGCTGCCGGCCGTGCTGTCTGGGATAGGTGAGCGATCCCGGGTTGATAAAAGTGACAGGACCTTCCTCATGTATGACAGGCACATGCGTATGCCCGAAGATAACGTAATCTGCATTGTTTTCCGCAGCGAGATAAAACAGCGGGTCATATCCCGAGTACAGATGATATCTGTGACCATGTGTAAGAACCGCTCTGTAACTGCCTATATCAATGATCTTTATCCGTTCCATGTCGGGATCGTAGTCGTTATTTCCGGCAACAACATGAAGCGTACAGTCAACTCTTGCCCGCAGGCGGTCATACTCCCCTTCGATATCACCGCAGTGTATCAGCATATCGAAAGGTGCTTCCTTATCTATTACCTCATACATCGTTTGATTATAACCGTGTGTGTCACTGACGATCAGAATCTTCATTTCGCTTCCTTTGCCAGAATATCTCTCATCATCCTAAGTGCCTTGCCCCTGTGACTGATCAGGTTTTTTTCCTCCGGAGGCAGCTCTGCACTGGTACACCCTCTGTCCGGAAGGAAAAATATAGGGTCGTATCCGAAACCGTTTGAACCTGCCGGCTCGTATGCCACACGCCCTTCCATGGTCGCTTTTACGGTCTCGCTTGAACCATCCAGGCGAACATAGCAGATGGCGCATACAAAACGTGCTGTACGCTCTTCATCGGGTACCCCTTCCATTCTGCGGATAAGCTCCTTATTCTTGACCGGATAGGGCGTATCTTCTCCCATATATCTCGAGGAATATATTCCGGGCTCTTTACCCAGATGATCGATCTCCAGTCCGGAATCGTCAGCCAGTGTCGGAAAACCTGATTTCTTTGCGATCGCACTCGCCTTCAGATATGCATTCTCCTCAAAAGTCGTTCCGGTCTCTTCCACATCCGCATAACATCCGGCATCCTTCATGGACACGATCTCTATATCCATGTCCGCAGTGATCTGGCGTATTTCCCTGAGTTTATTCTCATTTCCCGTAGCAAATATTACTTTCATATCAAATCATCCTTTGTTGCGGCCATAGGCCTGAATCTGATCACCGTCCACTTTTTGGCGGTTTCGGTCCACTGAACTGGTAAAAATATGTCTTCATCATACCGTTATATATCTTCCGGTTCTTATCGGCCTTCCGTCCCATGAATGTCTCCGCATCTTCGGTGCCCGTGATCACAAAGGCCGACCAGGAATCAAGCGCTGCATATCTGTCCGCAAGTTCCCTGTAGACCTCCGATATGGAATCCTTCTCACCGATGCGTTCACCATACGGAGGGTTTGTGATTATGAACCCGTATTTTTTCGGATGAGACAGTTCCGATACCGGGCGTCTCTGAAAATGGATCAGGTTTTCCACGCCTGCTGCCTTTGCGTTCTCGCGTGCCGACTTTATCATATCATCATCTATGTCATATCCCTGAATATCAGTAGAAACAGACATATCGATCATTGCATTTGCCTCATCTACCGAATCATACCAGGTTCTGCGAGGTATCATCTGCCAGTTTTCCGCCGTAAACTCCCTGTTCATGCCCGGTGCTATCCCTGCCGCCATCATCGCGGCTTCTATCGGTATAGTCCCACAGCCGCAGAACGGGTCCACAAGAATCCTGTCAGCTTTCCAGGGGGTAAGCATGATAAGTCCCGCAGCAAGATTTTCGGCAAGCGGTGCATGACTCACAAGCTTTCTGTATCCGCGCTTATGGAGCGATTCCCCGGTTGTGTCAAGTCCGACCAGAACCCTGTCCTTATTTATAAAGATCCTGAGCGGAAAATCAGCCCCGTCCTCGGCAAACCAGTCCTTCGCATATTTTTCCTTCATGCGCTCCACCATAGCCTTCTTGGTGATCGACTGGATATCGGACGGAGAAAACAGCTTTGATTTGACACTCGCGGCTTTCTTTACCCAGAACCGGCCATCCTCGGGTATATATTCCGGCCAGTCGATCTTCCTTATGCCCTCGAAGAGTTCGTCAAACGACTCAGCCGTAAAATCACCTGTGATCAGAAGTATTCTCTCGGCAGTGCGCAGGAACACATTAGACCGTGCAACGGCATCCTCCCCTCCGGAAAAGATCACACGACCGTCCATTACCTCCGAGATCTCATACCCCAGATCCTTTATTTCTCTTTTCAATACCGCTTCCATTCCGAAATGGCACGGCGCCATCAATCTGTACATAATACCGTTCCTCTCTCCCGGCGGCTCCTCTGTCTACATATTGTGCAATACTGTTACCTTTTTTGCAAGTCCTTGTATATACCGGCCAAAATCACGCCCCTATCCGTTCAGGCCCGAAAATACGCGCTTCCGCAAGATGTTGTATTATAAAAAAAAATTACTACTATTTTCCAAAAACAGTTGTTTTTTTTCCGCTTTCATACTATAATAACATTCGTAAGCGAGAATCTCCCCTTCAATAGATTCTCATTTACGACCCCTTATTAATTATTTATACTCCCCTCATCGTAGCCCGTTGGTTCCCCCTTCGGGCTACAGTACTATATGTACCGATCTGTGATCGGTACAGGCAGAGCGCCGTTTGAGCGGGTATGGTACCTTATGACGCAGTCGAATTAAGGATCGGACGAGCGTCCTTCTGGCAAAGCCGAAAGGCTTTTTTTTATGAAAGGAATAACACTATGGACCCAAAACAACTCGCACTTACCAAACATGAAGAATGGCAGGGCAAGATCGAAGTCACACCCCGCTGCAGCGTAGAATCAATGGAGGAACTCGCCGTTGCATATACTCCCGGCGTAGCCCAGCCTTGTCTCGCAATAAAGGATGATATCGATCTTTCCTATAAATATACGAGAAGATCCAATCTGGTCGCTGTAGTAACAGACGGTACCGCAGTACTCGGACTCGGTGATATAGGTCCCGAGGCAGGAATGCCCGTCATGGAGGGCAAATGTGTTCTGTTTAAAAGATTCGGTAATGTCGATGCCTTCCCTCTGTGCATCAGGTCCAAGGATGTGGATACGATCGTTGAAACCGTTGCTCTTCTTGAGGGGTCTTTTGGCGGTGTCAACCTCGAGGACATTGCCGCACCCAGATGTTTTGAAATAGAAAAGAAGCTCAAGGAGCGTTGCAGCATACCGATATTCCATGATGATCAGCACGGGACCGCCGTTGTTGTTCTGGCAGGTCTTATCAATGCTTTAAAACTTGTAGATAAGAAGATGGAAGACATCGAAGTCGTTGTCAGCGGTGCTGGTGCTGCCGGAATAGCCATAACAAAACTCCTGATGTCAACAGGTCTTCGAAACGTGATACTGTGCGACAGGACAGGTGCCATATATGAGGGGCGCGACAATCTCAATCCCGTCAAGGAGGAGATGTCCAAGGTCTCCAACCGTCTGATGAAGAAAGGAAAGCTTGCGGATGTCATAAAAGGCGCCGATGTGTTCATAGGAGTTTCCGGCCCCGGGATCCTTACAAAGGATATGGTATCGACCATGGCCGATAATCCCATAGTTTTTGCTATGTCCAATCCCGTTCCGGAGATCACACCCGAAGAAGCAAAGGAAGCAGGCGTTGCCGTAATGGCTACAGGACGGAGCGATTATCCGAACCAGATCAATAATGTACTTGCCTTCCCGGGAATCTTCCGCGGAGCACTCGATGTTCGTGCATCAGATATTAACGAAGAGATGAAACTTGCCGCGGCATCTGCCATAGCGTCAATCGTAACAGACAGCGACAGAAGCGCCGAATATATCATTCCCGACAGTTTCAACAAAAAAGTAACTCCGGCAGTCGCCGCCGCGGTTGCGGATGCGGCAAGAAAAACCGGAGTCGCTCGTATATGAATACTTGCGTATTATCAGTTGATCTTTTTAACGGATCCTCCCTCGATTATCTTACCGGGGACGAGGATCCTTTCTATTAATGTGCTCTTCGGATCACGCATGAGTCTTATCAGCGACTTGGCAGCGATACGGCCTATCTCCTCGCTGTTCTGCTCATATGTCGTAAGTCTGGGATTAATTATCTGCGATACATACAGACCGTCGTATCCTACCACGGAAATATCATCCGGTACTACAAGTCCCGCCTCTTCTATCGCACCGAGACCTCCGATCGCGGAATAATCATCCGGATAAAGTATGCATGTCGGTCGATTCTTCAATGACAGAAGCTGCTTCGTACACTGTGCTGCCTTCTTGGGATTACGGTATGCACTTGCTATCGCATAGTTATCCTCAGCCTCAATACCGAGACTCCTCAGCGCATTATAGTAACTTGCCACACGGTTTCTCGTAACGGCTGTATCATCTCCGTATATATATGCTATCCTTTCATGTCCGAGAGAATGCACATATTCAACAAGAGTACGCATACCTCCGATATTATCGGAAACGACCGATATCCTGTTATCAAATACGTGGTCGATGGTAACAACAGGGATCTCACTGTTTATCAGGTCGATAACATCCCTGTCATCAAAATCCACACAGGCTATCACAACCCCGTCCACACCGCGAAATCTCGAATGCTCCAGATAGGTCATCTTCTGGCTGGTCGCGTTAATGAACGTGATATCATACCCCGATACCTCAGACACACGCTTGAAGCTGTCCAGAACCTTCGCAAAATAATCATGCGTCAGACCGCTTCGTCCCTCATCTACAAAAAGCACCCCTATATTGTTGGTACGTTTTGTCTTGAGTGCCCTGGCGGAACTGTTGGGATGGTATCCGAGCCTCTCGGCAGTTTCCCTGATATTGCGCTTGGTCTCTTCCCCTATGTCACTGTGATTGTTCAGAGCTTTACTGACAGTCGCTACGGAAACGCTGCACCTGTCCGCAATGTCCTTCATTGAGATCATGGCATCATGCTCCTTAATCGTTTTCGTTAATTAGTATATATCAACTTTTTCTACTTTTCTACACTTATTTTAGTTTTTTTTGTACAAAATACCAAATCGTTTTTGTTACATTTAACAAATGTGTAACTTTTTGTCATTTTTTTATTGTCCCTATAGAATATTTATCATATACTACACGTTGAAGGGTTTTATTTTTTTTGTTTTTTACTTAAACGTTTAAGAATGGAGAGGATTTATTATGAAGTATGGATTTTTTGATGACGACAATGCCGAATACGTCATTACCACCCCGAAAACGCCGCTCCCGTGGATCAATTACCTTGGTACAAACGACTTTTTCAGTCTGATCTCCAACACCTGCGGCGGCTACTCTTTTTATAAGGATGCAAAATTGTTGCGACTTACACGATATCGTTACAACGGAGTGCCTGCTGATGTAAACGGCAAATATTTCTATATCAAAGACGGAGACTGTGTATGGAATCCCGGATGGCAGCCAACTAAAACGGAACTCGATATGTACGAATGCCGTCACGGGCTCGGATACAGCAAGTTCAAGGGCGTAATGAAGGACATCGAGGCTAACGTTCTCTCGTTTGTCCCGCTCGGCGACACATGTGAGATCAGCCGCATAAAGCTTACCAATAATTCCTCCGTCAAGAGGTCCATCAAACTGTTCTCATATGTTGAATGGTGTCTGTGGAATGCCGATGATGATATGAAGAATTTCCAGCGTAACTTCTCAACAGGTGAAGTCGAAGTTGTAGGCAGTGCCATATATCACAAGACCGAATACAGAGAGAGACGTAACCACTATGCGGTTTATTCCGTAAATGCCGATATTGACGGATTCGATACATCGAGGGATGCATTCCTTGGTGCATACCATGATAATCATGACCCCGAGGTCATATTTGAAAAAGGTCAGTGCACAAACTCCATCGCGCACGGATGGTCACCCGTGGCCGTTCATCAGATAAATGTTGACCTTGATCCCGGCGAGACCAAGTCATATATATTTGTACTTGCATACTGCGAGAATCCCGTTGATGATAAATGGGAATCAAAAGGCATCATCAACAAGAAACCCGCAAAGACCCTCCTTGCCAAATACGCTACAGATGCTGACGTTGACAGGGCATTTAACCGGTTCACGGAATACTGGAAAGACCTGCTGTCGATCTACACTGTCAGATCTGACAACGAAAAGGTCAACAGGATGGTCAACATATGGAACCAGTACCAGTGTATGGTCACATTCAACATGAGCCGTTCCGCTTCATACTATGAGTCGGGTATCGGCCGTGGAATGGGATTTAGGGATTCCAACCAGGATCTGCTCGGATTCGTACATCTGATCCCGGAGCGTGCGAGGGAGCGTATTATCGATATCGCTTCAACACAGTTTGAGGACGGAAGCGCATATCATCAGTACCAGCCGCTGACCAAGAAGGGAAATTCCGACATCGGATCCGGTTTTAACGATGATCCCCTGTGGCTGATCGCGGGTACTTCCGCATACGTTCGTGAGACCGGCGACCTGTCCATCCTGAAGGAGATGGTCCCTTACGATAACGACATGAGCGTTGCCACGACTCTTATGGAGCATCTGAAGAGATCATTCGATTATATCGTAAATCACAAGGGTCCCCACAATCTTCCTCTTATCGGACGTGCGGACTGGAATGACTGTCTGAACCTCAACTGCTTCTCAGAGCATCCCGGTGAATCATTCCAGACATTCGGTCCTTCCGAAGGCCCTGTTGCCGAATCGGTATTCATAGCAGGAATGTTCGTCAAATACGGTGAGGAATATGCCCAGCTTTGCGAAGAACTCGGTGATAATGCCGAGGCCGCAAGAGCGCGTGATGAAGTCAAAAAGATGTATGATGCCGTACTGACCGATGGCTGGGACGGCGAATGGTTCGTCAGAGCATATGATGCATACAGCAAGAAGATCGGTTCCAAGGAATGTGAGGAAGGTAAGATCTACATCGAATCAAACGGTTTCTGTTCGCTTGCAGGTATCGGTGTCAAGGAAGGTCTGGCACAAAAGGCTCTGGATTCCGTGAAGGAACATCTCGACTGCAAGTACGGTGTTATGATCCTTCAGCCGGCCTATACGACATATCATCTCGAGCTTGGTGAGATCAGCTCGTATCCGCCCGGATACAAGGAAAATGCCGGTATCTTCTGTCACAACAATCCCTGGGTATCGATCGCCGAGACGGTTATAGGAAGAGGTGACCGTGCATTTGAGATATACAAAAAGACATGTCCGGCCTACACGGAGGAGATATCCGAGATCCACAAGACCGAACCGTATGTTTACTGTCAGATGGTTGCCGGTGCCGACGCATACATTCCCGGTGAAGGCAAAAACTCATGGCTGACAGGAACTGCTGCCTGGACATTCACAAATATCAGTCAGTATATACTCGGTATATATCCGACCCATAAGGGACTTCAGATAGATCCGTGCATACCGCATGATTTCGGCGATTTCGAGATCACCAGAAAGTTCCGCGGGGCAACCTATAACATCAGCGTCAAGAATCCCGACAACATCGAAAAGGGCGTCAGGTCAATGACCGTTAACGGAAATGAAATTTCCGGCTGTATTGTCCCGATCGAAGAAGGTGTAAAGGAATATAACGTTGAGGTGATCATGGGTAAGTGATCACGGTTAAATGAATACCAAAAAGGCTCCTCTTTGATGAGAGGGGCCTTTCTGTTATATATAGGACATCTTTCTGTTTTTATTCGTACGTCAGGGCATCTATGGGATTCATCTTTGCCGCTTTATTAGCCGGGTAATATCCGAAGAACAGTCCTATCGCCATGGAAAAACCGACCGATTCCAAAATGCTTGACAGCGAAGGATGAGCCTGTGCTTCCATGAATTTAGTTGCCGCCAAAGAACCGCCGGACACACCCAGTATCACTCCGATTATCCCTCCTATCGAGCACAGCACCATAGCCTCAATGATAAACTGCAGACGTATAGATCCGTTTGTGGCACCGAGAGCTTTACGGGTTCCTATCTCACGTGTGCGCTCTGAGATGGATACAAGCATAATGTTCATGACCCCGATACCGCCTACAAGCAGTGCTATCCCTGCAATGACAGAAATAGCCGTGGATATGGTTCCGAGCATTTTACTGAATTCTTCAAGCATTCCTTCCATGCTCGATGTCGTGACCTCAAATATCCTGTTAGTATGATAATATCTGTCAAAAAATATCTGTATCTGACTCCTGAGTTCCTTCGAGTCCACATCGACATCAGGTTTCTTGGCGACCGTGAAACTGGCGAAACCATCAGTATGTGTATGACTTTTGGCACATCCGAGTGTCGTATACAAAAGTGTTTCCCGATCCTCATTCCCCCCGAACAGCGTACCCTGCTCTTCAAGTTTGTAAACACCTACCACGAAGAAATCGTAAAATGTACCTTCGGATACGACTTCCACCTTCTGCCCCAGTGCCTTGTTGTAATCCTCGGAATTAAACAGTTTTTTTGCCGCATAGTCGGATATGAGGCATGCGGCTTTACCGCCTTTCTGAGCCTTCGACCCTATCTCGCGTCCTGCAAGAAGCTCCAGTTTCTCTCCTTTTAAAAAATCATTATTACCACCCATAACCGATACCGGGACACTCTTGTCACCGATCGTTATCCGGCCCGAACCCAGGCTCGCGCTTAACAGAATACCGTTTATCCTGTCAGCGAATTCCTTTGCGAATTCTTCTATCATGTAATTCTTGATATAATCTTTTTCCTCGGGAGTCTTTCTGTCCCGGCGTCCCATGAATTCCAGCCCGCTCTCTCCTCCCTTGACGGTTTCGGTCTCCCTTTGAGTGACACCGACATTTATATTGGTAGCTCCCATAGATGACATTGAATCAGTAAAAGAAGCCGTCACGGAATTACCGACCGTTCTTATGGCGATAACAGACCCTATTCCGATTATGATACCGAGCATTGTCAGAAGTGCTCTCATTTTATTGGCCATTATTGATGCAAAGGCCATTGCAATATTCTCACCCAGCAGCAACTTTTCCGGTCCCCTTTCTCTCGCTGACTATCAGGCCGTCATGTAATGTCATGATCCTCTGAGTCTCCTCGGCAAGCTCGGGCGAATGTGTGATAAGTACAATGGTCTTGCCCTGTTCCCGGTTCAGCTTGTGAAAAATATCCATTATGAGCCTTCCGGTAGCAGAATCAAGTGCACCTGTCGGCTCATCCGCAAGTATTATCGCAGGATCATTTGCCATCGCCCTTGCTATCGCAACTCTTTGTTTCTGACCTCCCGACAGTTCGTCAGGTTTATGGTTCATCCTCTCACTCATCCCCATCATATCCAGGAGTTCTTTTGCCCTGATGTTTCTCTCACGCCTGCCCATTCCGGCATACAGCATCGGAAGCTCAACATTCTTGAGAGCTGTCATCCTTGCTATAAGGTTATATGTCTGAAAAACAAATCCGATCTTTTTGTTCCGGATGGCAGACAGATCATCCTCTCTGGCATGAAACATATCAAAGCCGTCAAGTTTATATTGTCCCATCGTTGGAAGATCCAGTGCACCGATCATGTTCATCAGCGTTGATTTTCCCGAACCGGAAGGGCCTACAACGGCTACGAACTCGCCTTCATATACTTTCAGGTTTATTCCGTGGAGCACCTCAAGTTCGTTCGGCTTTCCTATAAAATACCGTTTAACGATATTATTCATATCAATGATCAGCTTTTTTTCCATTTACATTCCCATGAAAATATCCATATCGCCCTTAACATTTCCTGCATCACTGTTTACCAGGACGGTCATACCTTCATTTATATTCTGACCGATTATCTCGGTATAATAATCACTCTCAAGTCCGATCTTTACAGGCACCTCTCTGGCATTTCCCTTGTCAGATCCGAACCCGCCGGTTTTCTTATCTTCCTTATCGTCTGTATTCTTTATCCGGCCGTCCATTCCGATAACCTCAATACCGAGTATGTTCTTTTTGCCATTATCCTGCACCTCCTCAGTCGTGCCTTTTTCGGATACATATATGACAGTATCACCGTTTTCCTTTTCCTCTATGGCATCGTAAGGCACGGCAAGCACATCCTTATGCGTGTCCACCAGTATGTTCAGTTTGGCGCTCATTCCAAGCCTCAGCCTTTCGTCCCTTTCCGTAATATCTATCTTGACCTCAAATGTGTTCGACGTCGAATTACCCGTAGCAGGCTTTGCTACAGGTGCGATAAAGGTCACTTTGCCGTCGATCTCATCTTCTCCGGTAGCATCCGTCATGATCACAACGTCCTGTCCGACCCTGACATTATTTATGTCATATTCATCAATCTGGGTTGTTACCTCATAAACATCAACTGCCTGGATAGTCAGCAGCGCACCGG
>JBGUNV010000174.1:0-2058 GCA_045117595.1 Lachnospiraceae bacterium
AGCTGTTTTTTGAAGCTGTCGCATTCTTCGGTTTCATGCTTCTTCTTGAGGATGAGAAGTACAGGGAGAAGACAGGCAGGAAGGCAAGGGTGAACAATGCTTTCATAGGTGTGATCGCATTGATCTTCATAGCGTTCATGATAATGAACATCAACATAATATATAACACCGGAACACAGCAGGTGGGCAGAATAGGCGAGGTACAGATCAGCAGCCTGAAAGGTGAACTGCAGCAGTCGGTCTCCGAATCCGAGAGCAGAACACTGCATTATTCCATGGGGCTTGAACAGCTGATAAACGATTCGGCATCTGCGGACAGGATAGAAGAGTACATAGTCTCTCAGAAAGATTATTATTATGAGATATCAGAGGGTAACTGCTTTTCGGTTTATGCAGCTTCGCCCGAATGGACATTTATCCCGGGATTTGATTTTCCGGATGATTATCGTGCAACGGAACGTGTGTGGTATACAGGAGCCATGGAACATCCCGGACAGGTTTATATTTCCGAGCCTTATATCGATGCGAACACGAAGAGTCTGTGCGTTACATTTTCATACAGGTTATCCGACGGGAAAACGGTTGCGGCAATGGATTACTCACTTGCCAAGGTTCAGAGCATTGTGGCCAGGATGATAGATGCCCAGGACCGTTTTGCAATGATCGTAACAAACAACGGTACGATCGTGGGATGCTCCGAGGAGGACTATCAGGGGAAGGATCTGGTCAGTGAGATGCCGGAGTATACCGAAGTGTTTGAGAGAGTCACGGCAAGCAGGGAACACAGATATTTCAGTACCCGTGTCGACGAGAGAGAACGGGCGATATTTGCCAGTGAAACGAGCAACGGATGGAGGCTCATTCTTGTTGCCGATCTTTCATCCCTCTATGGAGAGGTCTATTCACAGATGATCATGCTTGGTGCGATAGATCTTCTGATGCTGACCGTCATAATGGTGTTCTACATGGTGAGCATAAGCAACCAGCAAAAGGCGGAGAATCTCCTTTCATCAACTGAGGGGTTTATCTCATCACTCACATGGGATCTTCGCGATCCTCTCAAGGAAATAATGCAGATCAGCAGTTCCTATGAAGGCTCAGGACGATCACAGTCCGATGCCATGCGCTCTGTTTCGGAAGCCGGACAGAGACTGTGGGAAAAGATGGATAATCTGTTTTCGTATTCGGGAATACTCAGGTATGAAGATGAACGGATCCGTAAGAAGGATAATAAAGGAAAAACAGTAACTTCCGCTTCCAGCAAACGTATGCGTAACGGCGTCATAGGGATACTGATCGGTGCTATCGTGATAGGCCTTGCATTGTGTATAGGTGTTACGACGCGGTGGGGCCAGGCAAGGATCAACAATGAGGCGGACAAGTATAACGGCGAAGTGACACAGTGGATACAGCAGAAAGACAGTATCCTCAGAATGTTTTCATACATGATAACCGCCGATCCGGCGATCATGTCGGACTATGATCGTGCTGTCAGCTGGCTTGATGATGTGGCCGGAAACTACAGTGATCTTACTTTTGCCTATATAGCCAATCCCGATAATAAGGAGCACCCCGTTATCATGAATAACGGCTGGGTGCCCGGGCCTGACTTTGTGCTTGAAGAGAGACAGTGGTATATCGACTGCGTGCAGTCCGGATCGGGATTATCGATTTCTTCACCGTATTTTGATGCCCAGACGGGACTGTACTGTATAACTTTTTCCAGAAGTATATATTCCGGTGACGGAAAACTGATCGGTGTGATCGGGATAGACTGCCTGCTTGATAAACTGATAGACGTACTCGATGACAGTTATACTGCCGACAGTTATTCATTCCTGGTCGATCAGGACGGGACGATCATCAATCACCCGTACAAGGGCCTTGAACTGAGTGCGGAAAGCAAGACCAATATAGAGGATACGGAATATGCCGAACTGTATCACCGCGGAAGCAGATTTCTGATGCGCGATTATGATGGCGGACTGATCACCGGATATGCCGAAAAGAGCCCAATGTCCGGTTTTACCGTGATAGTGGTCCAGAACTGGTGGTCAA
>JBGUNV010000175.1:0-3507 GCA_045117595.1 Lachnospiraceae bacterium
CAAAGAAGGCACGGATCTTCATGATACTGACGCAAAAATAAGCAGAAAACCTGATTGTGATGTGAAAAGGAAGTTGCTTCTGCCAGATAAGTCTGAGACTAACTTTGAAGTTATCAGATATCTTACAAGTCGCGGAATAGATAGTGACGTCATCAAGGCTTGCATTGATGAAGGACTACTGTACGAATCGCTGCCATATCACAACTGCATATTTGTAGGATTTGATGAGACGGGTAATGCAGCATATGCATTCTATCGAGCAACAACAGGAGAACGATTGATGGGCGAAGCTGCAGGATCTGATAAGAGATATTCATTCAGAATCGATCGTGCCGGCAGCACACTTCATGTATTCGAGAGTGCCATAGATCTGCTCTCATACGCGACAATAATGAAGATGAGAACAGGCGAATGGAGAGCAGAACCTATGCTGTCGCTAGGAGGCGTCTATGCGCCAAGCACGAATAACAAGCAAACGAAACTGCCAATTGCGCTTCAAAATATGACGCAAAATCAAACGCAAATAAATACGATTGCTCTTCATCTGGACAATGACTTTGCCGGCAGGAGTGCAACAAGATCCATATCGGAGCAACTTGGAAACAAGTATATAGTACGGGATGAACCTCCAGCATATGGCAAAGATTGTAATGATTATCTTCAGCAGTTACAAAGACAGAAACGCAAAAGACAAATGGAACGATAACAACCTCAGAGAACGACTGCTTGTGTTAATATAAAAGCAGTCGAGATACATTAAGAAGATATGCTAAAAGTTCTGCTTTGTGAGGGAAATCGTTATGGAAATAGAATGGATAGATGGATTTGAAATCAAGGCGGTTGCCAAAAGCGGTGAGATCGTAATATCTGCAAACAGAGAAGGTTTACTCTCGCTGGCAAAGCATCTGACGGCGCTTGCAGATGGAGCTTCGGGGGATCATATTCATTATGATGAGCATAATTCTCTCGAAGAAGGCTCGGCAGAATTGATTATTGAAAAAGGTCTTCCGGAAGATGATGATCCTGATGAGGATATTCATGATCCGTGTCTGCGCTTTCAGAGGTGACAAAGTTCAATGAGTTTCAGAGATTTCAATGACGAAGGACCGGGAACATTCGAGTGAAGAAAATAGTTAAGATACGTACAGGTGGGCAAACAGGCGTTGACCGGGCGGCGATGGATTTTGCCAGGGAACATGAGATTCCTCTATGCGGATGGTGCCCCAAGAATGGATGGGCAGAGGACTATACAGTTGCTCCCGGACTCCTTAAGGACTATCCGAAGCTAACGGAGACACCTTCAGAAGGAACAGAACAACGGACAAAATGGAATATGCGTGACTGTGATGCAATCCTCACTATCCTGCCTGAAGGCGCATATGTGTCTCCCGGGACTGACATAGGATTGCAGGAAGGCGAAGTACTAGGCAAGCCAATGTGTACTGTTATAGGTATGAATGATGTACCAGCTGCCATCAGTTGGATACGAACTCTGCCTGAAGAAACAGAATTGTGCATCGGAGGTCCCCGTGCCAGCGAGTGGCCGGAGGCATATGAAGTTGCAAGATGTGTGCTTGAATCATTAAGCAAGGAACTCTGCTAAATGGAAAGGAAGAACAGTACAAAACTATATAACATACTGCTGCCACTATGGTTTATCATATTCATCCCGTCATGGCTGTGGCTGCTGCTGATCCCTGCTAACTATCTGATCGACAGGATCGTTCTGAAGTGGAGCCTGGGAGATTTGGAGGACAAGGGGCTTGCAATCACCGAAGACATCGGAAAAGCGCTGGCGGATGTAAGAGCGCTGATAGAAAAACAGACTGTTGTTGCATGATTGTGGCAAATCTGTGACAGGATCACGCAGGAAGAAGCCTTTTGCTTTCTGTTTAATGGGACTATAAAGAAACCAGTTAACAGAAAGGCGGTAAATACAATGAAGAAATTAAGAATCGCTGCGATCCTGATGATCGCTGTCATGGCGATGTTCGCGTTTGCAGGATGCGGCACGGGCGAGGCGGATCCGGATGAGGACGCATCCGCAGCCAGGACGGACTTCAGTGCTCTCGCAAATTTCACAGCCAGTACACTTGATGGGAAAAAGTTCACACAGGATGATCTGGCGAAAGCGGATCTGACGATCATCAACGTGTGGTCGACAACATGTGAGCCGTGTACAGAGGAACTGCCGCAGCTGGCGGCATTCGGGAAATCGCTTCCGGATAATGTAAAACTGATCACCTACTGTTTGGATGGGCTTGAGGACCTGAGTGAAGATGATATGAAATTTGTCAGCAGTTTTCTGGAAACGGCAGACTTCGATGGCGTTACACTGATGCGCGGAGACGGAGATCTGGAGACTTTCACCAAGGAGATCCAGTATACCCCGACTACGATCTTTGTAGACAGCAGCGGCAATCAGGCCTGCGAGGCCATCATCGGGGCGGAAGATGATATCAAGACGGTTTATACGGAGCATATCAACAAGGCTCTGGAAGCGATGGGAAAGGAGCCGATCTCATGACCGGACGAGACAGAAAACTGACCCGGCTTTTGAGAATTGCGGCATTCAGCATCGGTATGATATTTGTTCTTCTCGGGGTGCTCCGGGGAGAACATCTTGAGGTATTTGCAAAGGCGGTGAGAATATGTCTGGAATGCATCGGGATAGGGTAGAGACCAAAGACAGACCCGGGCTGCATGAAAGGTTCCGTCTGCTGATCCAACTGGCATCTGCAGCACTTGTGAACGGCTATGCAGCGGGCTTTGCGGGATGTAAGATCTTCACGGGAACGAGCAAGATGGTCTGCCTTCCGGTGCTGAACTGTTACTCCTGCCCCGGAGCGCTTGGTGCCTGCCCGATCGGCTCCCTGCAGGCAGTCGAGGGCGGGGCAAAACATAATATATCCTTTTATGTCCTCGGCACTTTGATGCTGTTTGGTGTATTATTCGGAAGGCTCATCTGCGGATTTCTGTGCCCCTTCGGACTGGTGCAGGATCTGCTTGGCAGGATTCCGGCAAGAAAGCTGCATGTGCCCGAAAAGATCGATAAGCCTCTCAGATACCTGAAATATGTGATCCTTGCAGTATTGGTGATCCTGCTCCCGATGCTTGCAGTAAACCAGTTCGGCATAGCGCCTCCCTATTTCTGCAAGTACATCTGCCCGGCAGGAACGCTGGAGGGAGGAATTCCGCACCTTCTGATGAACGAAAGTCTGCGCAAAACGGCCGGAGCTTTGTGGAACTGGAAGCTGGGTATCCTGATTCTGGTGATCCTTGGATCTGTGTTTGTCCCAAGGTTCTTCTGCAGATACCTGTGCCCGCTCGGTGCCTTCTATTCGTTGTTCAACCGGTTCAGTCTGTTTCGGATGGATCTGGACAAATCAAAATGTGTAGACTGCAAAAGTTGTGAGAATGTATGTCCGATGGCGGTGAAGGTAACGGAGCATATCAACAGCCCGGAATGCATCCGCTGCGGGAAATGCAAAGCGGTCTGCCCTGTGG
>JBGUNV010000176.1:0-3046 GCA_045117595.1 Lachnospiraceae bacterium
ATTCTTCAGTGCCGGGGTCAGATAATCTGACCTGGAATCCCTCTCCGGGCAGTCCCTTCCCCTCGCTGCGTACGGCTATATCGAAAGGAAAAAACTCTTCAATCACCACAATGCGGTCCAGGTTGAGCTGAAAGCCCAGGTAAGTTATTACGAATCCCTCCGTTCCAAGCATCCTTCCCAGCAGATAATTGCCCTGAAGAACAGTTCCTGCAGGAAGATACATTTTCTCGAAAGCTTCCTGATTATATGTATCCTTATCAAAGCCGCAAAACGGACAGATCTTTGGATCTTTCTCATTTATTCTGAAACATCCAAGGCAGAGATGATTATAATTCATCAGTAACGCTCCTCATAAAATCAGCCAAATATATCTGCTCGCCGGCAGGCATACAATTAAAAAGGACAGTAATCCATACTGTCCCATTATGCCAGATCTGTTCCGATGGCTGCCCACTTTTACATCATTCTGGTTTTTCATTTCTGTCCCGAAGGGATTGCGCCGCGCGCGGCAGCTTCAGCTGCCTGATTTATTCCTGAATTACTAAAAGACCGGTTTTATCTTTTAAGCTATAGAATTGATAGTTCTCAAAAAGTCTCCCGCCGGCAACATACTTTTTATAAACTTTATTGTATTTACTGCGGGATCCTCTAAAATAATTCCCATTAACGCGCACTGTATACGAAGACATCTTATCAATGTAAGCCTGATCTTTGATTTCCTTTCCTGCAATTTTATATATTGCATACTCATATATCCCGCTCCCGCCTGCGCCATGCCAGTGCCCTTTTACAACAAGAACATGTTTCTTCTTATTGATCTTATAATATCCATCAATACTTAACCCTATTATCCTGCCCTCATTTGTACAGGTTAAAACCGCTGTCAGAGAGTGGTTCGATCGGAGAAACAGTTCCGGGATACCATTATTATCTACATCACACAGGAAATAACCGCTGAAATAGAAATCTCCTCCGAAATACGTATTCTCATAACTGACATTCAAATAGTCTGATACCAGAGACGGATTATCCAATATCTTTGCGTACTGGCCTCTCCATATATCGGCCCCTGCAGCTTTGGCCGATCTTCCGTTTCCAAGCAGGCATAAAAGAACAGCAATTAACAGAATACTTCTAATCCTCTTCATAGTCATCCTTTCTGAACGTTACGCAGTTGATAATGTTACAGTACAAAGTTCAGTCTGACTTAGTATAACATAAATTGGAGAGGGAAGCCACATATGTTCCGGTAAGGTAAATGGTAAACGTAAATGGTAAATACCCGTCTTTAGGATTTAGCACTATAAAAGTTTAGGACCTTCTTCGGTAGCCATATCCTTGAAACCAGCTTAACTGCTGGCTTTTTTTATTTCTTAAAAACTTGACAAATCTGTTATTTTATCCTTGATTATATATTGCTATAATAGTGAAGAGTTGCATTATGTCATATTTTTTAAAGAAAACCAAAAACAAAAAGGGCGTTTATCTCCAGTTTTATGAGAGCTATTATGATCCGGAACGCAAGGGCGGTGCCCATCGTTCATACAAACCTTTAGGCTATGTACATGAACTGATTGATCAAGGCATCGATGACCCTGTTTTCTTTTACTCCGAGGACGTTAAGAAGTTAAACCAGGAACGTCTTGATAATAACCGCAAGGAGAAAATCCGCCTGATCTCCGATGAATCTCCTGAAAAACTCCTGGGATATTTTCCGATAAAGAACCTGAACGATTCCCTTGGCGCAAGAAAATATATCGATCTTATGCAAACGGCAACAGATTTCAGATTCAGCGTTGCCGACCTTATAGATGCACTCATTTACGCAAGAGTCGTTCGTCCCTGTTCAAAGTCCAGAACCTTTGAAGAGATAATCCCAAAGCTGTTTGGATCATACGATTTCTCTCTTGACCAGCTCTATTCAGGCCTTGAATATATAGGTTCCGAATACGAAAAGATCGTGGAGATCTACAATCACCAGATCAGGCAGAAATTCAGGATTGATACTTCTCATACCTACTTTGACTGTATAAACTTCTATTTCGAGATAGATCGTGAAGATGATTTCCGCAGAAAAGGTCCATCAAAGGAAAACCGTAAAGAGCCTATCGTAGGACTTGGTCTTCTTCTGGATGCACATCAGATCCCGATCGGAATGAAAATATACCCCGGCAATGAAAGCGAAAAACCAGTTCTCAGAAATGTCATTGACGAATTAAAACAGCGTGGAAATGTTACCGGAAGAACGATACAGGTAGCAGACAAGGGGTTGAACTGCATCAACAACATCCTGCACGCGCTGAAGGCAGGTGACGGATATATTTTTTCAAAGTCGGTCAAAGGACTGCCGGAAACGGAAAAGGTCTGGGTACAGCTCGATAATGATTACTTAGATGTGAAAAATCATAATGGAAATCTCCTTTACAAGATAAAAGAATGCGTTGATGATTTCCCTTATGATTACTATGACGGGAACGGCAAAAAGCATACGGTAAGGCTCAGGGAAAAACGGGTCGCCACGTTTAATCCGAAACTTGCAGAAAAGCAGATCTTTGAGATCAATAAACAGGTTGAAAAAGCCAGGATGCTTAAAGCATCTCAAGCCAAAAAATCAGAATTCGGCGACAGTGCAAAGTATGTTTCATTTGTTTCTGCAGATAAAAAGGGAAATAAGACAGACGGAAAAGTGAAGATAGAAATGAATGAGAAGGCTATAGAAAACGCCCGGAAACTTGCCGGATACAATCTGATGGTCACCTCAGAGCTCTCTATGTCGGCTGCGGATATGCCGCCCTTTAAGGGGCGGCGATTTTCTTCCCCTATGGGGATGGTTTACCATTTACCCCTGATCAGCGTAAATGGTAAACCATACCCTCTCCTTCGAAGCAGGGATTTTTGAGATAATCGTTCATAGTTGAGAGTCTCCGGACTCTCAGAAACCTCAATACTCTCAATAAAGAGAGCCGGAAAGGAGACCGACTATGAACGAAACACTCCGGCAGATACGTCTGTCGAATTGGGCTCACATTATTGCCCTGTGCAACCG
>JBGUNV010000177.1:0-5802 GCA_045117595.1 Lachnospiraceae bacterium
AGGTAATATCGGTGGATGCTATGGCCGAGGCGAGGAAACTCGGTAATACAAAGGTGTTCAATGTTGTTATACTCGGTGTTGCCGCAAAGCATATGGACTTTACGATTGAGCAGTGGAACGCGGTTATAGAGCGGACTGTTAAACCGAAGTTTGTAGATATTAACAAGAAAGCCTTTGAGGTCGGATATAATCTGTAGGAGCCGTCCCTGTCCGGTAAGGGACTGTCTGTGAAAATAAAGGAGAGAAAAAATGATCTGGAATGAAACCAAGGAATGCATGTCAACCGATGAAAAGATGACACTCCAAAGCGCAAGACTCGTCAAACAGGTCAGCAGAGTCTATCATAATGTCGAGTACTACAGAAAAAGGATGCAGTTGGTCGGCATCGAGCCCGGTGATATAACGGGGATCGAGGATCTTCAGAAACTCCCTTACACGACCAAGGATGACCTCAGGGATTATTATCCGTTCGGATTGTTTGCGGTACCGCGTGAACAGATCGTAAGGGTACATGCATCGAGCGGAACGACCGGCAAAGCAACTGTTGTCGGCTATACAAGGCGTGACATAGATATATGGGCAGAGTGTGTTGCAAGGTGCCTGTCAGGCGCCGGTGTGACATCAAAGGATATCATCCAGGTCGCATACGGATACGGTCTGTTTACCGGAGGTCTTGGGGCTCATTATGGTGCAGAGTACATGGGTGCAACGGTCGTGCCGCAGTCAACCGGAAATACCAAAAAGCTTCTTACCATGATGCAGGATTTCGGTGTTACGGCGATCGCCTGTACGCCTTCGTATCTGCTGCATATAGCGGAGGTTGTCAAGGAAGAGGGTATCCTTGATGATCTCAAACTGAAGGTAGCGATATGCGGTGCGGAGCCCTGGACAGAGAACATGCGTCATATGATAGAAGAGGAACTTCATATCAGAGCCTTTGATATATACGGACTGTCTGAGATCATGGGTCCCGGTGTTGCATGTGACTGTGAATTCCATAAAGGACTGCATGTTCATGACGATCATTTCTATCCGGAGATAATCGATCCCAAGACGCTCGAACCGGTGGGAGAGAATGTTACGGGTGAGCTCGTGTTTACCACACTTACCAAAGAAGGTCTTCCTCTTATCAGGTACAGGACCAAGGATCTGACAAGCATCGAATACGGCACATGCGAATGCGGACGTACGCAGCCGAGGATCCAGAAGTTTAAGGGCAGGAGTGATGACATGCTCATCATCCGCGGCGTGAACGTATTCCCGTCCCAGGTTGAGGCGGCTCTTCTTGAAATGGATGAGACAACACCGAATTACATGATGATCGTTGACCGTGTGGATCATCAGGATACTCTTGAAGTACAGGTTGAGGTTGATGAGAGATATTTTGATGACGACATGAGAGGTCTCGATAATCTGTCAAATAAGGTTAAGGGTGTTCTTAAACAGGCACTCGGACTTGCTGTTAAAGTGAAGCTTGTCGAGCCGAAGACGCTTCCTCGATATGAGGGCAAATCGGTACATGTTATTGATAACAGGAAACTGGTATAGCAAGGAGGGTTTAATATGGCGATCAAACAGGTGACGGTATTTATCGGAAACAAGGAAGGACGTATAGAGAAGGTTACAGAAGTTCTGAAGGTGAAAGGTATCAATCTCTGTTCGCTTTCGCTGGCGGAATCGGTTGATTACGGTCTTTTGCGACTCATAGTCCGGGATCCCGAAAATGCGATAGAAGCGCTCAAAGCCGAGGGGCTGTCTGCAAGGCTTTCAGATGTTATTGCTGTTGAGATATCAAACAGACCGGGGTCATTGCATGATCTCCTGACAGCCCTCGTTGATTTTAATATTGAGTATATGTATGTTCTCTCGAGCGCCGAGAAAGCTTCCATGATCATGAAGATCAAGGACTACAAAGCGGCGGAATCCGTTATATCGACTAGCGGATTCAGAGTACTGTCGCAGGATGAGGTGTGATCACCTTTTTGTCTCGGCCTCCCATATAAGTTCTTCGAGTGACCTGTACAATCTTTCGGGCTCAACGGGCTTGGACAGATGGGCATTCATACCGACCTGCAGGGAACGCTGTACATCTTCATCGAATGCATTTGCCGTCATTGCTATTATTGGAACAATGGCGGCATCTTTTCTGTCAAGAGCCCTAATGGCTGAGGTTGCTTCAAGTCCGTCCATCTCCGGCATACGTACATCCATCAGTATCGCATCATAGTAAAACTCATCGCTGCCGCCAAACATTTCAAGGGCTGCTTTTCCGTTTGCGGCACGTTCTGATACGATTTCCCTTATTGCCAGTATTTCCTTCATTATCTCGGCATTGATATCCATATCCTCGGCGATGAGGATCCGTTTCCCTTCAAGCGGAACACGCTTCTTTTCCTTTATCAGGCCCGTATTGTTCTTGCGGGCGATACGTTCGAATTCATCAATGACATTCGAGGCGAACAGAGGCTTGGAAAGGAAGCTGTCAACACCGGCGTGAAGCGCTTCATCCATTATCTCATCCCAGTTGAATGATGTGAGTATTATGACGGTTGTTTCATTGTCATATCTCTTGCGGATCTCCTTTGCAACTTCAAGTCCGTCCATTTCAGGCATTTTCCAGTCGAGAAGGACAAGATTGTAGTGCTCCTGTTTGGTATGAGCAACTTCAAGCATGTTCAGTGCATCGGTGCCGTTAAGCGCGATATCTGACTTGATGCCGGCCTCATCGAGCACGAGTCTTGCATGTTCTGCGGCCACCTCTTCATCATCAACGACAAGTATGCGCAGATCCCTGAAGTTTATGTAGTTGCTGTCGATACTCGGCTGCTCACAGTTTTTGAGCGTAATGATGACCGTAAAGACTGTACCGACACCTTTTTCGGATTCAACGGATATCGTACCGTTCATGAGCTCCACAATGTTCTTGGTAATGGCCATTCCAAGACCTGTGCTTCCGTATTTGTTGTTGCGGCTGTTATCCTCCTGGGTAAATGAGTCGAATATCTTCGGAATGAACGAAGGATCCATTCCGATACCCGTATCCTTTATCACGAACCTGAGCGTGCTCTGGTCATCATAGACATTTGTACGTTCTATTGAAAGATTGACGCTTCCGGGAGCATCGGTGAACTTGATCGCATTGCTCAGTATGTTGATGAGCACCTGCTTAAGTTTCATGTCGTCGCCTATATAGAAATCCGCAACTCCTCCCGTAAGATTGCATTCGTATTTGAGCCCTTTTTCGCTGCACTGAGACATGACCATGGTATTTATCTGCTCGAGCATGGAACGGAAGGAGAAATCCTCCTTGCGTAACACAATACGCCCGGATTCGATGCGGCTCATATCGAGAATATCGTTGATGAGTCCGAGAAGATGCCGGGCACTTGCGTCTATCTTATCAAGGTATTCCTTTGTTTCGTCAGGAAGCTCTTGATTCCGGAGGGCGAGCGAATTCAGGCCTATGATCGCATTCATAGGTGTCCTGATCTCATGACTCATATTGGAAAGGAAGGCCGTTTTGGCGCGGTTTGCTTCCTCTGCCGTATCAAGTGCATCGGATAATGCCTGGTTCTTGGCAAGGGATTCTCTCATTTCGGAATCTATGTCGGTAAATCCTGCACCAACGGCATGAACAATATGATCCTTTCTGTCGTCAGGATGTTTGACTCCCGCCATACGAAGCATTTCGTAGGACTCCTCGCCGTTACGGTTTATCAGATAACGTAAAGTGATGATCGTGTTTTCCTTAAGATGTTCGCGAACGGAGTCGGGGTCCACAAATTCAAGGAACGCCTTGCGATATTCGGCTGTAACATATTTGTCGGCGTATTCCTTAAACCTGTCCGCATAATCGAAACTGTCGCCGGGACCGATGTTGTCATCGGCATTTTTTTCATCCTTTCTGTAGCAGATCCCCCTGCCGCTGTCGAGGTCGATGTAATAAACACTTCTGTAATCCGAGGCAAGAGCCGTGATCATGTTATCCTGCTGACTGCGGGCTTTCTCATGTTCGAGGAGTTCATCCTGGAGTGCGATCCTCTCCTCAAGTTCCTGCTGCATGATCTTGGCAGTCTCCTGTTCGGATGCGAGACGAACGGCCTTTCTCGTCTGAAGGATTGTAAATGCCGAAATGAGAAGAAGAACGGCAGCCGTGATAAGAGACAGTATAAGACTCCTGCGGATTATGCCGGAGGTTATGTTTTCTATGTGCTCACTGATAACGCTTTCACGGATCAGATATGACAGCATCCAGTCAGTTCCGCGGATAGGAGTGTAGCTGAGGGTCTCGCTGATGCCGTCGTAGGTAAAGGATACGATCCCGCCCATACCTTCCTCAAATGAGCGTTTAACGGTCTCATAATCATAGCCGTCCTCAAACTGTGCATGTTCAAGAGCGGTAAGCAGGTTGTCTTCGGCAGACAGACCTCCCAGTACGAGGCCGGTAAACGGAACACCGTCCGACCTGTAGATGTTACAGAATGTCGTATTATTGTCACCGGTTTTAAGGGATATCGCATCAAGAAAATGATCCATGCTCATTTCCATAAAGCATGCGACCAGCGTATTTCCGCAAAAATCCAGTCGGTCCAGCGGAACGGCGACGATGAGCTTCCTGTCGTTTCCGCCCGAGTCCCTGACAAAAACGGTCGGATCGAAAATGGTCTTATAGTCAAAATCATACTGATCGATATCATGCCGTGTACCGCGGGAAGTGTAGATGATACCGTTTTCATCGACAAAGGCAAACTTTTCGAGATCGTATAACTGTTGCATCCTTGTCTGATATGCCTGAAGATTTTCCACGGATGCAAGATCATTCCTGTCGAGAAGACCGACTGCAACATCGACATCGGTGATGTAGTCTTCAAGTGTGGCGGCAACGACCTGTTCCCGTCTTCCGGCAAGTTCATCCAGATACAGAAGGGAAATGCTCCTGACGGCCTTTTCCGCATCACGGCTGGCGCTTCGACCGGTAAGCACCGTTCCGATGATGAGGATCACAGCGACTATCAGGCTTCCGATAACGGCAGCCTGCATTATGTTTCCTTTTTTGTTCCCTGCAAATATGTTTTTGATCTTCTCAAGATTCATTGCCTTATTACCCCGTGATATGTATCAGCTGCACAGTTTTGCCAGTTTTTCCCTTGAACTGTTCAGCTGTGCAAGAAGTGGCGAATAGTCCGTATCGGTTTTGCTTCTCAGCAGTTCCGTGATCGATGAAGCCGTTTCATAAAGAGGAGTCAGTGACAGATTGCCGAGAACTCCCTTCAGTGCGTGTGCAGCTTCAAATGCGGCATCATAGTCTTTCTTTTCGATAGCCTGCGTCAGATCATCAAATCTTGTCTCATCGGGAACGGAACTGACCAGACGCAGATACAGCGCCTCATTCTGCATACACATTGCAAGTCCTTTTACGGTATCGGCTCCGAATTTATTTAATGCATCCAACGTTATCATAGTGAATCCTCCTGTTTAATATTGTTATGATCATATCCGGCTGATCCGGATTCCCATATCAGTTCTTCGAGTGTCTGATATAACCGGTCCGGTTCGATCGGTTTGGAAAGATGAGCATTCATACCGACCTGCAGCGAACGCTGCACATCCTCATCAAATGCATTGGCTGTAAGCGCAATGATAGGGATCGTTTTTGCATCCGCACGGTCGAGTGCACGGATTTTCCGTGCGGTTTCAAGTCCGTCCATCACAGGCATGCGTATATCCATAAGTACGGCATCATAATGGTGGATGTCACCTGCCGAAAACTTATCCAGGGCCAGTTTGCCGTTTTCGGCGTGA